>SYEM01000220.1 GCA_005801385.1 Verrucomicrobiales bacterium | reverse complement strand
TCCTCACCGACGAGAAGTTCTTCCAGGGATCCCTCGGGTACCTCCGGCAGATCCGTGCGGCCGTGGGGCTCCCGCTGCTGCGCAAGGACTTCATCATCGACGAGCGGCAGATCCTCGAGGCCATCGAGTGGGGTGCCGATGCCATCCTGCTGATCGTCGCGATCCTGGACGACGTCCAGCTGTCCCATTTCCATGCTCTGGCGGATGCGGCGGGATTGACCGCACTGGTGGAGGTTCATGACGAGGTGGAGCTGGAGCGGGCCGTGCGGTGTGGAGCGAGGTTGATCGGGGTGAACAACAGGGACCTGAAGACCTTCAAGGTGGATCTCGGCACGACCGAGCGGCTCGCAGCACGGATCCCGGATCTGATCCGGGGCGATGGGGAGCGCCTCGCGCATCTGCTCGTGGCCGAGAGCGGCATCCACACCCGGGCGGATGTGGAGCGGCTGCTGCGTTGCGGCGCCCGTGCGATCCTGGTGGGTGAATCGCTGATGAAGTCCGGCGACATCACCGCCCAGGCCGGACATCTGCTGGGTCGGTGAGGAGCTTCCGAGGAAGAACGGGAGGTGGGGACAGGAACCAGGGTGCCATCCTGGGACAGGAATCCGAAGGCTTCGACGGGTGGGTGGTGCAGTGACCTGCATCGCTGGGTGCGGAGCACCCACGCCCTCGGCGATGGGCCCCGGTCCCGGCGGTGTCCAAGCCGGATCCGCCCTATTCCTCGTCCTTGGCCAGGGCCTCGAGATCCCTTTCGCCCTGGGCCAAGGCCTCTTCCGGGGGAGTCTCGCGGAAGATGACTCCCATGAGCGCCGGGACGAAGGCGTCGACCATGTGGCAGCACCTCAGCAGGCCCACCTCGGCCCGCTTCACGTCCACGGTGTCATCCCGGGAGTCCAGTTCCTGCCGGAACCGGATCTCGCCGTCGCTGAAGTCCATGACGAATCGCCCCAGCCTCATGTTCCAGTTCACCCGCGTGAGGAAGTCCGAGACGGCGGTTCGGCGGTCCGCAGGGACCGGTACGGGCAACAGGGCGTCGAGACGCAGGAAATCATCCTCCTCCCCCGTCAGGAACGACACCGCCAGCCGGAGATGCTTCAGCGTCATGTGGACGACGATGCCCTCGCCATCCCCGATGGGATGCACGATGAGACCTTCCTGGATGAGGTGATCGTTGATGGAGCGGATGGTGGAGTTCATGTCGTGTGGTGGCGTTTTCTGTCGGGGACGTCTGCCGGGACGTCAACTCGAACGGCGGAAACATGGTAGCACAGTCCTATGACGAAACCTGTCACAGGGGCACGGCGAGAACCGGATCGATCGGGTCCAGCCACGGTTCTGCGGGGTCACCGATCCTGCCTCTCCGTTTCGGCGGCCTTGATGATAAGGATGACCTCCTTGGCCTTCCGTCGGACCACCAGAACCACGTCCTTCTCGGTGTCGACCTGCTGGATCGCCGTCCTGAAATCGGCCGGGGATCCGATGCCCTGGTGATTGATCTCGGTGATGATGTCACCGTCCTTGAGTCCGGCCTTCGCGGCGCGCCCCTCCTCGGGGATGTCCAGGACCACCGCGCCCCCGTCAAGGCCCTGTTCCTTGGCCTCCGCCTCGCTGAGCGGCTTGAGGACCATGCCAAGAAAGCGCGGCGGACCTTCCTTCTTCCGGGGCTCGCGGTTCGAGGCAAGATCGTCGGGCATCGGCTGGGGCGATACCTTGCTCGTGAAGGTCTTGTCGGCGCGGTGGACCTCGAGGGTCAGTTCCGTCCCGGGGGCCTTGCGGGTGACGACGGCCCGCAGTTCCGCGGGGTTCTTCACCGGGCGTCCGTCGACCGAGGTGATGACGTCGTTCGGCTCCAGCGCGGGCTCGGCCTCGCTGGCGGGACCGGAGGGCACGATGCGGGTGATCACGACGCCGTCGGCCAGGCCCGGGACCAGCGTCTGGACCTTCTCGGATTCCCGGAGAGCGGCGATGTTGACCCCAAGCCAGGAACGGACGAACCGGCCCTCCTTGATGAGTCGGGCGCTGATCTCCCGGGCAAGGTTGATCGGGACCGAGAAGCTGATGCCGGAGTTGAGTCCGCGGATCATCGAGTTCACTCCGATGACCTCGCCCTCGATGTTCACCAGCGGCCCTCCCGAATTGCCCGGGTTGATGCTGGCGTCGGTCTGGATAAAGTCCTGGTCCATCAGCCCGCCGCCCATGCCCAGGGGCACCACCGAGTTGCGGCCCTTGGCGCTGATGTGGCCGAAGGTCACGGTGTAGTCGAGGCGGAAGGGAGCGCCGATCGCGATGGCGAACTCGCCGACCCGGACCTTGTCGGAATCCCCAAGCCGGGCCTTCGGGAGATCGGCGGGCGGGTTCTTCAGCTGGAGAACAGCCAGGTCCGACTGTTCATCGGTTCCCTTGACCTCGGCGTCGAACTGGCGGCCATCGCGGAGGCGGACGCGGATCCGTTCGGCCTGCTCGACCACGTGGTGGTTGGTGAGGATGCGGCCCTCGGAGTCCATGATGATGCCGGATCCCTGGCCGTTGTAGTCGGGAGGTTCCTGTGATGCGGGACCGCGGTCCCGTTTCCGGAAGCGTTCCGGGACGAAGTTGAACCACGGATGATCCGGTGGGACGGCCATCTCGTCCTCCTCCCGCTGGGCAACATCGATCACCACCACCGCCGGCGAGACCTCCTCGGCGACCTCGATGAAGGCCTCGTTGAGGATCCGGGCGAGTTCCCTCGCCTTGCTCGTCGGCTTGGGGGCCTCGTCCCCGATGCAGGTCAGGGAACCCGCCATCACCAGCGACGCCATCCAGTTCCGGGAGAGATTCATGAGCGGAGGTTACGGCCGCGTCCCCATCGTGCAACCGCGGAGGGCTCGGGTAGCCTCTCACCAACTCGCGGTTCCAGCCGGTTGACCCCCGGGTGGGCGGACCGATAGCTTGAAGGCCATGCTTCCCGTGATCGAACAGCTGCTCGTCCTGCAGGATCGTGACCGCAATCGCCTCCGGCTGCAGGGGGAGCTGTCGGGGATCCCGCAGCAGCGAAAGTATCTCGAGTCCAAGCTCGCCCAGGCGGCCGCCGCTGCCGAGCAGCGCAAGCAGCGGCTCATGCACCTCGAGAGCGAACGCAAGCGGCTCGAGCTCGAGGTGAAGACCAAGGAAGACTTCATCCGGAAGATCGAGACCCAGCAGGGGACCACCAAGAACAACGACGAGTACAAGCGCTGCACCCACCAGATCGAGACCACCCGGACCGAGATCAGCGGGATCGAGGACCAGCAGCTGGTGCTCATGGAACAGACCGAGGCCGCCGCGAAGGAGCTCGCCGAGGCCGACAAGGTCGCCGCCGAGGAGAAGTCCCTGATCCAGAAGCAGGTCGCCGACATGAACGCCCGGGAAGGGAACCTGAAGGTCGATCTGGAACGCGTCCTGGCCGACCATGCGAAGTTGGCCGCCGGGGTCGACCCCGGGATCCTCGCACGCTACAGCCGCCTCATCGACAAGCGCGGCGACAACGTCGTGGTGGGTGTGGCGGGCGTCAGCTGCGGCGGATGCCACATGAAGCTCCCCCAGCAGGTCTTCGTGGAGGCCAAGGCCCAGAAGGATCTCGTCTACTGCCCCAACTGCACCCGGATCCTCTTCTACAGCCGGGACATGTAGCCGTGAGGCCGGGTGAGGTGTCCGGAGTTCCCTTCCGGGTCGTCTCAACCGTTGGAATGCCAGCACGGTCCCGGTTCCACGGGTTCCGCCCGGCCCGAATCAATCGAGGGTCACGCCGACCACAATCGGGGATGTGATGGCCTGTTTGGAATGGATTACGACCGAACTCACGGGCCGCGATGGATGGGCGTTGGTGAAGACCACATGGTAGAGTTGCAGCCACGCGTCATGGGCTTCCGACGTGGCGTCGAGTCCCCTCCAGGCCACTGTGGCCCGTTGCGGTGGGTTCGAGGAGCCGATCGGCGACCAGATGTCGTCCAGTTCCTCGCCGATCCGGATCGGGAACACCGATTCCGTCCCGTCCTCGAATCCGAGGTGCGGGCTGCCGATCTCGAGGCCGGTTTTGAGGGGTATCGGGACATGGTGGGCCGCCGAAAGCAGATGGGCGCGGTGTATGGGTCTTGGAGGGAAATGTTGGGTGATCGCAGTGGGGTAGGCGGGACGATCCAGCCCCACCCTGCCGCCGCGGAGCCGGACCAGGCCGCGGAGGTCGAACAGGATGTCATCGAACCGGACCAGGCCCTGGGGCAGGCCATGGAGATTTGTCCTGCTGTTGTCCTGGGGAAGGAACCCGTCGTCCAGCGGGCTGTTCAGAAAGGGGCCGAGATCGAGGATGTCGGCCCCCGCACCAGGATCGCGGGACCGGATCCTGGTGATGGACCCGTCGAGGTTGATCCGGGAAGGGGGTGTCGACAGCGGATCCCGAACGGGATCGGGTGGAAGGAGGTGTCCCGTCGGCCCGATGGTGGGTCCGTCGATGGCGAACCCTGCGGCGGCGAGTTCGGCCTCGAGACGGGTCAGATCCCACAGCTCCACCTTCCCCCGGGTGTTGCCCGCGGCCAGCCAACGGCGGTCTGGGCTGAACCGGAGTGCCGTGTAGGTGGAGGGCTCGAGGGTTGTGAGACGCACGAGCGTCGCCCCGTCGTGCGATCGGATCACGGTGATCGTGTCCCAGTCCGTCACCCAGGCCAGGTGCCTTGAGTCCGCCGTCCAAGTGCTCGGAGGGAGCGGACGGGCCAGACTCCCCCGGACGCTTTCCGAACGGATCAGATCACCCCGGGGCCAGGCCACCAGTCGGTGTTCCACGAGGTCGCTGAGGATGCCGAAGTGGCGGTCGGGCGAGACCCACGAAACCGCAGGGCCCGCCGCCCGGTTCGTGATGGTGCCCGCCTCGGGTATCCACTGGGCAGCGACATCCGGTTGAATCCCCGCCAACGACCGTGTCTTCGGATCCAGGGTCCAGGACGAACCCTCCTTCCCCTCAAGGGTCAGGACCGATTCCCCTGACCTGCGTTGGACGGCCCCGCTTCGGCGGGCTTCTGGATGTGGATGATGGTGTACAGCCATGGGCTGGATCCGGCCGGCCTCGAGGTCGACGGGAAACCAGGTGAATCCCTCCCGGGACTGGACCAGCACCTCCCGGGTCCCCGGAATCAGATGGGCGAACAGGGTCCCCGGCGCCCGATGGAAGGATTGGGAGTGGCTGTGGGTCAGGTCGACCAGATGGACCCCTTTCTGTTTGCCGACGACGAGCCAACGCCCGTCATCGCTGAAGTCCAAGGATCGGATGGGGGGAAGCCCTCCATCAACGACGCTGAGGGCGATCCGATTCCTCGAGGACGACACGGTCCCCAGACCCCAGGATCGGGGTGTGGCATACAGGAACTGACGTCCACCCCCATGGATCTGGAGCGGCAGAAACGAGCGGCTCAGGTTGAGACGGACACGGGTGGCGGCATCCCAGAACGAGGTCTGGCCATCGGTGGTGGTGACGAAGAGGTATTCGGTCCCTGGGATGAACAGGAGCCGATGGATGGGAGCATGGCCTGCTGCGAGCAGTCCCTGGGTCCCCGAAGGAACGTGGTGGACCACGACCTGGCCCTGTTCGCCCCCGGCGGCGATCCAGTCGCCGGACCACTGGACCGTCTGGAACGGACCCGGGAGCTTCCAGGACCCGATGGAGTTGTTGCGGTCCTGATCGAAGATTCGGAGCACGTCTCCAGCGAGGACAGCGAGGGTGGGAGAGGAGGGATCCGGGCTGGCCGCCACCTCGCCCGGGGTCACCCCCCGGAGGGCCAGCGTTCCGAGGTCCTTCCCGATATCGCAATCCACCCGAGTCACCCGTCCCTCCGGATCGTTGACGAGGATCCAATTGCCTCTGGATTCCGGGGCGAGGAGTCGAGCGTTACGACGCCGCCATCGTTCCACCGGGGGATTGATGGAGGAATCGAGCAGGATGAGGTGATGTTCCGTGGTGACGACGAGGTGGCGGTTGTTGGGGGGCGACAGGTCGGAGATTTGCTCCCCCTCCGGAGGGCTCCAGACCCATCGGGTTCGATTCCGCGCGATGTCGATGGCCTCGACCCGGCCTGTTGTGTCCACGCAGAAGGCGGTTTCGAAGTCGGGGGACATCCCAATCGGGCTGTCCGGATGGCTTCGCTCCCGAATGGGATTCGGCATCGTGACCGTCCATCGGGCGGACTGCGCGATGACCTCGGTCGCGAGGCGTTCCAGTTCCTCCGGGTTCTTGGCGGGAGGCAACGGGAGGCGTTCCCGATGTTCCAGCTCGAGGCTGAGCCGTTCGGCCTTGGATTCCGCAACGAAGGTGGCCGCCTTTTCGTTGTCCCGATCATCGATCGCCTGGCGCAGGTCCCGCGTCGTGAGCCCTACCGTGGTGACCAGAAGGAACATTCCCCCCAGAAGCAGGCTGACCAGTGGATGTTGGCGACTCCATCGAAGGGTCCTATTCCACCGGGGAATGGGACGGGCCTGTACGGGGTGGCCGGCGATGAAGCGATTCAGATCGTCGGCCAATTCGTGAGCGGATCGGTAGCGGTCCCTCGGATCCTTCGAAAGGCACCGGACGAGGATGGCTTCGAGGTCCCGGTCCACGGTGGGCTCGAGGTCCCGTGCCGGGGTGGGGCGGCCCTCCCGGACCCGGATGAGGGTCTCGACCGGGTTCCCGGCCTCGAATGGCGGTTCCCCGGTCACCAGTTCGTAGCCCACCGCTCCGATGGAATAAATGTCCGACTGGGCCGTGGGACTGGACGATCCCGTGAGGAGTTCCGGTGCGATGTACGAGGGGCTTCCCTCGGTGTAGTCCGGGGTGGCGTCCGACTGTCGGTCCGCCAGCCGGCGGGCGATTCCAAAGTCCGTGATCTTGGGTTGCCCGGTGGCGTCGATGAGGATGTTGGCGGGCTTGAGATCCAGATGCAGAACGCCACATCGGTGGGCTTCGTGAAGGGACTGGGACACTTGCGCAAGCAGCCGAGCGATCTCCCTCTGCGCTCTCGCAGGCGAACCCATCCACCATGCAGTGGGGCCTCTCAACGTCCTCAACACCGCGGGGAGGCTGAGTTCCTCCATCTTACGGCTCAGGTCGTGCCCGTCCACGAGTTGGAGGCTCAGGAAGGGGCGCCCAAGGTGTTCGTTGATCCCGTAGATCTGCACGATTCCGGGGATGTCCAGACGCGCAATCATCTCGGCCTCGATCTGGAGCCGGTGTCGTTTCCGTGGATCGATCCAGACATCCCCCTTGAGGAACTTGAGAGCGACCCTCCTTCGCAAGCTGTGCTGGAGTGCCTCATAGACCACGCCCATGGCCCCTTGTCCGATCTCGGACAGAATCTCGAAATCGCCGATCCGACTGCCGGGGCCGATTGGAGGAACGGCATCTGGAGAGACGGAGTGGGACGCCTCCGGATCCGAGATTGGGATGGGCGGGATTGGGGTCGTCCTGTCGGAATGGGACCGAGACGGTGTTGCATCCGGGGGCGATTCGGTTCCGGAGGGTTGGGTTGTTTTCTGGGTGTCGCGATTCATTTGGATATCACCCATGAAACCCAGGTGTAGACCCGCGTGGGGCTGCATTCGATGCAGCCCCACCGCCAATGAGGCATCCGCACCCTGTTGGGGCACGGAGTGTTCAGTAGGATGATCGGGGGGAGAACGTCAGGTTCGCCTGACGTCTTACAAAGACCTTCCGATCAGGAATCGGTCACCAGGCAAGGTTCCGACCGATCCCGAATCCGACTAGCGCTCCCCCCATCATGGCGAGACCAATCGGATGGGTTGTTGGGTCCTGCCACCAGAGCCCGGTCCATCCCCCGCGGAGTCCGCGGAGCGTCCACCAGAGGCCCAGGGGGATCGTGGTCACGACGAGGGGATTGAGGTGCCAGGCACGCCGCAGGTCGAGGGCCAACAGGGCATGCATCGCACGCGTCCCGCCACAGCCTGGACACCTCAGACCGGTCATTTCGTTGAGCCAGCAGCGGGGAAACAGGACCTGACCGGCTGGCTCAACCATTGCGAGGAGGATCAAGCCTCCAATTCCGATGAAACCCAGCAGGAGAGTCAGCGTGCGATGCCGGGGTAGGGTCTCAACCGGAGGTGTCGGCGGGATCTGGGGTGGGGCTGACACGTCAGCGGAACGACTGCTTCACCTCGGGGCGATTGAGCATCAGGAGGGCCCAGACGCCGAAGGGGATCGAGACGCAGCAGCAGCATTGGCAGGGGATGAGGGCGAAGGTCGCCGCTGCCAGGGCCAGATTCCTGTTCTCCAGCCGCCGCATCGCGAGGGCCCCAGCAATCATGACCCCGTTGATGACCACGCCGGCGAGGCCCCGGGCGTAGTCCCGGAGTGCCAGACCCCGCGACAGCTCGGTCTTCCAGGCGCCCAGCTGGTCCGCAGGAACTGCCGCCGGCAGGGTCGAGGTGGCCTGGACCAGCATCTCCACCAGCCAGTCGCGGGCGACGAAACCGGACAGGGTGATGACCAGGCCGACGGTTCCCATCAGCAGGAGCGCGAGGGATGGCCCTTGAAGCAGCCGACGGGCCCGTTCCGGGTCCGGTGACGTCGTTGGAGGGGGCGAGGGGGGCAACACACCGGGTTGGGACTGCAGGGCGGTGGCGAATTCCGGGAACTGGTCCAGCGGGCGCCAGGCCGGGTCACCCTCCTTCCGGGCCATCGAGAACCGGTTGAGCCGGTTCTCCGCGATCCATTCGCGGAGCTGGCCGTCGGAGACAGGACCGTATTCCTTGAGGTCGGATCCTTGGACGCGATACATGGTGATCAGGGTCGGTGGCGCAGAGGCGGAGGCCCGGCTTCAGCGGGCCTCGTGGGCCGGGTCCCGATACCGATAGAGCATGGCGACGATGACGAAAGCTCCGGAGACGCCGAAGGTGAACAGGGCGTACATCAGGAACCGCCCCGGGGTCACCGAGGCGTCA
The DNA here is from genome assembly GCA_005801385.1 of Verrucomicrobiales bacterium. Classification (GTDB taxonomy): domain Bacteria; phylum Verrucomicrobiota; class Verrucomicrobiia; order Limisphaerales; family UBA9464; genus UBA9464. The sequence goes on along the minus strand of SYEM01000220.1, from coordinate 1,680 downwards.
TGGCTCCCGGCCCCGCCCAGCTTGGTGATGAGGGCCACCAGTCCGTTGCCGGCCGCCACGGTCAGGAGCCAGAAGCTCATGATGATGCTCTTCATGCTCTTGGCCGCCTGCGTGTAGGCGAACTCCAGGCCTGTGGTCGACACCAGCACCTCCGCGGTCGTGATGATCACATACGGCACGGACTGCCACAGGACACTGAGTTTTTCCCCTCCTTCGATCCGCTGCTGGATCCAGGCGACCACGAGATAGGAGGTGGCGGCGATGATCATGCCCAGTCCGATCCGGCGCAGCGGGGTGATGAGGCGTCCGCACAGCGGGTACACGATCCCGGTCAGGAGCGGGACCAGGAGCATGACGAGGAGGGGGTTGAGGGACTGCATCTCCTCGCCGCCGATGGAATAGCCTGGGGTGAGCTGGACCGGGGTCATGCGTTCGGCTTGGAGGATCCAGGTCGACGAGTGCTGGTCGAACATCGCCCAGAAGGGCGGGATGAGGGCGAAGATGCTGAGCACCGGCAGTATCGATGCAGCGGCACTGATCTCTTCAGCCGAGAAACGCCCGCGGGCGCCGTCCCAGAATCCACGTCCGGGCTGGCGGTGGGTCAGGGCCTCCCAGAGCACGGGAAAGAACCCGGCCGACCGGGTCTCGGAGGCGGGCGGCACCTGGATGTAGCGATGGCGTCCGGACCAGAAGATGAGGGTGGCGATGCCCATCAGGACGCCGGGGATCCCGAAGGCCCACCCATAGCCGTGGTGTTTGGCGATGAACGGGATGGTGAGGAACGAGAAGAAGGAGCCGAAGTTGATCGAGAAATAGAAGGCGGCGTAGGCCTTCTGGTAGAGCCGGGTCTTCCCAGCCGGGAACTGATCACCCATGAATGCGGAGACACAGGGCTTGATGCCGCCCGCCCCGAACGCGATCAGGGCCAGCCCCGCCCAGAGCATCCAGGTCCGTGACTCGAGGCTCGTTGTCAGGTCGCTCAGAGCCAGCACCCCGTGTCCGACGCAATAGAAGAGAGAAATCCAGAGGATGGTCTTGTAGCGACCCCAGAGCCGGTCGGAGATGTAGGCTCCGAGCAGCGGCATGAAGTAGTTCGCCATGATGAAGAGGTGGATCCACACCGTGGCGGTGTCCTTGGTGAGACCGAGTCCGCCGCGGACAACCTCGCCGGTGATGTAGCCGGCGAGAATCCCCTTCATGCCGTAGAAGCTGTAGCGTTCGCAGGCCTCGTTCCCGATGATGAATTTGACCTGCGAGGGCCAGCGGTCGGTGGACGGGCCAGAGGCAAAGGGAGTGGTCACGGTGGCGCGAGTATCCCGGGACCAGCGTTGGGGCAAAGTCCAAAGAGCAGGAGCGGCGGCAGAGACAGGGTGGTTGGGTGCCGCAGTGCCCTGCGGCACTGGGCGCGGGAGCGCCCACCCAAGGTAGGGACCCACTCCGCTGGGTCCCCATCTTCCCTGTGAGGGTCAGGAGGACCTGAGAGCCCGTCCGAAAACTCCCGCGGTAAAGAAAGCAGTGCCGGCATGGGCTGAAAACCGCTGGAATCCCGAGGAAGAAGCGACTTTTGCGTTGACTCGGCGCTCGGCCTGACGCGGCCCATCTCCCGCGGCAGCGGGTGTCGGGGCGATGCAAAACGCCGTCTACGACACCGACCTCACCGACGAGCAGTGGAGGATCCTC
>SYEM01000219.1 GCA_005801385.1 Verrucomicrobiales bacterium | reverse complement strand
CGCACCCCGATCCGTCCGCCGCTCCCCGCGTTGCGCAGCAGCACCGCCTCCCCGTTCAGCTGGTTCAGCACCACGTCCAGGTCCCCGTCCCCGTCCAGATCCCCCTCCGCCATCCCGTTCGACACCCCCATCACGTCAAACCCCCACTCCCGACCCACCTCGGTGAACCGGGTGCCCCTCTGGTTCCGGAAGGCGAGGTTGGCCAGCGGCAGCGGGGCGAAAAGGTGGAGCGACTTGAGGCGGGAGGCGGGATCGGGGGCCGGCGGAAGACGGTCCACGGCCGCGAGGGAGTCCGAATTGGCGAGATCCCGCGAATGGCCATTGGCGATGAGCAGGTCCTCGAACCCATCGAGGTCGACATCCAGGAACAGCCCACCCCAGGTCCATTCCGAGGCCGGTACGCCGAACATCTGGGCAACCTCGGCGAAGGTCCCATCCCCACGGGCCAACAGCAGGGTGTTGCGCATGGTCTGGGTGTAGCGTTCGGCGGAACCCGGGCCCCAACCCCAGCCCCAGGCGGGCATCGGGGAGACCTCTCGGAGGCTGTGCTGGGTGTGACGTCGGACGCGGTCGCGGCTCAGCATCTCGCAGACGAAGAGATCGTCCCAGCCGTCGCGGTTGATGTCGGCCCCATCGACCGCCATGGAGGCCCAGCTCATCTGCCGGGAGGCCCATGCGGGAGCGAGACGGAAGACGCCCCGGCCCTGGTTGATCCAGATCCGATCGGGGGTGAAGTAGTCGTTGCAGACGTAGAGATCCGGGGCGCCGTCCTGGTTGAGATCCCGGAACTGGGCCGACAGCCCCCAGTCCCGGAGCGGCGCGGAGAGGGGGCGGCCCTGTTCATCGAGGAAGGCGCCGTCGGTCCAGGCGACCGGGGTGAACCGACCTTTTCCATCATTCAAGTAGAGTCGATCGGGTTCCCCGGACTCGAGGAGCGCCACGCCCCCTCCGCTGGCGTCCACCTGGAACTGTTCCTGGTGCTCCGGGGGCACCTCGAAGCGGCCAGACACCTGGCGCACCTTGACCTTGACCGGGGCATCCTTGGCGGTGGTCGCCCGATAGTTGGCCACGTAGAGGTCGAGGTCCGAATCCCCGTCCACATCGGCCAGGGCGAGCGAGTGGCTGCCTCCCTGGCGGTCCAAGCCGGCATCAGGGGCCTCTGCGAAGAGGCCCCCACCCTGGTTGCGGAACAGTCGAGTGCCCCCACCCAGGGCATTCACCAGCAGGTCGAGGTCCCGGTCGCCATCGACGTCCGCGAGGACCGCTCCGGTCGAGGACTGCCCGGCGCAGCCAACACCGGACCGGGCGGTGATGTCCTCGAACCGCCACTCCCCGAGGTTCCGGTAGAGTCGATTGTACCCGCTCAGGCTGCAGAAGTAGACGTCACAGCGCCCATCCCCATCGACATCCCCGAGGGCCACTCCGGAGCCGTCCTCCAGCAGTCGGTTCGCAGCGATCTGGGCCGGGGTCAGGCGGTTGACGAAGCGGAGGCCCGTGATCTGGGCCGGCACGACGGCGAAGCCGGCGGGAGGTCCGGATGGGGTCACAGGGCGACGATGCACCGCGTCTTCCGCGAGGGTCGTCACGGCAAGCCAGGCGGCCACGAGCCAAGGGCTCCATGGCCTGCACCACCGCGTGGACTGGAAATGGGAGGGACTCACCCGCGACAGGGACACTGGGAACCGGTTTGGAAGGCCCGAGGAGCCTACCGGGCGCCCCCTCGAATTCAACCGTGGTCACTTCGGACCTCGGGGGATTTCCTGGAGACACGAACCATCCAGCGGATCGCGGACGAAGGCCCGGGGCCTGGACAACAAAAAACCCCTTCCGGGTCCGCCGGAAGGGGCTGAAAGGTCGAGGGGACCTCTTAGAACTTGTAGGCGATGTTCGCCATCAACAGCACCGAGTTGTTGTTGCCGTTGAACGGACCGGAGTTACCGGTGCCGATCAGGTTGCGGTCCCAGAGCGCCTCGAGGCGGGAGACCACATTGTCCCAGAGCTGGTACTCGAGGGTGCCGGTGAGGCCGAGGAGGCGCTCACGGGAACCGACGGTGTAGCCATCGATCTCGCCCGCGAGCGGGGTGATCCAGACGCCGTACTGGGAGGAGCTGGCGTTGGCGTACTCCACGCGGGTGTTGAAGCGGAGCTTCTCGGTGACCTGCCAGCTGATGTAGCCGGAGACGGCCTGGGCGTAGGTGTTCTGCACGCCGCCGGCACCGTAGTAGTCGTTGCTGCGATCGCCGAAGTCATACGCGAACCCGAGGGTGACCTCCTTGATGGGGGTCGGGAGCGACAGGCCAGCGTAGTAGTTCATGTAGTTCCGCTGATTGGTCACCAGCGAATCCACGATGCCACCGTAGAGGGCGGAACCGGCGAGCCAGCCCCAGCTCTCGGGAGCCTTGAAGGTCACGTTACCGGAGTAGGTGAGCATACCGTTGCCCTTGGAACCGGCATTCAGGTTGGCCGGGGTGTACCAGCCACCGGAAGCCCAGGGCTCCTTGGAGTTCATG
>SYEM01000218.1 GCA_005801385.1 Verrucomicrobiales bacterium | reverse complement strand
GACAAGTTCGCGGTCGAGGTGGTCGGCTTCCTCGAACTCAAGGCCGGTGAGCAAGCCTTCGGCGTCAGCGTCACGGCCGAGCGGACCGACATCAACGACGACGACGGCTTCCAGGTCTCCGTGGCCCGCAACCCGCGGGACTTCTTCGGCCAGAAGGTCGCCGAGTACCAGCGCGTCGCACCGGGCTTCCAAAACAACTGGCGCAACGAGAACAAATTCACCGTCAACGCGCCGCAGGCCGGACTCTACCCGTTCCGGATCCTGTACTGGCAGACGGGCAGCGGCTGCAGCCTCGACTTCTACACGATCGACAACGCCTCCGGCGCCCGGGTGCTGGTCAATGATCCGTCGAACACCGACGCCGTGAAGGCCTACCGCGACAGCAAGGAGTCCGACGCCAACGCCCCCTACGTCGCCGAGGCCTCCCCGGCCGCCGGTTCCGAGGGCAATTCCGCTGCGGCCCCGATCGAGGCCCTGATCGTCGATGGCGCCACCACGGTCGACAGCGCGAAGGTCAAGCTCTCCCTCAATGGCACGAGCGTGACCCCGCAGAGTCTCACCAAGGCCAACGGCAGGATCTCCGTGGTCTACAACCCCAACGCCACCCGCACCACGGTCAACAATGCCGTCGTCCTCGAGTACACCGACTCCGCCAGCGCGGCCCGGTCGGCCGCGTGGAACTTCGGCATCATCACCTCGGGCGGCAGCACCACCGAGGTCGCCGGGCAGTGGGACTTCAACGGGGGCGACCTCGCGGCCACGGTCGGCAAGGCTCTGGCCTACTTCAACCCCGGATATGATGGTCCTTCCGGATCCGCCACCGACAAGACCGCGTTTGGCACCACGGCCGACTTCGGCATCGGCAACATCGGGAGCACCCCCGACAAGGTGATGCGCATCCCTGGCACCCTGACCCGGGACATCGGCTACGTGGTCGACCACGGCATCAAGCCCAACGGCGGCGGGACCCGCGTCAACCAGTACACTCTGGTCATGGACGTCTATGTCGCCGAGACCGGTCCAGGCGCGGCCTCCCTCTGGCAGGTCAGCTCCACGGCCAACACCGATGACGGTGACCTGTTCTGGCAGGGCAACAACTTCGGCCAGGGCGGCGGCGGCTACAACGGCCGCGGCACCTTCACCGCCGGCAAGTGGCACCGCGTCGTGGCCGCCTATGACATGGCCGCCACCCCGCCGGTCGTCGTGAAGTACGTCGACGGCATCAAGCAGGATGACTGGACCGCCAACCAGGGTCTGGACAATCCACGCCGCTCGATGGGTCCGACGGCCCTCCTGTTCGCCGATGGCGACCAGGACGAGCGCCGTGAGATGTGGGTCAACTCAATCCAGATCCGCAACGGTCGCATCTCGGACGCCGAGGCCTTCCTGCTCGGGGGCCCTTCCGCCGACGGCATTCCCCAGAAGCTCGCGCGCGCCAACGTGACCGGCCAGTGGGACTTCCAGTACGGCGACCTTGGCGCCAGCATCGGAGCCAACCTCGAATACCTCGACCCGGCCTTTGACGGCCCGAATGGCACCTCGGAGGACAAGACGACCTTCGGCACCACCACCGAGCTCAGCATCGCCGGTCCTGATGGCGTCGAGACCAAGGTCATGCGCGTCCCCGGCCTCCTGAAGCGGGAGATCGGGTACAAGCTGTTCCCACGGATCGCCCCGAACGGCGGCGGCACCCGTGTCAACGTCTACACCCTGATCATGGACGTGTACGTGGCCGAGACCGGTCCGGGCGCAGCCTCCCTCTGGCAGGTCAGCTCCCCGAACAACACCGATGACGGCGACCTGTTCTGGCAGGGCAACAACTTCGGCCAGGGCGGTGGCGGCTACAACGGCCGCGGCACCTTCACCGCCGGCAAGTGGCACCGCGTCGTGGCCGCCTATGACATGGCTGCCACCCCTCCGGTCGTCGTGAAGTACGTCGACGGCATCAAGCAGGACGACTGGACCGCCAACCAGGGTCTCGACAACCCGCGCCGTTCGATCGGTGAGTACGGTCTCCTGTTCGCCGATGGCGACCAGGATGAGCGCCGCGAGATGTTCGTCCGCTCGGTGCAGATCCGATCCGGTCGTTTGAGCGACGTGGAGTGCGCCCTGCTGGGCGGACCCTCCGCAAGCGGCATCCCAGTGGCTCTGCCCTCCAGCACCGTCAGCGGACAGTGGGACTTCGAGTTTGCCGATCTTGGCGCCTCGGTCGGGTCCAATCTCGCCTACTTCGATCCGGCCTTCGACGGCCCGACCGGAACGACGGATGACAAAACCGCCTTCGGCACAACCACCGCGCTCGGAATCCCGGGCATTGGTGCTGCCGGCCAGGAGAAGGAGGCCGCCGTCATGCGTGTCCCCGGCACCCTCACCCGCCAGATTGGCTACATCATGACCCATCGGATCGCCCCGAACGGCGGCGGCACGCGCGTCAACCAGTACACTCTGATCATGGACGTCTATGTCGCCGAGACCGGTCCGGGCGCCGCCTCCCTCTGGCAGGTCAGCTCCCCGAACAACACCGATGACGGCGACCTGTTCTGGCAGGGCAACAACTTCGGCCAGGGTGGCGGCGGTTACAACGGCACCGGTCAGTTCACGGCTGGAGCCTGGCACCGCGTCTGCGCGGCCTACGACATGGCCGCAACTCCCCCGGTCGTCGTGAAGGTCGTGGACGGCATCTTCCAGGACAACTGGACCGCCAACCAGAGTCTGGACAATCCCCGTCGCTCGATGGGCCTGACGGCCCTGTTGTTCGCCGATGGCGACCAGGACGAGCGTCGCGAGATGTTCGCCAACTCGATTCAGATCCGTGCTGGCGCCCTCACCCGGGAGCAGATGGAGAAGCTCGGTGGGCCTTCTGCGTCCGGCATCCCGCTGCTCGTCGCGGCCCCTGCGGCCCCGGCCACTGTCTCGGTCGGCTCCGACTCCAACGGCAACGTGGTGATCACCTTCACCGGTGGGCTCCAGCAGGCCGACTCCATCAACGGCACCTTCCAGCCAGTGTTGGGCGCCACCAGCCCGCTGGTCATCCCGAAGGCAAACCTCGCCGCGGGTCGTTACTACCGCGCGACCAACTGATCCTCACCTGAGGCAGGACAGACGGGCCGGACGAAAGTCCGGCCCGTTTTTTTGTCCTCACGCACCGGTGCAGTAGATCCGGTACTGGGAAAGTCCTCCATGCGCCAAGGGGCGCCCCAAGCCGAGACCTGGTGCGCGCCGACCGGGAGAACGCCGCCTACCCCAGCGGGTGAGCCCCGTCCGGCGTACTGTATCAGCGATCCGGCGGCCCTTGGGAATCAACCGCTGGGCGTGCCCCCCGTTCAAGATCCTGTCCGCCACGCCGCTCCCGGCCCTCTGCACGTTCAGCCCGCTCCCCGCGTCGGTTCCGCGACTTGATCAGGCGGTCAAACCGCTCGATCTGCTGAGGGGTCAGCTCCGCCCGGATTCTTCCCTTCAAGGTCTCCGTCTCGGCCCGGACCTGGAGGGTGACCGGCTCCCAAAGCCTCCGGATCCGTTCCCGGCTGGCATCCAGATGCCCCTCCACTCGGGACCGCTGCTCCAGGGTCAGATCCAGCTCCTGTTGGGCCCTCCTTAGAAATTCAAGCCGCTGGCCCATCGGGGCCGGAGGCTGCGCTGCAGAACTGCCACGTCGGTCTGGTTCAATCCGGCTGTGGTTCTGTCGCTTGATGGCCTTTGCCCTCAGACCCGACAGCGAGTGGCCGGCCGCGAGGCCAGAGGAGAAGATCACCGTGGTGACCAGTGCAATTCGGAGTCCCTTGGTCATGTTCAGAGTTCGAGTTCCGCATCGTCCACCGGTAGAACTGCCAGCTCGAGGGTCTCCTCGACATCGGACTCGACGACTGGGTCCTGCACCGCGAAATCGAGTCCTGTGGCCATCACGGCCGCGGCGACACTCAGGAGCGCCGCCCTCCAGAGCCCGGTGACGGCGGCGCCCACCGGATTCTCGATCGCAGGCGACTGCAGTGCCGCCATCACCCGACTCTCGAAAGCGTAGGGTACTCGGTCGGAGTTCGGCGCCTTGCGGGCCGCGGCCCATAGCTCCGTGATCTTGGATTCGGGCGTCATGTGCTGGTTTCCATGGGTCTCGACGTCACTGCGGCTGGAACGGTTACAGGTACTTTGAGCGCTGCATCCGTCCGAGTTGTGTTCGGAAGGCAGCCCGGGCCCGGAAGGCCCGGACCTTCACCAGTGGCACAGACCATCCGGTCAGGTCCGCGATCTCCCGGACACTCCGCTCCTCGAGCTCCATCAAGGTGAGCACCAATCGATGGGCCGGAGGCAGACGCTCGAGGACCGCGTCGACCAGGGCCTTGGCCGCGGTGGGATCCGCCATGGTTGCCGGTTCCGAGCCGGTTCCGGATGCCGACGCCGCAAGATCGAGTTCCTGTTCGCCACCCGAGGCCTCCTCCCGGTTTCTCTGGTGTCTGCGGAGGTGGTCATAGCAGGTCCGTACCGCCAATCGCATCAACCAGTGTTGGAATGGCGCCTCACCCCGCCACGAATCCAGCTTGTGGTAAGCCTTCACGAAGATCTCCTGGACGATGTCCTCGACTTCCCTCTCGAGCCTGGCATGGCGTCGGGCCGTGGCGAAAACCCGGGACTGATGCCGCCGAACCAGCTCCTCAAACCGATCGATTCGCCCCGCCCGGACCTCAGCAACAATTTCCGCGTCCGATGGATCGGCGTCCAACAAAGTCGGACCGGCTTCGGAATCCGGCACTGGGACGGCTCCCGTCTCAACCTTGGATGCCGCTCCCCCATACGGGGAGCGTTCCATCGGTATGCCGGTGCCGGGCGCTGCCACTCCTGCCTAGAGGAAGCGGCCGGTGGCGAGGTTTCAAGAATCTCCATGGACCCATATCGGTTGTGGAGGACGAGAGTGAGGACCGGGCGGAATGCGGCGATTGTGGACGCCGATTGCGAACGTTGTCGGAGACCCTGGATATCCCTAGCCTTCCGGCATGAGCGATGTGCTGGTCGGCGCCCTGACTGTCCTGCTGGCCACAAACCCACCAGCAGCCCTGACCAACCTGGTGCTCGAGAAGACCGGCCTCGCCGTCCTCCAGACCCGGACCAATGACCCCGTGGCACGGGAACTCCAGCTGATTCTTGATGCCGACGATGCCGCGCAGGAGGAAATCGACCGTTGGATCGAGGAGGCCGAGCCGGAGGGTGATCCCGCGGCACAGCTGGCCGCATCCACCCTCCGCGGACGCATCCAGCAGCGAATCGAACCCATCCGAAACCGCTACAAGGAGTTCCTGTCGGCCCATCCGACCAATTCGACGGCCCACCTGGCCTTCGGGAGCTTCCTCAATGCCTATGGCGATGAACCGGCAGCCATCCAGAGCTGGGAACGGGCCCGTCAGCTGGACCCCCGGAATCCGGCCGCGTGGAACAACCTGGCCAATGCCTACGCTCATTCCGGCCCCGTCACCAAGTCGTTTCCCATGTTCGAGGAGGCGATCCGCCTGAACCCCACCGAACCCGTCTACCTCCACAACTACGGCACGCTCGTCTTCATGTTTCGGCGCGATGCCACCAACCATTTCAAGTGCGACGAGCAGGAGGTCTTCCAGAGAGCTTTTGGACTTTATCAGAGAGCCATCGCGCTCGATCCCAACAACTTCCAGCTCGCAGCCGATGTGGCCCAGACCTACTACGGTTGGCGATTGCCCAGGACCACCAATTCCGTCGCCGCGGCCCAGGCCGAGCTCGATCTGGCCACGACCGCAATGAAGGCCTGGACCAATGCCCTCTCCCTCGCCCCGAACGAGATCGATCGCGAGGGGGTGCAGCTGCACTTCGCACGCTGGAACATCCGCCTCGGCCGCCTCGAGGAGGCCTCCCGCCATCTTTCGACCGTCACCAACGAAGCCCATGCGGTGATCCGGAAACGGCTGGAGAAGACAGTCCGGGAACGGGAAGTGGAACTGGACCGACACCCTTCGGAGGGAACCGAACCCCGCACCCCTTCCCGACAGCCTCAGACACCGGACCCCACGCCCTAGAGACCTCGTGTCCGCATCCTGGGACCCATCCCATTGTGGATCGGACGGGTGGCATCGGGGCTGAATCCGTGCACCGTGACACCCTCCCGTCTCCGGATTTGACCCCCGACCCGATCCCGAGCCCAATGGGAACTCTCCCATGAAACGGCCCAGTCTCCTCATGATCGCCGACGGCGAGACGGACGCGGACATGCGGTTTGCGTTGGGCCTGCAGGTGACCGGAAGGACGGTGTTCCTCAAGGCCGGGAGCCGATCGATCGCCCTCCTGTCGGATGCGGCTGTCGCCCGCGCCCGTGATGAGTCCCAGTTGGGCCGGGTCGATTCCATCTCAAAATACCTGAGGCGGGCCGAACGCACCGGTATGACCAATCCAGGACCCGCCCAGGTCGCCTTCCTCCTCTGCAAGGAGTACCGGGTCCGCAAAATCAACGTCCCGCATCTCTTCCCGGCCGGATTCGTCAAACAGCTCCGTAGGCTGGGCATCCGAGTGAAGGTGCGGGATGGCCATTTCTTCAAGGAACGGGAATTCAAGACTCCGATCGAGATCCGCAAGATCGTTGCCGCCATCGGCATGGCAGAGGTCGGATTGTCGGAGGGAATCCACGCCCTGCGACGGTCGAGGATCGGTCCAGCCCGCCAGCTAATCCTCCATGGAACCCCTCTCACCTGCGAAAAGCTACGGGCCATCATCGACACCGGTGTGATGCAGGCCGGCGGCATCCCCCTGGACACCGTGGTCAAGTCGGGGCCCCAGTCCTGCGATCCCCAAGGACCCGGAACCGGCCCCCTGATGGCGCACTCCCCGATTCTGATCGACATCGGCACCCGATCCGCACGGACTGGGTACCATGGACGCCTAGAGCATATTAAACTAAACTGTAGCCACGCCGCCCCGAAAGATCCATGGATAGGGGATGCGAACGCTGTCGTTGGATCTGCGGGAGAGGATCGTGGCGGCCTATGATGGGCGGCAGGGCACCCGGGAGGAGGTCGCCCGGCGCTTCGGGGTGTCTGTCGGCATGGTGAAGAAGCTCCTGCAGCAGCGGCGCCGGACAAACGACCTTGGGCACCGCCACCGCTACTCCGGGAGGAAAGCCAGGATCCTGCCCGAGTACCGGGAAGGACTCTTGACGTTGGTGGCCGCGCAGCCCGACCTGACCTTGGCGCAGATCAAGGAGAAGCTGTCGATGCCGTGCACGGTGCCGGCCGTGCACCAGGCGCTCGTGGCCCTCGGGCTGACATATAAAAAAAGACGCTCCACGCCGCCGAGCAAGGACGGGCCGATGTCGCCGAGGCTCGACGGCAGTGGCGGGCCGGGCAAGGGCAGCTCGCCGCCGGCAGGCTCGTCTTCATCGACGAGGCGGCGGCCAAGACCAACATGACCCGGCTGCGCGGGCGGGCCCCGCGCGGCCAGCGCCTGGTGGCCGGTTGTCCGCATGGACACTGGACGACCACCACCATGATCTCCTCGGTCCGGCTCGACGGCACAAGCGCCTGCATGACCTGCCCCGGGGCCACCGACACCGAGGTTTTCCAAGCCTACGTCCGCGATGTCCTCGTTCCCTCCCTGCGTCCCGGCGACATCGTGGTGCTGGACAACCTCGGGGCCCACAAGAGCGAGGCCACCCTGGCACTCATCACGGCCGCCGGCGCACAAACCCGCTTCCTTCCGGCCTACTCACCCGATCTCAACCCGATCGAGATGATGTGGAGCAAGGTGAAGGCG
>SYEM01000217.1 GCA_005801385.1 Verrucomicrobiales bacterium | reverse complement strand
TCGAGGGAGTCGGCTCCGAGGTCCTCGATGAACTTGGCCTCGGGAGTGACCTGGTCTGCGTTGACGTTGAGCTGGTCAACGATGATGTCCTTGATGCGTTGCTCGATGGATTTTTCAGCGGCCATAGGGCTTTGTTCTTTATTGCGGCGCCTGTCTAGGCAGGGGGCGTTGAAGCGTCAAGACTTGTTCCGGTAATTTTCTCGAAGTTCACATCACCATACCGCCGTCGACGGTCAGAACCTGGCCCGTGACATAGCGTCCTCCGGGACCCGCGAGGTAGACCGCGGCGTGCGCGATGTCCTCCGGCTGGCCGAGCGATCCCAGCGGGATCTGGGTGAGCAGCGACTCCTTGAGCTTCTCGTCGAGCCCCGCGGTCATGTCGGTCGCGATGAACCCGGGCGCGATCGCGTTGCAGGTCACGCCTCGGGACCCGAACTCCTTGGCGACGGACTTCGTGAAGCCAATGAGCCCCGCCTTGCTGGCCGCGTAGTTGCACTGGCCCGCGTTTCCGATGAGTCCGATCACGCTCGCGACATTGATGATGCGGCCGGACCGCTGCTTGAGGAACGTGCGGGTGAAGGCCTTCGTCATGAGGAACGCCCCGCGCAGATTCGTGTTCAGGACCGCGTCCCAGTCGGCGTCGCTCATCCTCATGAGCAGTCCATCCCGGGTCACCCCCGCGTTGTTGACGAGGATGTCGACCCGACCCGCCTCGGCCAGGATCTGCTCCGCCGCCTTGGCGATGGCCGCTCCATCCGCGACGTCCACGGCAAGACCCCAGGCCTTGCGGCCGAGGGCCCGGACCTCGTCGGCGATCTTCGCCGAGTTCTCGGCGGTCCGGGACACGCAGACCACGTCGGCGCCCTCCCGGGCGAATTGGAGTGCGATGGCGCGTCCGATGCCGCGTCCCGCGCCGGTGACGACCGCGACCTGATTGGAAAGGAGGCTCATGAGGGCGCAACGCTCCCTTCCCGGATGCGGGGTCGTCAATAGCCTCGGCGCCCCCCACCGGTCTCGTCTCCGAGGATCGGCGGCCTTGCCCGGTGGGGTTCCGTTCTCCACCGTGACGGCGTCTTATGGCGACACCCCCCAGGACCTCCTTCCGGCCCTTCATCCCCGCCACCTCGAGGCTGCCCGAGTTCACGTTCCGCTCCCTGGTGGTGGGCACCCTGTTGGGCGTCATCTTTGGTGCGTCCTCGCTCTACCTCACCCTCAAGGTCGGCCTCACGGTGAGCGCGAGCATCCCGGTGGCCGTGATCTCGATCACACTGTTCAAGCTCTGGGCCCGCATGGGGGGGCGTGAAGCGACGATCCTCGAGCACAACATCGCCCAGACCGCCGGTTCCGCCGGGGAATCCATCGCGTTCGGCGTCGGGGTCACCATGCCGGCCATCCTCATCCTGGGCTTCGACCTCGAGGTCGGCCGTGTCCTTCTCGTCGCCGTCCTGGGTGGACTGCTCGGGATCCTGATGATGATCCCGCTCCGTCGGGCGCTGATCGTCCAGCAGCATGGCGAGCTGAAGTATCCGGAGGGCACCGCGTGTGCCGAGGTGCTCAAGGCCGGGGCGGGCGAGGAATCCCGGGCGGAGGCCGATCCCATCCACCGGCTCGAAGGAGCCGGCACCCGTCTCGACTCCCGGACCATCCTCGTCGGGTTCGCCGTCGGTCTCCTCTACAAGACCGCCAATGTGGCGTTCAAGCTCTGGAAGGACGTCCCCGAGAAGGTCTTCGGGGCACCGCTCCGTGGCGGCTCGATCTCCGTCGAGGTCTCCCCCGAGATGGTGGGCGTGGGCTACATCATCGGACCCCGCATCGCCGGGATCATGGCGGCGGGCGGCGTGCTCAGCTATCTGGTCTTGATCCCGTTGATCCAGTTCTTCGGACGCCGGCTCGGCGAGGTCGTGCCTCCCGGGACCCGCCTGATCGGCGAGATGTCGCCTTCGCAGATCCGCGGCGAATACCTGCTCTACCTCGGCGCCGGTGCGGTGGCTGCGGGTGGGCTCATCAGCCTGATCCGATCCCTCCCCACGCTCTGGCACGGGATCCTGCACGGCATCGCCGACCTCACCGGGGGCCGGGGGGCTGATCCGGATGCCCCCAGCGGGCGGACGGGTCGGGACCTGTCACTCAAGACCGTGCTGATCGGCATCGTCGTGCTGCTCGGGGCGATCACCCTCGCTCCGCCGCTGCGCATGAATCTTCTTGGTGCGCTCCTGATCGTGTCGCTGGGGCTCCTGTTCGTCACCGTCTCGTCCCGGCTGACCGGCGAGATCGGGTCGTCGTCGAATCCCGTCTCGGGCATGACCATCGCCACGCTCCTCCTGACCTGCCTCGCCTTCCTCGCCGTGGGGTGGACCGGAAAGGGGTACTACGTCACGGCCCTCTCTGTCGGCGCCATTGTCTGCATCGCCTGCTCGAACGGCGGCACCACCTCCCAGGACCTCAAGACGGGCTTCCTCATCGGGGGAACGCCCCGGCTCCAGCAGATCGCCATCCTCGTGGGAGCCCTGGCCTCCGCCGTCACCCTCGGTCCCATCCTGCTGAGCCTGAACCAGAGTGCGACCACCTATGTTGACGCCAAGGAAATCGCCCCCGCCCTCAGGGTCCCTGCCGAGTCCCTCAAGGATCTCCCGCGCGAACGCATCCAGGGCTCCCAGGGCATGCATGACCAGACCGAGTACCGGGTCTGGCACCAGCCCGACCCGGTCGGTGGCGGATCGCAGAAGTTCCTCGTGGACGATGCAGGTCGACCCGTCTGGATGGTGGATCCCGGGATCAACGGGAGCCATCCGGAGCGTCCCGATGGGAGCGTCGTGCGGAAGTTCGACGCCCCCAAGGCGGTTCTGGTGAGCTACATCATCAAGGGCATCCTCGACCGTCAGCTGCCGTGGGAGCTGGTGATCCTTGGGGCCCTGCTCGCGCTCGTCCTCGAGCTCGCCGGGGTCAATGCCCTCGCTTTCGCCGTGGGGGTCTATCTGCCGGTCGCGGTCTCGATGGGCATCTTCGCCGGCGGGGTCATCCGCTGGTGGGTCGACCGTTCCCAGCGGCCGGACCAGGTCCGTCGCGGTCTGGGTCCGGAGGAGATCTCGGCGGAGGGGGATCGCTCGCCAGGGGTCCTGATGGCCTCCGGCTACATCGCCGGCGGGGCGATCGCCGGGATCGTGATCGCGTTCCTCGCGGCGGGGTTCGAGACGATGGATCGGGCGATCACGGAGTGGGCCACGCGGTCCAACCGGTTCTTCGCGGGACCGGATGCCGACCTGCTGTCGATGCTCCCGTTCCTCGGCCTCCTGGCGCTCCTGGCGCTTGCGGCCCGGGGACGGATCCTCAGACCGCGGTGACTCCCGCCGAAGGCGACCCATGGATTCCGCTTCCCACAGTCGGGGTGCCCGAGGCTACCCTTAGTCCGTGGAGGCGATGCGATCGTGGTCTCGGAGACTGGCCGTTCTGGGCCTGATGGCGGCGTTCTGCCTCGGCTGTGCCTCGAAGATTCTCGACAAGTACACGTCGCGAATCGGGACGCTGACCTATGACGAGGCCTTGATCGAGCTGGGTCCTCCGAACCATGTGGCCGACCTCGACACTGGAGGGAAGGTGGCTGACTGGCTCCAGCAGAGCAGCCGGGTCTACTCCACCCCCAGCACCGCGGTGGTCGTCGGCTCCTGGCCCAGCGGCGTCATCATGAGTCCCGGTGGGAACATCGGCTCCACCCCCTCCGTCTACCTCCTGCTCACCTTCGGACCGGATCACCGGCTTACCGACGCCCGACTCCAGTACAAATGAGCCGACGACTGAGGGTGGACCCGACTGGGGAGGGGCTTTGGGGATTGGCCAATCGCATCCTTGTTGTCCTCATCGTCCTGGCCCTTCTGGCGGGTGCCGGACTCACCTATCTGCCACTGATCCAGCAGAACCGGGACCTCCGCGAGCGCCTCGAGCGGAATCGGGCACAGCTCTCCACGCTCCAGACGGAGCTGCGCTCCCTGCAGTCGACCGTCAATGCGCTCCAGAAGGACAAGCGGACGGTGGAACGCGCGGCGCGCGAGCGCGGCATGGCCCGCACCGGGGAAACCATCGTCAAGTTCGAGACCCCACCGCGTCCGGAGACCAACCGTCCCGCCGCGATGCGACGCTGACGTCGCGCGGGGGGGCACCCGTCCACGCCATCCGCATGGGTGTTGTCCCCGTGCGGTGACCGGAGGGTTGTGCCCGGGGAGTCGAGGAACGCCACCACTGTTACCTGGCGGCTGCTTTGGCCCAGGTGTCCTTGAGGCCCGTGGTCCGCACATACACGGGATGCCCGGGACGGTTGTCGACGGGGTCGGGCCAGAAGTAGCCGAGCCGCTCGAACTGGAACCGGCTGCCGGGTTCCGGGTGGGCGAGCGCCGGTTCAACCCGTGCGGTCAGGACCTCCAGCGACTTCGGGTTCAGGCACGACCGGAAGTCCCGCCCCTCCGCCTCCGGCAGTTCCTCGGTGAAGAGGCGGTCGAGCAACCGCACCTCCACCCCGACGCTGTCCGGGGCGCTGACCCAGTGGATCGTCCCCTTGACCTTCTTGGCGGCATTCGGCCCACCGGTCCGGGTATCGAGGTCCGCCGTGCACCGGAGCTCGAGGATCCGGCCGGCGCCGTCCTTCACGACCTCGTCGCAGCGGATGATGCAGGCGTACTTGAGCCTCACCTCGCCGCCCGGACGCAGCCGGAAGTACTTCGGTGGGGGTGTATCCATGAAGTCGTCCTCCTCGATGAACACCTCGCGGGTGAGACGCACCGTGCGGGTCCCCGAGGTGGGATCCTCGGGATTGTTGATGGCCTCGAAGGAGTGGACCTCGTCCGGCGCCAGGTTGGTCAGGACGAGCCGGATCGGACGGAGCACCGCGAGGCGGCGCAGTGCGACCACGTTGAGATCCTCCCGGATGGCATGTTCCAGGACGGCGACGTCGGTCAGGCCGTTGTACTTCGTCACCCCGATCCTCTGGGCGAAGGTCCGCACGGCACGGGCCGGTACACCGCGTCGACGGAGTCCCGACACGGTGGGCATCCTGGGATCATCCCAGCCGGTCACGCGGTTCTCGCTCACCAGCGCCAGCAGCTTCCGCTTGCTCATCACCGTGTAGCTGAGGTTCAGGCGCGCGAACTCGAACTGATGGGGCAGGGGCCGCGGCAGGTCCAGCTGGGTCAGGATCCAGTCGTAGAGCGGCCGATGGACCTCGAACTCGAG
>SYEM01000216.1 GCA_005801385.1 Verrucomicrobiales bacterium | reverse complement strand
TGCCGCTTTCCGTTTCGCACTCGAAACCGTCTGGTCAGACGCAATTCCTAACTTGTTCGACCCGGGATTTGGCAAGAGCGGGTTGGGTTGCTTGCCACCCGCCGACAAGGAGACCACCCCGACGCACATCGCCACCGCAGCCATCAGAATTCGCATCTCCCTCTACCTACCGAAAGACAGCCCCGTGTCCAGAAGACACTTCCTCCATCTTCGGGATGCCACCACCTCATGAACCTGTCCCCAGACCTTGAAAGCCCAACCCCCTCCCAGCTTCCAGTCAGCCCCCGCCCATCTGCAGTCCTCAAAGGGCGGGAGCGCCCACCCTTGGTAGCAACCTGGTCCCTCAGGTCCCCATCTGAACCCGCGAGGGTGGAGCAAACCTGGTGGGCGAGCCGTGATCCTCTGACGCGTGGGTTGGTTCCGTCCGCCTTCACGGCGGGGAACCACGCGCATGGGATCGAGATGGGGCCGCGAGGGACCGCAGCCCCACCGATATTTCTGCCATCCCTGATCCCTCTCTTCCTGATGCCCTGCTGGGTGGATCACCCGCTCATTGACGCACCGATGGGGTTGCTCTGCTCCGTGCTTAATAGGACCCAGACGCCATCCCGCCGGCGAGGATCGCCGGACCGGCACTCGTTCCGAGCCGCGTGGCTCCGGCCTCGACGAGAGCCACCGCCGAAGCCCAGTCTCGGATCCCTCCCGCAGCCTTTACTCCGATCTTCGGCCCGACGCACGACCGCAACAGCGCCACGTCCGCGACGGTCGCACCGCCCGAGCCGAACCCGGTGCTGGTCTTCACGAACTTTGCACCGGACTCCACCGCGAGGGAGCAGGCCCGCCGTTTCTCATCCTCCGTCAACAGGCAGCATTCCAGGATCACCTTCACCGGAATCGACTCCGCAGCCTCCACGACGTCTCGGAGTTCCCGGAGGACATACCGATCGTCGCCGTCCTTGAGCCGGCCGATGTTGAGGACGAGGTCAATCTCCTGGGCACCGAGGTCGATGACGGTCTCGGTCTCATATCGTTTGGCATCCCCATCGGTGGACCCGAGCGGAAATCCGACGACCGCGGCGACCTTCACGTCGCTGCCGTCGAGGAGGTGGACCGCCTGGACGACCCGGGAGCCCGGCACACAGACCGAGTGGAACCCATGCTTCACCGCCTCAGCACAGAGCCGTTGGAAGTCCTCCAGGACGGCATCCGAACGCAGCAGAGTGTGATCGATGAGTCGGGCCAACTGCCCGGGCGTGGTCGACATGGGGTCACGCTGGCGACAGGCCCCGTCAGAATCAATCCCGCGGCGCATTGGGCGCGGGTGTCCTGGATCTTCCCTCGTTGCCCGCGTCAACCCGCCACACGTAGTGGGCCATCAGCACCCGAAGCGCGGCGGTGAGCGGGATCGCAAGGATGCCGCCGAGAATTCCACCCAGCAGGGTGGTCCCCACCATCAGCGCGATGATGATCATCACCGGATGCAGTCCGACGCGGTCCCCGATGATCTTCGGCTGGAGCACGAAGCCCTCGATGAACTGGACGACGCAGAACACCGCGACGACGAGGGCTGGATGCTGCCAGTCCCCGAACTGGACCACCGCGATGATCAGGGCGGTCCCACAGGTCAGGGCCGCCCCGAGGAATGGAATGATCGTCACCACACAGGCCATCAGCCCGATCAGCAGGGCGTAGGGGAGCCCGATCAGCAGGAATCCAACCGCATAGAGGATCCCGTCGCACAGGGCCACGAGCACCTGGCCCCGGAAGAACACGATGAGGGCATCGTTGATGCTCCGCAGCACGAAGATCGCCTCGCGTTTGAAGTCGGCATCCGCAACCGGGAGATAGTCGGTCCAGGTCCGGGCAATCCGACGCTCCTCCAGCAGGAGGAAGAAGGCGTACACCGGGATGAGGGACAAGCCGGCCAGGATCCCCGCGAAGGAGGCAAGACGTCCAACCTGTCCGAGACCCCACCGGAAGATGTCGGGCACCACCGCAGCCACCCAGGTCCCGACGGACTTCAGAGAGTTGGGATCGAGCGCCTTCACCCACCATGGAGGTTCCGTGCCCGGTCCGGACTCCTTGGCGATCCATGCGGCCAGCGCCGGCGCCCCATTGGTCGGGGTCACCTCCGCCTCCTGCGGTGCTGCGGCTCCGGCACCCACGCGGTTGGTGCCCGACAAACCGTCGGGTTGTGGAAGACGTTCCAGGATCTCCTTGGGAAGGAGGGATCGGAGGGAGGCGGGCGGAGACTCGAGCCACGCCTGGACCCGATGCTGAAGCTGGACCACCAGGACCGGGAGCTGGCTGGCGAGGTCGCGGGCCTCGACGACGGCCCGCGGGACAAGGCTCCCCAACGCGCCCAGAAGGATCAGCCCCGAACCGGCGAAGACCAGGACGAGGGCCCGCATCCGGGGGAGTCCCCGCTGTTCGAGCCAATTGACCACGGGGGACAGCAGGTAGGCCAGGACCACCCCGACGGCGAACGGCCACAGGACTGGCGACAGGTGCTGCACGACGATCCCGAGTCCCCAGAGGACGGCACCCAGCAGGGTCAACCCCAGCGCGAGGGCGAAGGTGGTCAGGGAGGTCCAGATGATCCGGGCCTGCCGTTCGGATGGGGGCGGGAACTGCATCGGGGTCAGGATTGGCCGAGTCGACGCGACTTGTCGGCGGCGGCGCGGACGGCGGCAATCAGGGCCGCGCGCACGCCTCCCTTTTCCAGCTCATGGACACCTTCGATGGTGGTTCCTCCGGGACTGCAGACGGCATCCTTGAGGGCGCCGGGGTGTTGACCGGTCTCCAGGACCAGACGTGCTGCACCCAGCAGCGTCTGGGCCGCCAACCGCTGGGCGATGTCGCGCGGGAGGCCCGCCGCGACGCCGCCATCGGCAAGGGCCTCGATCATCAGGAATCCATAGGCGGGACCGCTTCCGCTGAGCCCGGTCACCGCATCCAGCAGGCGCTCCTTCACCTTGAGGGCGAGGCCGACGCTACCCAGGAGACGCTGAGCCAGTGCCCCGTCCTCAGCCGTCGCCACCGAACCCAGCGCGTAGGCCGAGGCCGAGGCCCCGACGAGCGCGGGCGTGTTCGGCATGACCCGGATCACCCGCTGTCCCGGGGCAGCCGACTCCAGGGAGGCGATCGAGACCCCGGCCGCGATGGACAGGATCCGATGCCGCTGGGGATCGAGCACGTCGCGGATGTCATGGAGCACGCCGGCCACCTGGTCCGGCTTCACGGCAACGACCAGGACGTCGGCCGCGGCAGCGACCTCGCGGTTGTTGGGGAGCGAGCGCCCACCCGTCGCGTTCGAGAAGGACAGGGCGGCCGCCGGGACGACGTCGCTCGCGAAGAGCCGGGGGGCGTCGACGAGTCCCGCCTTCAGGAACCCCTGGGCCAGGGCCGTCGCCATCTTGCCGGCCCCCAGAAAACCGATGCTTGGGTTGGACATTGACGGGAGTGGTAGCAATGCCGGGCGCATCGACCAAGAGAAACCACGCCCGCGGAGGGCCGCCACGACTCCACCTCCTCATTCCACCCGACACCACGGCAAACACTCCTCGACCACCTCTCCGAGACGCGACACCTCCTCGGCGGTGTGGGCGGAGGACACCGCAAACCGGAAGAACCGGTCGGCCGGGCCCTGGGAATAACGGATCCACGACGGGTAGATGCCCGCGGCCTGAAGCCGGCGCCCAATGCGACGGGTTGCCCGCGGATCCTGGGGCACGAGGATGAAGGTAGGCCCGATGGCATGCCGTCGGGTGTCCGATTCTGGGAATACCGCACGAACCTTCTGGATCCGTGTGGCCAGGGTCCTTCGCCACCCTTCCCCGCGTTCCTGGAGCAACCGGAGGGCAGCACGAGCCCCGGCCACCCAGGGCAAGGGAGGCGGCGTATTGCCCTGGAAACAGCGTCCCTGCTCCACCACCCGGTCCCGGAACGTCGTCGATCCCAGGACGAAGCCGCCGTAGCACCCAAAGGCCTTGCTGAGGGTTCCGGTGAGGAGGACCCGCGGGTCCCGGACTCCCTGGACCTCCAAAACTCCCCGACCCTTACGTCCCAGCGTTCCGACACCGTGGGCATCGTCGACCAGCAGCCAACCCTCGCCAGGCAGGAGAGCCAGAAGCTCCGACACCGGCGCCAAGGATCCGTCGAGGGGCGACAATCCATTCGTCATCACCAGCGGCGGAGCGGATTTCCGGGAGCGTGCAAGTTGCCTCCGCAGATCGTCGACGGAGTCGAATTCCGTTCGGGCCACACCCAGCAGGTCCGCCGCATCGCGCAGACAGCCGTGGGCCATTCTCGCCAGGTACACGTGCCCAACCAATCCGGACAATCCCTGCACCGCCACCAGCGGTGCCAGATACCCGGACGAGGTCAGCACCGCCGATGGAAACCGGAACATCCGGGCCAGATCCCGCTCCAGTCCTGCATACAATGGATGATTGCCGGTCGTGGTCCGACTCGCCGCCACGTTGGGGCCGAGGGTGTCGACCGCCCGACGGATCACACCGCGGATCCCGCGATTCCAGGACAGACGGAAGTAGTCGCTGCCGCCGAAATAGAGGAGCTCCCGCCCCCGCCACTCTACGGTGGTGGGGCCGATCTGGACGATCTCCGGACCTTCGTTCTCGGATCCCATGCGTGGTGCCCAGCGAACCACCGGCGACCGGTCCGACTCAAGGACTCCCGCGGGGAGGAGGGATCCACACGGAGGCGCGAAGGCGCGAAGAACGGCAGGAAACTGGAGGGGCAGAAGGCCACCAGATACAGGGTTCTCCCAGCCATTGGGTGTGATCAAGCCCATCCCTTGGAATGAGCGCATCCCGCCCACGGTGATGCTCGGCATGGGATCACCCCCGGTGGCGTAAACTCCACAGCTCCCCCCTCCTCCGCATCGCCGTGCGGGTCCCATGCCCGTCGCACTAGGCCTTGATCTCGGCGAGACGGCGTTGGACGTCCTCGGCCAGGAGCGGGCCGATCAGCGGCTCCAGTTCGCCCTCCATGACGGCGGCGAGGTTGTAGAGGGTCAGGTTGATCCGGTGGTCCGTGACCCGGTTCTGCGGGAAGTTGTAGGTACGGCTCTTCTCGCTGCGCTCACCGGTGCCGACCTGCTCCTTGCGGGCGGCGGCATACTTGGCGTTCTCTTCGGCCAGCTTGCGCTCGAGCAGACGGGACCGGAGGACGGTCATGGCCTGCTGCTTGTTCTTCTGCTGGGATCTGCCGTCCTGGCATCGGACCTCGATCCCAGAGGGCCTGTGGAAGATTCGGACGGCGGAGTCGGTGGTGTTGACACCCTGTCCGCCATGACCGGAGGCCCGACAGACGTTGATCTCGAGATCCTCGGGTTTGATGACGACATCGACCTCCTCCGCCTCGGGCATGACGGCGACGGTGACGGGGCTGGTGTGGATGCGCCCCTGGGCTTCGGTTGCGGGGACACGCTGGACCCGGTGGACGCCCGACTCGAACTTGAGTCGCTTGAAGACCTCCGGGCCCGTGACACTGACGATGGCCTCCTTGTAGCCGCCGAGATCGGACGGGCTGGCCTCGAGCATCTCGAACCGCCAGCCCTCGGCCTCGGCGAACCGCTGGTACATCCGGAGGAGGTCCGCGGCGAAGAGGGCACTCTCGGCACCTCCGGCGGCGGCCCGGAGCTCCAGGATGCAGTTTCTCGAGTCCGTGGGACTCGGCGGCAGGATTCCCTCCTGGAGCCGCGCCGCCAGCCGGGCTTCCTCGAGGGTGAGACGCCCGATCTCCTCCTGGGCCATCAGCGCCAGCTCGGAACCCGCCGGCTCGGTCGCCACCAGGGCCCTGTTCTCGGCCAGTTCGGTCTGGGCCTTCTGGAACCGCCCCCCTGCCTCGACCAGACCCCGGAGCCGCGCGTGTTCCCGGGTCAGCTCCTGGCCACGCTGCGGCTGGGCAAAGGCATCCGGTGCGCTCAGGAGCGACTCCACCTCGGCGAAGCGCTCCCGGAAACGGACGATGAAGGGATGAAGATCCACGGTGACGCAGGAGAATGACGGCGGAAATCCGACCTGCAAAAAGCAAACCGCCCGCCGACCGGCTGAACCGGGCGGCGGGCGGTGTCGGTTGCGGCACTAGGCCTTCTTTTTGCCGGAAGCCTTGGCGGCCTGCATCTCGGCAGTCCGGGCGGCGCGCTGCTGGAACTTGTCGACCCGGCCGGCGGTGTCGACGAACTTCTGCTGGCCCGTGTAGAACGGATGGGTGAATCCGCTGATGCCCATCAGGTACAGCGGGTGCTCCTTGCCGTCCTCCCACGTCGCGGTGAGCGGAGTGGAGGCGCAGGACTTGGTGAGGAACGACTCGCCGGAGGCGGAGTCGCGGAAAACCATCAGCCGATAATTCTTCGGATGCGTGTCAGCCTTCATAAAAGAGGTGCGGAGGGTACGGGTCGGAGACTCCAAGACAAGGCCATTCTCTCGGCCATTCTCTCGGCCATTCTCTCGGTCAATAGCCGGGCAATGCCCCTCTCTTTCCCTGTTCAGCTCCATTTTCGCCTTCCCCGCACCCCAGCCACCCCCTGAACTCAGGCGCGTGAACCGCATCCGTCTCCTCTCCGAACAGGTCGCCAACCAGATCGCGGCCGGAGAGGTCGTGGAACGGCCGGCCAGCGTGGTCAAGGAACTGCTGGAAAACGCCCTCGACGCGGGCCCGACTCGCATCGACGTGGCACTCGAACAGGGCGGCATCGCCTTGGTGCGGATCGTCGACGACGGAGGCGGCATCGAGGCAGAGGACCTGCCGCTGGCAGTGGCAC
>SYEM01000215.1 GCA_005801385.1 Verrucomicrobiales bacterium | reverse complement strand
CAGCGGGAGCGTATCGTGTCCTGGTTGCAGACTTGGTGGTCGGACCCACGCCGCGTCCGTTCCCTCATTCCGGACTGGCTCCTGGTTCAAGCAAACGCTTCCTCTGCAGGCATTATACCGGGAAATTAGGGTAGCCGGTATTAGATGGGGACCTGAGGGACCAGGTTGCTACCAACGAAGGGGCGCTCCCGCACCCCGTGATCCAGGGCACTGCATCACCCACTCTCGGACGCCGGAGGCGCAGCCCCGGCACCAGTGAGCACGGCCCGGATGATGGACACCATCCTGCGGTGGGTCGCCGCATCCTTGACGGCCACGCGCACCACCCGGGAACCAAACTGCCGGCTCATGGTCGAGGCGTCGCGGATGAACAGTCCGGATTCCTGACAGCGTCGAACCAACTCGGCCGCGGTCGGTCCGGAGGCGGGCAGGTGGATCAGCAGGAAGTTCGCGCACCCCGGCAGCACCTCCCAGCCGAGCGACTTCAATTCGCCGGCCAGGTTTTCGCGCAGGGTGTGGGTCTCGTCCATCCGGGCAGCGTAGTAGTCTGGATCCTTCAGGGCGTTCACGGCGGCAACCTGGGCCGGGAGACCGACCCCCCATGGTGGCGTGATGGCACGAAGCGCCTCGAGTTGCTGCGGGGCAGCGCAGAGGTAGGCCACCCGCACGCCGCTCAGCGCATATACCTTGGACATGGATTTGCAGACGATGAGGTTGTCCGACATGGCGGCGCGTGATTCGAGCGACTCCGCCGCACCCACATAGTCGAGGTAGGTTTCATCGATCCAGATGCGGGTTTTTGCCGGGACTGTGTCCAGCACCTGCTCCAGCGCAACCCGTGGCAGATGCCGGCCGGTGGGACTGTTCGGATTGACCAAGACGACAAGGTCGTAGCCCCGGCCCAGCGCGGTGGAGAGCCGATCCATTGGCACCCCGTAACCGTCCGAAGCCGACAGCGTGAGTCGGTCCACCGCGCAACCGATGACCCGCTCGAGCACATGGCCGTATTCGCCGTAGGTCGGATCCATGATGAGGACGCGTGAACTGCGGTCCAACCAATGCCGCAGCGCCCGGAAGATGAGGTCTGAGGATCCGGCGCCCGGCAGGATGTTTCCGGGTAGGACCCCTCGGGCCGCGGCGATGGCGTCGACGAGTCCTGCTGCTGCGGTCGGTGGCGAGGTGCGCAGCAGCCACGGCAGATGCGACTGGAGGGCATCCAGGACGCGTGGAGAGGGTGGAAACCATGCGTCCAAAACGTCCGCGTTGATGATGGCGTGATGGCGATCCAGCCGCGCAAAGTCCTCGCCGACCGCCTTGAAGAAGCTGCCGCCGTGGAAGCACGCGGCCGGTCGCCGGAAGTCCACGTCGAGGTCCCAGTGGGTTGCCGCCTCCAGCCGGTCGAGCAGCTGCGCGAATTGGTCGGCCCGGCCCCGGAGCTCTTCCGTGGTGGCGTGCAGCAGCTCGAATTCAACCTTCCCTGACTGCACGCACTGACCCGTCCCACGCAGTCCCGCCTTCGCGTAGAGGCCGAGGACCTCGCGCCGGCCAATGGCAGCGATCCGGGTGCCCCCACGAGCCTCCACCCAGCGCAGCGCAGCGTACATGAGAAGGAGGGCCGCTTTGCTTCCGCGTGCTGAGGGCAGGACGGTGAGGATCCGCACTTCGAAGAGGTGCCCATCACAGGGGAAGGGCAGTTCTGCCCGGGAGAAATAGTTGTCGATCGAGTAGCGGTCAGGGCCGGGCGGAGTCATTGAGACAAAGCCGGCGAGCTCGCCGTGGTGCCAGACACAGAGGTAGTGGTTGAAGCCATCGAGCGGATCGACGAGTCGCCCCTCGTGGTTTTCCTGATGCTGATGCAGTTCACTCGCGTACACGGCATGACGAATCCGATAGATGCCTTCGCGGTCACTGTCGGTGGCGATGGCCACGCGAAAGGTTGGAGCTGTGTGGTCAAGACGGCGGAAAGAACGGGTCGTAGTCATGTCTGGCGTGGTCAGGCTGAGCTAGTTTGCAAGCGTACGCCGGTCAACCTGGTTCCCAAGGGGGGCTGATTACGGTCAGTCTCCAGAAGAGTCTCCATTGAGGTTCTACGTGGTTTTTGGTGGGTGCGTCTTCATGGCCCAGCGGGACTTGATGCCGGAGGCATCCCAGAGCGTAGCCGGTGGTTGAGCGCAGCGACACCACTGGTACGGGGGTTTAGACGCCTTGCATCCCGGCAGGGATGCCAGCCAGGCCAGGATGCCGACCGGACCCCGTTGCAGTTCCTCGATGGAGGTTGTCTCGACGGAGCTGGCCCCCCCCAGGGTGCAGGGAGATCTCGGGGCGTCGGATTCCGGTGGTGTCGCCGCGCTCCACCACCGGCTCCTGGCTTTGAGCGCTCCGGGATCGGGCGGGAATACCCCGTCGGGGCTGTGAACCCGCAGGCCGCACCACCCAACACCAGGATCACGATCAAGGATCGGCCGGGTCGCCCCTACGGCCTCCACCCTCACCGCCCCTTGGATCCCGGCATCGCGATGGGCACCTCGCAGAAGGTCAGGGCCGCAAGGCCGTTGGTGCCCTTCAGAAGCCGAGCCTGGCTCCAGTTCCTGCTGTCGAGATACGTCAGCGTCCTGCCCCCGCCACCCCCGGCCAGTTGGAGGGTCAGGACGTTGCCCGTGACACTGCCGCTGGTGATCCGCCCTCGCTGGCCATCGATCAGAAACTCGCCGGCAAGGGTGTTGGTCCAGATGATGTCCTGGTCGAACTTGAGGGCCAGGACGGTCCGGTCGGGTTGGGTGAACCACGCCCGGCGCAGGTTCGGTGGCCCGATCGGTCCGGGGAAGGTCTTTCCATGATCATCGCGTTCGATCAGGGGAAAAAGCATGCGGGCAAACTCCGCATAGCCGGCGGCGGGAAAGTGACATCCGCCGGGTGGTTCGATGCCCAGGGTGGACAGGACGCTGAGATGGGAGAAGCCCGTCGGGAGGTTCCGCTGGACCTCCCTCAGGCGGTTGTCCGAGCCGTCGATGCCCATCGAACAGGACAGCGGCCAGATCTGGAATGCGTAGTAGTGCTGGACGTTCGGATAATCCCGTTTCCACGCCCCGGCGAGGTCGATGAAGTATTCCCGATAGGTCTCCCACCCGAAGCCGCCGGTGGGGCCATCGGCTCCCTGATCGTTCTCGCCCTGATGCCAGACAATGCCCCGGATGCCGTGGGTGAGCCGGGCCTGCCGCGCACGCCAGAGAAGGCGGCCGTAGATCGTCGAGCGATCGTCGGGCTGGGCCGGGTTGCGCTGGTGTTGATCGATGCGCGTCCCACCGACCGCGCCGTTCAGGATGCAGATGGGAATGCCGTGTGCCTCGACCAGCCGTCGGGCCAGTTCCATGCCCCAGTAGCCGATCTGGAGCCGCTCGCCATCGGGGCTGCGATGCACGGCCTCGCCCCACAATCGGAGGCCATTGGGATCACCCGACGGGCTGCCAAAGGTCCGGATCCAGGGGCTGTGGAACCCGGGTTCCTCCGGGCCCCAGTCCGTGGCGACGGTGTTGGACTGCCCTTGGAGCAGATAGGCATCGCCGCAGACCACATTGGTCGCCCGACGCAGGAGGGTTTCGTGGCCAGCCGTTCGTGATCCGAACTCGACCTCGTAGCGGATCCGGCCCGGCTTGAGCCGCACGGAGAGCTGGAACCTGCCGTCCTTCCCAGGCCGGACCTGGGCATCGCGCCACGGCTTGCCGTCGGCCATGACCCGCACGAAGACGGCGTCGGCCGGCACAGGCACTGTTCCGTTGCACCAGAGCGTCCCTTCGCCGCGATCGTCGCGGGCATAGAACTGATTGTCCTCCGGCAATTCGTCAGCGTCCGGGATCCGCTCCACCCAGCGATCCTGCCGCGGCTCCCGGACGTCGATCGTGCACGAGCGGGTCACCGGTTGGCCTCCGTTGTTGAGCGTCGCGGTGATGGTCAGCGAACCGCTGTTCTGGGCCCGGGACAGGATCAGTTTGTCGGGGGTGATTTCCCGGAGGGTGGCGAGGTCCCCCATCGTCCACGCCGTCTGGAGATTCGTCGCCCTGACGGCCTTGAGGCGGTCGAGATTGCTGATCTGCGGGACGATCTCGATGGCCCTGCGGCCATCCCAGGTCCTGGGTGCCTTCAGCGTGAACACCGGATCGGGTATGGCCTCGCGATAGGTGATCGGGATATCCCGTGTCTTCACCGTGTCGGCATACACTGCCCTGAACTGGAGCGTGGCCTGTTCATCGCCGGTGAACCGTCCGGCCTCCAGCGTGCACTCGAACCGATCGACGGCCACCACGGTCTCGCGGCCCTCCCGCTGGAGGATCCAGGAGACCTTGCGGGCTCCCCCGGCCTCCGCGGTGACTCTCGCGGTGGCCCCTTCGGCCAGAGTGACCTGGTCCTGCGACACCGTGAAGCGGTCGCCAGCCGTCACCGGATGCCCGACGAGCCTCTGCATCGGTCTCTGGTTCTCGAACTGCAGGTGGACCCATTCCGGTGAGCGAACCGTCCTCGAGACCCGAACCTCGTCGAGATCCCCCTCGAAGGTGTAGTGGTCGTACCATCCCCCGATCCACAGTCGGGCGGGTGAACGCACGTTGAGCGGGGAGGAGCGATGTGTGGATTCCACATCGAGGACGCCGTTCACATACAGCCGGGTGCGACCCAATTCGTAGGTGTGCACGACGTGCGTCCAGTGTCCCTCTGGAACGGGGGTCTTCCCCTGGATCGTGGAATCGGAGAAGTAGGCGTCGATGCCGATGTGGGGTGGACTGCGGAACTGCAGGACCACCTTGCCCTGCGCCTGTTCATTGCCCCAGCCGACCACGGTGGCATTGGGCTTCAGCGGACGGATCCAGGCTTCGGTCGAATGAGGTTCCGAACCGGTCGGGTACCCGGTGAGATTGTCGCCGACGAACAATCCCTGGTCACCCGCCAGGTGGCGGGCCGGACCGACGATGCCACGGGTGGCGGTCGTTCCCGAATCCCGGGCCATCCCGCCGCTGACCTCGTCGCGCGGGCCGCCCATGTGCCACACGCCGAGATAGCCATTGGACGTATCGAACACCCCTGCGCCACCGCCCCTTGCATCCGCACCGGCATGGCCCCAGTGCATCCGGATCTCCTGCTGAGCGTTCCCCTCGATCCTCGGGATGCGCACCCAGATGCTCGCCGATCGGCCGGCTGGATCCCATTCCTCCAGCTGATGGGACAGTGATGTGCCGTCAGCGAGGGTGAAGCGGAGGTCGGCTCCCTCCGGCCGAGCCTCCTCGAAGCGGAAGTTCCCGCCATCGAGGCGCAGCAGCAGGGGGAACCCTTCGACAGTGGCTCCCGCGGGCATCGCTGCGCCCTCGGGGGTGGTCAGAATCCAGAGCGATGCCGAGTGCCGCCACTCCTCGAGTTTCTCGGCGCCGAAGGCACCAGCGGAACAGGCCAGCAACAGGCCCAAGGCGATGCCGTTCTTCATGGGGGACAATGGAATCATGGACGCGTGGGTTTTCCTTGGCCTCGCCCTCCAGACCCCAGCCGGCGATGCCGACACCCGACCTGAGGAGTGGATGACCCTGGAGGGGGGTGACGAGTCGGGATGGAGAGGGGTTTGTTTGGAGTGAGTTGAGAGTCTGGGAGAGATCCGAGGTCGTCTGCCTCGGCGGGACCGTTGCGTCGGACTGCGCCTCGGCGAGGATCAGCGGGCTTTCTCTGGAACTCCCCAGAGGCGTCCGACGAGCGCCTCCATGTCGGGATCGGCCTGATGCAGTTCACCGCGGTGGAACGGGAAGAAATCGTTGCGGGTGAAGTAGGCTTCGGTGCTTTCGGCGAAGTATTCCATCGGGGTGCTCAAGGCATAGGCGCGATCGAACCGCCTTCGTCCCTCGGAATCCTGCCGTTCGACGCGATCATAGACTCCGCTGGCCTTGGCCTTCTCGTACTGGGCCTTGATCTCGGTGTTTTCGAAACCGCCCTCCAGCACCCGGTCGTGGTAGCCGTGGGCCAGCTCATGGAGCGTGAAATTGGGCATCCGCCGCGTCTCGGACTCGAAGTCCTTCACTCCGGTGAACTCAACGCCGCGGGCCATGGCCGGGTTGCGCTGGTTGGAACGGAGCCAGCCGGCATCGGGATGATATTCGGCCTGCGAGCGGACTGCCGGATAGGGCGGCGAGAACCACAGGGGAATCTCGCGCAGTTTTACGACGGCGGGGCCCGGGACAACCCGGAGGATCTCCTGCAACTGAACCCGGAGGAGTTCGAGCGCCTTGGCGATGAAGACGGGTTCCTCCTTCAGCAACCGCACATCGACCCGGACGGTCCAACCCTCGATGACATTGGTCTGGTGGGTCGGCTCTGCCGCGCGGACGCCCTGGCACAGCAGGAGCCCGAGGCCAAGGATGCGCAGGAGGGCGGCCATGAAGGAACGGTGGGGTCCAGGATTCATGCGGTTGGGGAATCCTCCGCCAGAGGGATGCGTCCTGCGAGTCCGAGTTTTCGGTAAGCGGCGAGCAGCGGTGGCGCCCTTCCAGGGTGCGGAGGAATTCCGGACACCGAACGATCCGAATCCCGGCAGGGATGCCAGCCCCGCCGGCCCGTGATGGCGGTAGGACCTGCCCAAGCCTGATCCAAGCCCGGTCCAAGCCCAGTCCAAGCCTGATCCAATTCCACGCCCGTTGAATCGGGCCTTCAGCCCTGGGCGCATCGGGGAACGGTGCCTGGGGGTTGCCCCAGGCTGGTATGGAGCCGCGCCGTTGGCACTCGGGGGATGGGCACGTGGGGCATGGCCCCGTTCTTCGCCGCGGCCTGGTTTCGACCTGGCCCCATTTTTTGCCCGGTTCCCAAAGGTAGGTTCTGACCCCTCGGACCTGCCCTGGGTTCCGGGCCACCACACCGTTGGCGTTGTCCCCTTGTGGGTACTCCCGAGCGCCGTGATGCAGGGCATGGCATCACCCACCCAGATGACTCTGGTCCTCCGTCTCCGAGGATCTCCTCGGTTCGCCGCGTCTCCACGCCATCGCGTGAGTCCGCCAGCGCTCCTCGCTGCGGGAACCCTCGGGTCTTTCCCCTTGCCCTGCGAATGGCCCTGCGGAGTCTCACCCCGTGCGATCCCTCTCCGGTTTGAAGGCCCTGATGGGACTCCTTGTCGCTGCGGTCCTGTGCCCCCAGACGCACGGTGCCAATGCCGTTCGCCTGGACTGGCCCCAGTGGCGCGGTCCCCTCGCCAACGGGTTCTCGCCAACGGCCCAGCCCCCCGTCCGCTGGAGCGAGACCCAGAACGTCCGCTGGAAGATCGCGCTCCCCGGCAAGGGACACGCTTCTCCGATCCTCCTCGGGGACGCCGTGATCCTCCAGACAGCCACCCCAATTGGCGATCCCCAGCCCCCCGTCTTCGACAAGGCCCCGGGGGTCCACGACAGCGTGCCGGTCACACATCGCCACCAGTACGGGGTCCTCTCAATCTCCCGGAAGGACGGCCGCATCCTGTGGCGGACGAACGTACGCGAGGAGTGGCCCCACGAAGGCGGCCATTCCACCGGCAGCCCCGCGTCGAACTCCCCCGTGACGGACGGACACGCGATCTTCGCCCTGTTCGGATCCCGGGGCCTCTTCTGTCTGGAGCCCGATGGCACGATCCGGTGGCGTCGGGACCTCGGCAAGATGTCCACCCTCCATGCCCACGGCGAAGGAAGTTCTCCCGTGGTCCATGGCGACCTGCTCGTGGTGAACTGGGATCATGAGAAGGAGTCCTGCATCGAGGCCTTCGACACCCGCACCGGGACGACCCGCTGGAAGACCCCTCGGGACGAGAAGACCTCGTGGTCGACACCCCTCGTGGTGGAGGTGGACGGCAAGCCGCAGGTGATCGTCAGTGCCACCCGTCGGGTCCGGGGCTACGACCTGGCAACGGGCACCCTGCTCTGGGAATGTGCAGGGCTCACCGACAACGTCGTCGCCTCACCGGTCGTGCACGGCGGGATCCTGGTCGCCGGCAACAGCTACTACACCCAGGCGATGCTCGCCCTGCGGCTGTCAGGAGCCCGGGGGGATGTGACGACGACCGACCACGTCATCTGGCGGATGAACCGGCTCACCCCCTATGTCGCATCGCCGCTGTTGTATGGCGACACGCTCTACCACCTCCGACACAACCAGAACGTGCTGGTCCGTCTCGACCCGGCGACGGGCCGGCTGCGTGGGGACCTGGTCCGACTGGAGGGAATCCGGGACTTCATCTTTGCGTCCCCAGTGGGGGCGGCCGGGCGGCTCTACATCACGGGTCGGGATGGAACCACGGTGGTGCTGAGGCAGGATGCGGACAACGCGGTGCTGTCGGTGAACCGGCTCGACGACTCGTTCAGTGCGTCCGCTGCGCTTGGGGGACGGGAGCTCTACCTGCGCGGCGAGCGGTTTCTCTACTGTCTTGCGGAGGAGTGAGGAGGTGACGCAGGGCACTGCATCACCCACCGTTCCCAACCTGAGATTTCCCAAAGGGTGCGTCTTTTCTCTTTCCCCCTCCCCTCCCCGCCCCAGCGACCCAACGGGTCTTTCCCCTTGCCCCGCGGAGGGCCCTGCGGAGTCTCATCGCATGCCACCCGCCTCCACTCTGCGGAGTTTCATCGGACTCCTGGTCTCCGCAGTCCTGCTGATCGATACCTCCCGTGCCGCGGCGGCGGATGACTCCAGATCCGAGTCCTGGATGGCCGAGCACTACACCAAGCATGAGCATCGGATCCCGATGCGGGATGGGGTCCGCCTGTTCACCCGCGTGTACGTTCCCAAGGAGACGTCCACGACCTGGCCCATCCTGCTGACCCGCACCCCCTACAGCCTCAAGCCCTATGGCCCTGACAGCTACTCCAAGCTCTCAGGATCTCTCGGTGCCTTCGCCGAGGACCGCTTCATCCTGGTGTCCCAGGACGTCCGTGGACGCAATGCCTCGGAGGGGACCTTCCAGCACGTCCGGCCCTTCGTATCCAACAAGACCGGGACCCAGACCGACGAGAGTTCCGATGCCTGGGACACGATCGACTGGCTGGTGAAGCATGTGCCTGGAAACAATGGTCGGGTGGGCATGACCGGGATGTCCTATCCCGGCTTCTACACCTCGATGGGCATGATCGACACCCATCCGGCCCTCAAGGCCGCATCGCCACAGGCTCCGATCGCGGACTGGTTCATGGGAGACGATCTCCACCACAACGGCGCCTTCCTCCTCTCCCAGAATGTCGGGTTCATGTACTGGTTTGAGCTTCCTTCGGAGGACCCGTTGCACGACGGCGGACGGAAGCTCCCGTTCGGCAATCCCGACGGCTATGACTTCTTCCTGCGCCTAGGCTCGGCGGTGAACACCGACACACGGCTCTTCAAGGGGGCGTCCAAAGCCTGGACGGAATTCCTGAGCCATCCGAACTACGACGGGTTCTGGCAGGCACGGAACATCCGTCCCCACCTGAGGAACATCCGGTGCGCGGTGATGACCGTCGGGGGGTGGTTCGACGCCGAAGACCTCTTCGGTGCCCTCGAGACCTATCGATCGACCGAGGCCCAGAACCCGGGCATCACCAACCTGCTCGTGATGGGGCCGTGGGCCCATGGAGACTGGAACCGGAAGGACGGCTCGCAGGTCGGCGACATCGGATTCCGGGCGAAGACGGCCGAGCACTTCCGCCAGCAGCTGGAGCTGCCCTTCTTCCGACACCATCTCAAGGGCGACCCGAAGTTTCCGTCGGCCGAGGCCCATATCTTTGAGACGGGCACCGCACGGTGGCGGCAGTTCGACCCGTGGCCGCCAACCGGTGTGACGCCCAGAGCGCTCCACCTCCGGGAGGGTGGAACCCTAAGCTTCGAGGCACCCCAGGGGGCCTCGGAGGCGTTCGACGAATACGTCAGCGATCCGGCCAAGCCGGTCCCCTTCACCCTCGAGGTCACGACGGACTATCCCCGCGGCTATCCGACCCACGACCAGCGATTCGCGGCGTCCCGTCCCGATGTTCTCGTCTACGGGACCGAACCTCTCGAGGAGGATCTGACCGTGGCGGGTCCGATTCCAGTGTCGCTGCAGGTCTCCACCACTGGGACGGACGCCGACTGGGTCGTGAAGGTCATCGACGTCTTCGATCCCGACTATCCCGAGCCGGAGCCGAACCCGTCATATGTCGTGATGGGTGGCTACCAGCAGCTCGTCCGAGGCGACGTCTTCCGGTCACGATTCCGGAACAGCTTCGAGAAACCCGAGCCCATGGAGCCCGGCACGGTGACACGGATCTCCTTCACCCTGCCCGACGTCTGCCACACGTTTCGTCGGGGCCACCGCCTGATGGTCCAGATCCAGAGCAGCTGGTTCCCGCTGGTGGACCGCAATCCCCAGACCTTCGGGGACATCTACCGGGCGCGTCCGGAGGACTACCGGAAGGCGACGCAACGAATCCATCGTGGAGCGACGACCTCCTCGATGATCACCCTGCCGGTGCTCCCTCCGGGCCGCTGAGGAGCAGAGTGCTGGGCGAGGATTCACGGGAACGGACGGGTCCTGCCCATCTCTCGGGAAAAATAATTCGCATATGGACCCCTGTTGATCCGCGTGGAGCGGTGCCAAAACGACGGGAATCATTGCCGAGTCTCTTGCTAGCTTCCGAGCGCTCCTCTTTGTCTCCCCTTCTCCACGGACCCAGGTGAGGCCTCTCCCAGAGACCCTGGCTATCGAGGATGTGACTCCAGCCCGATCCGCCGCTCCAAACCGGAGAGGGCTTGAAGCCGAGTAAGATCCCCATCGGTAGGCACGATCTCGGGGCATCGGGTGCCATTGGCCCGCATTCCCATCGGAACCGAACGTTTCGTGGGTTGTGCGGGTTGGGGCGTCCCGGTCCATCCAAGTGATCCGACCAGATGGTCCGGCACACATCGGCGGTGTCGTTCTCCATTCCGTGGCGACCCAGGCTGGCCGGTGAAACCACGGCTCATTCCTCAGATCAGAATCCCATGAACGCACAAAAAATCCTCCCCCGCACACTCACCCTGTCCGCGATGGTCTGGACACTAGTGTAGTGTCTCAATTAAGTCTTTCCTAACAACCATTACTCGTGCCATCGTTCGGACATGGCCCGTCCAAAGTTTCCATTCGAACTTTCCACTGAGCAGCGGGCGGAACTTCAGCGCCTTATCCAAGCGCCGAATACT
>SYEM01000214.1 GCA_005801385.1 Verrucomicrobiales bacterium | reverse complement strand
TCGAATCCTTCGGCTGCCGATCAGGAGGCACTTGCCGCTGCATCCTTCCTACAGGTAGGGCTGCGGTCCCTCGCGGCCCCATCTCGATCCGCTGCGCGTGGCGCACCCGTGAAAGGGGACGGGGTTGTCTGCAGCGTCAGAGGGTCCCGACTGGACCGATCCGCCAAACCTCGCGGGGAAAATGGGGACCTGTGGGACCAGTTTGCTACCGACGAGGGGCGCTGCCGCGCCCCGTGATGCAGGGCACTGCATCACCCACCCATCGAATCCTTCGGCTTCGAAAACGCACCGCTCGGAGTGGGACCCCTGCGCGTTGCTCCATTCCCTTCTCCAATGCCCCCCCTGCCTTTCCTCCTCTTCCTCCGCGGCTCCGCGTCACCGCGTGAGTCCCCTCCCCCCGCAGGATCACCGCGGCCGTTTGCCGATCGACCTCAGGAACTCCCTACCGCTGGGGGCCGTCATCAACAACCGGTGCCACACCCGCAGCAGGTCTGGGTCCTCCATTGAATCCAGGATCCGGTCCCACGACGGCTTCCAGTCCGGGAACCGGACCAATGCGGAGGCCTTCAACGCCTCGACCCAACCCTCACGCAGCCCATCTTTTCGACCCCTCTGTTGGCCCTTTTTGAGGCCCTGCTCCAGACCCTGCTCCAGGCCCTGCTCCAGGCCCTGCTCCAGGCCTTTGCGCAGGGCATGGCGTTCGAATGTCGTGAGATAGGTCATGGGGCTGTCTCCTTCCTGTTGTCTGAGCTGTTCCAAGAAAATCTCCTCTTCGGCTTCCGGCAATGGAATCGACCAATCGATTGCCCGCGTCAACACCAGCCGTTGCTCATCATCATAACGCTCCGATCGCATCAGCACGGCCATCCGACGGAACAGCGCCAGCTTGCCCTCCCGACGCGCCACCGGGTCCTCCCGGTGCCGGCGCAGGACCCGTTCGGCCAGGATCACCAGGTTCACCGGGTTCGGGTCCGACTCCAGCTCCGCATCGGTGAAGTCCAACAGCTTGCAGATCGGGAACTCGAACCGGGTGCTGATCCCACCAAGCCCTCGGCTCAGTCCGGTCGGACGCCACTTCGGATCCGGATCGGCCAGGATCGCCAGACTCATCACCGGACGACGGAACCGTCGGACCAGCGCCGCGTGGTAGAAGAGCATCCGCTGCGCAAATCGACTCACCCTGCTGCGCTGGACCTCCACGTGAAACGGGACCCAGTCCAGGTCGGGATCCTTGACCGGAACCTCCGCCAGAACGTCGACATGCTGCCGGGGCCGTGGAGAGGCCCCCATCATCTCCCGGAGTTCCTTGTCCAGGAACCGGACCTTCCGCGATCGGTCGATCCTCCCCGCCAACGCCGACTGGACCCGTTCCAGGCATTCCGGAAGAAACCCCATCAGGGTCTCCTTCCAGATCGCATCGAAGTCCGGTCCCGGATGTCGCATCCACCCAGTCTGGCAGGCAAACGAAGCGATCCACCATCGCCAGATTTAGGGATGAGGAAGCACTCGACACCAAGGGGAAGGGACTCACGCGAAGGCGCCAAGACGCGGAGAAGAGACCGTAGGGAACGAAAAACCGGTAGGGCTGTGCTCCGCCACGGCCCCATCTTGACCCGCTGCACGTTGCGCACCCGTGAAGGGGGGCGGGGTCGTCTGCAGCGTCAGAGGGTCCCGGCTGGGCCCGTCGATCCATTCCACCCTCGCGGTCTAGATGGGGACGCAACGGAGCGCGTCCCTACCGGAGGGCGCTCCCGCGCCCCGTGATGCAGGGCACTGCATCACCCACCCATGGAGGCCTCGCCTCCCGTGTCCAGGCTTGTCCGAACCCTCAACACTCAACTCCTCGTTCCTCCGCGCTCCCGTGTCGCCATGTGGGTCCCTCATTCCTCCGCGTGCAACCCCCAGCAAACCGCTTGCCGGTGTCGGCGTCAGGCCGCTTAAATCATCGCCTTGCACGCGGGCCGCGAACGGCTCGAACGCGGAAACCAACGCCATGTCCTACACCACCTGCACCGTCCCCGCCGGCGGAAAGATCTCCATCCAGTCCGGTCGCCTCGTCGTTCCCGACCAACCGATCATCCCGTTCATCCGGGGCGACGGCACCGGGCCCGATATCTGGGCCGCCTCGGTCCGGGTCCTCGATGCCGCCGTTCAGAAGGCCTATGGAGGCAAACGCGCCATCGCCTGGATGGAGGTGTTCGCAGGCGAGGAGAGCTTCAAGCGGTTCAACAACTGGCTGCCTGACGACACGGTCAACGCGTTCCGTGAGTTCCTCGTCGGCATCAAGGGCCCGCTGACCACCCCCGTCGGCGGCGGGATCCGATCCCTCAACGTTGCGCTCCGGCAAATGCTCGACCTGTACGTCTGCCTCCGCCCGGTCCAGTACTTCACGGGCGTTCCCAGTCCGGTGAAGCATCCTGAGAAGGTCGATATGGTGATCTTCCGTGAGAACAACGAGGACATCTACGCGGGCATCGAGTACGCCGCAGGCACGCCCGAGGCCCAGAAGGTCCTCGACTTCCTTGCCAAGGAATTCCCGAAACAGTTCTCCAAGATCCGCTTCGGTACGGTCGATGCCGCCAAGGGATACTGGGACAGCGCCGGCAACACGACGATGCCGACCGACGTCCGGGTCGGGGTCGGCATCAAGCCGGTCAGCTTCTCCGGAAGCGCCCGGCTCATCCAGAGCGCCATCGAGTATGCGATCCG
>SYEM01000213.1 GCA_005801385.1 Verrucomicrobiales bacterium | reverse complement strand
TGGATCCGGACGGAAAGAAGTCGGCCCCCGAGGGGTTGGATATCGTGGCGCTCCTCAAGGAGCACCAGGGGCGCAACTACGACCTCCACGCGGCCCATGTGAACCCCGCGAACGTCAAGACGCTCAAGACCATCGGGTTCGACCACTGCTACGTCCGAGCCGAGGGACCCTACCTGTGGGACGTCGAGGGTGCGCGGTATCTCGACATGCTCTCCGGCTATGGGGTGTTCGGCCTAGGGCGGAACCATCCGGATGTGCGACGGGTCCTGAAGGAGTTCCTCGATGCCGACTATCCGAGTCTTGTGAAGATGGAGGCCCCGCTGCTGTCCGGGATCCTTGCGGAGGAGCTGAAGAAGCGGATGCCCAACGACCTCGACATGGTCTTCTTCGCCAACTCCGGGGCCGAGGGTGTCGAGGCGGCCATCAAGTACGCGAAATGCGCCACCGGCAGGCCGGGCATCATCCACTGCAAGAAGGCGTACCATGGCCTGACCTACGGTGCTCTGTCGGTCAACGGGGATGACAGCTTCCGGTCCGGGTTCGAGCCCTACCTCCCCGGGTGCCGGATGATCGACTTCAACAACCTCGATGCCCTGGAGACGGAGCTCCGCAAGGGAGACGTCGCCGCGTTCGTCGTCGAACCCATCCAGGGCAAGGGGGTCTTCATCGGATCCCCGGGGTATCTCCTGGCCGCCCAGCGTCTGTGCCGGAAATACGGTGCCCTGTTCATCGACGACGAGGTCCAGTCTGGCATGGGCCGGACCGGGAAGTTCCTCGCCATCGAGCATGATGGCCCCGAGGTGGATCCCGACATCGTGGTGCTGTCCAAGACGCTGTCGGCCGGATTCGTCCCGGTCGCCGCCGTCCTCTGCAAGCGGTGGATCCACGACAAGGTCTTCTCGAGCATGCAGCGGTCCGTGGTGCACAGCTCGACCTTCAGCCAGGGCAACTTCGCGATGGCGGCTGGTCTCGCGGCCCTCGACGTCATCGATCGGCAGGGGCTGATGCAGAACGCGGAGCGCATGGGCAACCTGCTGGGTGAGGGGCTCCGTGCGATGATCCCCCGGTTCGAGTTCATGAAGGAGGTCCGCTGGCGCGGACTGATGATGGGGATCGAGTTCGGTTCCCCAAGGTCCCTCACCCTCAAGACGGCCTGGGGCATCTGCCATGGCCTCGACAAGAGCCTGTTCCCGCAGGCCTGTGTCATGCCGCTCATGAGCCGCCACCACATCATTACCCAGGTGGCGGGGCACGCGATCGACGTGGTGAAGCTTCTGCCTCCGTTCGTGATCGGTGAGTCCGATGTGCGCTGGTTCCTCGATGCGTTCGAGGAAGTGATGGTCGGCATGCACAAATTCCCGGGACCTGCCTGGGATGTCATCACCGACATCGGCAAGGCGGCGCTGACCCAGCGGGCCCGTTGATTCCGGAGGTTCGGATCGGGTCCGTCATTCCCTCCCCGCAGGGGGGGCCATATCTGTTCCCGCCGATCTTCCGGGGGACTGTCGTGTTCGTCGCGGTCGGGACACCTCTAGGCGTGAGGTCGTTTATCCCATCTCTCAACTTCCTTTCTCCCACCCGTTCCGTAGCATCGCCCAGGAACTCTGATGCCTATGATCCAGTCCGTGGCCCAACACCCCGTGGTATGGCTCCTCATCGCCTTGCTCCTGGGAGTCTTCCTCGAGTGGGTCTTGGAGGTCTGGTATTTCCGTCGACCCCTTGCGGATGCCCGAGATGCCGCCCGACGTCGCGGCGAGGAGCTCGACTCGGAACGCTTTGCCCATGGCCGCTGCCAGACCGAGCTGAAGGCCAAACTTGCGGAGCTGGACGCGAGTGAGAAGGGGCGATCGGTCTCGGAGTCCCTCCTGACCGCCGCCCGCAGCAAGCTTTCGGTCTTGGAAAGTCAGCACGAAGAGCTGGATTCAAGGCGGCTGGCTCTCGAGGCCACCGTGTCGACAGTCGAGGCGGAGGTCGCCTCCATGAACCGGGAGAGGGAGGCGCTTTCCGGGGAGGTCCTGGACCTCCGCTTGCGTCTCGAGGAGCAGGAGGCTCGTCTCCGGTCCGAATCCAGTGCTGTCTCTGGGCTGCAGGCCAATCTCGACCAGGTCACGGCAGATCACGAGTCCACTCTGGGCCGCGTCGCCGAGCTCGAGCTCGAGCTCGCGTCCGAGGCGAAGCGTCGGCAGACCGTCGAGGCTGCGCTGCTGGAATCAGAGGACATGCAGGCGCGTGCGGAGATCAATCTGCTGGAGTCCCGGGGAGCCCTTGGTCGGGTGGAGCGGGCGCTTGCCGAGGCCCGGGTCGTGGAAACCCGCATCGGCAACGAACTCGCCGCGGAGAGGGACCGACGGACCGCGCTCGAGTCGGAACTCCAGGCCGTCTCGGGACAGAGGGTGAGCGCTGAGACCGCCCACCAGGAGACCCTCGCGGCATTGGCGGAATCCCGGGATCGCGAAGCCAAGCTGGCCACCGGGCTGGAGGCCGAGACCCAGCGGCGGTCTACCCTCGAAGCCGAGTTGGAGGATGTCCGCCAGTCGATGTCCGCCGCGGAGACGAAGCTGAAGGCCCGGATTGAGGAGGTGAAGCAGCTCGCCGACCAGATTGGCGAGGCGGCCGAGGAGTCGGCGTCCCTGAAGGGCAGGCTGGCCCAGACCGAAGCCAACCTCGAGGCGGCCCACGCAACCCGCAGGAGTCTCGAGAAGGAGCTCGAGGGCCAGTCCAGGACCCCGGTTGCCGGCTCCGATGACGCGGCATTTCAGGAGTTGATGGTCGAGCAGGAGCAGCAAGCGACCCAGTCGAGGAAGACCATCACCGAGCTCGAGGCGGCTCTCGAGGCCAAATCGGCTGAGCTGGCTGGATCCCTGTCCCGTCTTGCGGAGACCGAGGCGCGGGTGGCCGAGCTGCAGGGGCGTTGGAGTGTGCAGGGCGAGTCCCGGCCATCGCAGGAGGGCTCCCCAAGCGACGAAATCACCACCCTGAAGGAATCGCTGAGGGAGCAGGAGCGCCGGGCTGCCGACTGGGAACAGAAGGTCCTGGAGATCGAGGCCGAGCTTCTCGCAACTACCCGTTCCCATGAGGATGGGCAGCGGGAGCTGGAACGTCTTCGCGAGGCGGCAGCCGCCGGGGGTGGCGACGAATCGCTGGCCATCGAACTGGAGCTCATGACCCGGGAACGGAACGAGATTGCCGCGGAGCTGGCTGCGCTCAAGGCGGAGAAGGGGGGCTGACGCATGGAGGGCACCTTTCCACCACGCCGCCCCTCACTCTGGGAGCCCGGATTCGACACGGCCCACCTGGCCGTGCCTGTGCTGATCCTCCTGCTCGGAGGCCTGCTCTTCGTGCTCCCGACCCCTCGGGTCGCGCCTCCGCGTCCATTACCCGCGCCGATGCCGATACTGCAGCCCACGACCTGGCTGAGTCCCGTGCCGGGCACGACCTTCGCGCCGGGACAGACGCTGGTCGTGGAGGGGTTGGCCCATCCGGGATCCGTCGTGCGGCTCTACTGGTACTCGGATCCGCTGGGAGATCCCCTGGTGGTTCCTCCGGACGGACGATGGCGCTTCCAGGTGGCCAATGTCCCGGCCGGCAACCACACCCTCAGGGCCGGTGCCCTCGTCGCGGGTCGGTCCGTCTGGTCCACCGAGTTCACCCTCAATGTGGTGCCGCCCGACCCGGTCCGTCCCAAGCCGGGGAACAAGGTCCAGTCCAAGTCCAAGTCGCCCACCAAGGCCGCTCCGAAGCCAAAGACGACCAAGACCCCGGCAAACCCCTCGAAGAGCCGGAAGAACACCGCCCAGGGGGAGTGATCCCGACGATGTCCCACACGCTTCCCGAAGCGGCTGCCTCCTCAGCCCTCCGGATCGGTCGGCTCGAGCTCCGCTCGAACCTCTTCCTGTCCCCGCTTGCGGGCTACACCAACCTTCCGTTCCGCCGTGTCGTCCGGGAGCTGGGCGGGGTGGACCTCTGCACCACCGACCTGGTCAACGCCCGTTCCCTGCTGGAGCGGAACCGGAAGGCTCTGAAGCTCATCGAGACCCACGAGACGGACCGGCCCCTGGCGGTCCAGCTCTTCGGGTCGGTTCCCGAGGAGATGCGTGATGCGGCCGTGTTCCTCCAGGAACGGGGCGTCCATTCCATCGACCTCAACATGGGCTGCCCGGTCCGTAAGGTCTGTCGGGTGGGCGGGGGCTCGGCAATGATGACGGAACTGGACCGTACCGCCCGTCTGGTCCGGGGCATGGTGGAGGCCTTGCGGATCCCAGTGACGGCCAAGATGCGTCTTGGATGGGATGACGAGAATCTGACCGCACCGGATCTGGCCCGGGCTCTCGAGGATGCCGGAGTGGCGGCCGTATTTGTCCATGGACGCACCCGGGAACAGGGCTTCTCGGGCTCCGTGAATCTCCGGGGAATCCGTGCGGTTGTGGAGGCGGTCCGGTCCATTCCGGTCATCGGCAACGGGGATGTCACCACCCCCGAGGCCGCGGCCTGCATGCTGCGCGAGACTGGTTGCGCCGGGGTGAGCATCGGCCGGGGCGCCTTCTATGATCCGTGGATCTTCCGACGGATCCGACAGCACCTTTCCACGGGCGAGGCGTCTCTGGAGCCCGGACTCGAGGAGCGCATCCGCATCGTGAACCGGCATCTGGATCTCATGATCGAGGTGTTTGGCGAGGAGCATGGATGCGTGATGTTCCGGAAGGTGGCTCCGTGGTACTCGCGGCGCTTCGGTCCGGTCGCCGAGTTCAACAAGCGGGTGGTCCGGCTGGTCTCCCGGCAGGAATTCCATGGAATCGTCGCGGACTATCTCCGATGGAGGGCACAATTCTGTGACGAGACCGGCGAGCTCCTGCCCCGGTATCGGCCGGCTCCGCTCTCCCGGGGATATGCGTCGACAGTCGGAGAACCGCCCAGTACCACACGATCCGCCATCCCGGTTCCGCAGGGACCGGTCGAGGTCTGGTGACCCCGACGGCATCCAGTACCATGAGAGGACGCAGCCGAAACCGAACCCATCGTCGATTTCCATCCTACGGGCGCTTTCTCGCCGCCCTCCTTGTTCCGGGAACTGCGTTCTTCCTGTGGTTGGTCTGGGGTGGGCTCCGGGCTCCGGCCTTCCTTGAGACATGGCCTCCGGCAGGTCCGGGGTTTGAACCCTGGACGACACGCGAACCCGGGGTGGACCACTGCCGGTTCCACAGGTCATTCCCCCGGGAGATTCGCGGCCATGTCCTGAGGTTCGACCTGGGACGAGGGGATCTCGAGCTGGTGGTGCCGCCGGCACGCCCCGACTCGGGTGGCCGCATTCGGGCCGATTGGCCTCTCTCCACGCTGAGGAACAACGGACTCGTTGCGGTCGTCAATGCCACCCCATTCGTCCCGGAGCCGATCCTTCCCGGTGGCGAAGTCCGCCTCGATGGGCTTGCGGTCTCGGACGGGCAGTGGTGGTCGACTCCGGTCTCCAATCTCGACGCCCTGATCGTGGACTCCAAGGGCGGCATCCGGATGCTCCAGGTCCCCGGTCAGATCCCGGATGTCCGGTGGGGTGCGGGTGGATTTCTGGTGGTTCGGCGGGGTGGTACCAACACCTTTGAGAATACGGAGGTGGACGCCGTGACCATGGTTGGGGTCTCTCCCGACCAACGGTGGCTCTGTTTCCTGGTCGTGGACGGGAAGCAGCCCGGATACAGCGAAGGTCTCAGCGCCAGCGAGGCGTCGGATCTCATCGGTGAGCTCGGCGCCTCGGATGCCATCCGGATGGATGGGGGGGCTTCCACCACCCTGGTTCTCGGGGGCTCGTGGCTTGGCGGCACCGTCCTGAACCGTCCGAGGAATCCGCTGTATCCCGGCCTCCCACATCCGGTCGGGAATGTGTTCGGAGTCCGTCGCCGGCAGCGGTGATGCCCGTTGGTCTACGGATCAGCCGTGGGCTGGATCGGGGATGCGATCCTTGGTCTTCCGACCCCGGCGATGCAGGATCGTGAGTCCCTTTCGGGGGGAAAGAACCAGTGCGGCACCGAAGAGAAGGGCTTGGACGAGGACGATGCAGGCCCCGGTCGACGCATTGAGAAAAAAGCTCACATAGG
Organism: Verrucomicrobiales bacterium; assembly: GCA_005801385.1. Lineage (GTDB taxonomy): Bacteria > Verrucomicrobiota > Verrucomicrobiia > Limisphaerales > UBA9464 > UBA9464. The sequence continues at coordinate 38,335 of SYEM01000213.1, read as the reverse complement.
TTCCCGAGACCGCTGCAAGAACCGCCGAGGCCACCGCAAACCCCACCATCCGTGGGAATCGGTCGGCCATCAAGAAGCCCAGGCAGCCCGGAGTCACCAGCATCGCGACCACAAGGATCACCCCGACCGCCTGAAGCGCCGTGACGATGGTCAGGGCCAGGAGCCCCAGCAGGATGAGATTGAGACGGGCAGGGCTAAGCCCGATGCTCCGCGCCTGCCCCGGGTCGAAGCAGAACAGCAGCAGATCCCGGTGCCGCAGGGTGATGATCGCAAGGGTCAGAATCCCGGTGGTCGAGGTCCACATCACCTCCGCTCTCGGGATGCCCAGGAGATTGCCGAACAGGATGTGGTTGAGGTGCTGGTCGGACTCGACCTTCGTGAAGAGGACGAGCCCGAGTCCGAACAATCCGGTGAAGACCACACCCAGGACGGTGTCCTCCTTCACCCGGCTTCGGCTCCGGATGTAGCCCGAGCCGACGGCGCAGAGAAGCCCGGAGGCGAAGGCGCCGACACTGAGGGGCAGGCCGGCCCAGTAGGCGATCACGATTCCCGGAAGGACGGCATGGGCGACGGCATCCCCCATCAGCGACCACCCCTTCAGCACCAGGAAGCAGGAGAAGACGGCGCACACCGTGCCGACCATCACCGCCATGAGCAGCGCGGTCCTCATGAACTCGTGCTCGAATGGGGACGACCAGCTCACGGGGTTCCTCCCGTCCCGTCCCGTCCGCGGTGCCACCGGTTCCCGAGCAGTCCGTGCCGGGGTGCAAACACCCAGGCGGCCAGGAATCCCGTGGTCTGGAGGACCACGATGCAGCCGCCGGTCGATCCGTCCACGAAGTAGCTCAGGTAGGCCCCACATGCGGCGGTCGAGGCGCCCAGTGTCCCAGAGAGGATCAGCATCCGACCAAAACGGTCGGTCAGCAGATAGGCCGTCGCCCCGGGCGTGACCAGGGTGGCCACCACGAGGACGGCGCCGACGGTCTGGAGCGAGGCCACGGCGGTTGCCGAGAGAAGGGTGAGCAGGGTGCCGTGCAGCACGGCGGTGTTCAGTCCGATGGATCGGGCCTGGTTGGTGTCGAAGCAGAACAGGACGAGGTCACGCCACCGGACGGCGAGGATCGCCAGCGTCCCGAACGAGATTGCGACAAGCTGACGACTGTCGGCCGGGTCGATTCCAAGAACGTTCCCGAACACGATCGTGCGGAGGTTGATGCCGGCGGGGCGCAGGGAGAGCAGCAGCAGGCCCAGCGCGAAGAAGGTCGTGAACACAATGCCGATGACCGCATCCTCCCTCAGGGGTGTGCGGGCCCTCAGGAATCCCATGCCCGCGGTGGCGAGCATTGCGGCGAACGCCGCACCCACCGAGAAGGGGAGCCCAAGGATGCCAGCGACCGCGACACCCGGAACCACCGCATGGGATAGCGCGTCTCCCATCAGGGACCAGCCCTTCAGGGTCACGAAGCACGACAGCAGCCCTCCGACCCCGCCGACGAGCGCACACACCCAGAGCGCCCGCACGAGGTACTCGTATCCGAAAGGGGTGAGCAGGGACTCCATCATGGTTCATCCCCCGGGAGGGTCCTCTCCCGGACAATGTCCTCGTGCTCCCGACGTTCGGTGAACTCCAGGTGTCCATCCTTGCCGAACACGAGGGGCCGCTCGTCGTCGGTCAACACCGTGATGCGGTGGTTGTCGTGGGGCTGGACCGTGGATTGGTCGAACCGGAAGTGTCGGAGGACTCCCCCGAATGCCTTCGCGAGATTCTGCTCGGTGAAGGTCTCCACAAGGGGGCCCGCGGCAACGATCGACTGCTGGATGATCACCGCGTGGTCGCAAAACTCCGGGACCGATCCGAGGTTGTGGGTCGACACCAGGAGGATCTGCCCGGCGTCCCTCAGTTCCTTGAGGAGCTGGATGATCGCGGCCTCGGTCCGGACATCGACCCCGGTGAAGGGCTCGTCGAGAAGGATGACACGTCCTTCCTGTGCGAGGGATCGGGCCAGGAAGGCCCGTTTCTTCTGTCCGCCCGACAGCTCGCCGATCTGCCGGTCCCGAAGCTCCCAGAGGTCCACCCTCCGCAGGCTTTCCTCCACCTTGCTGCGGTCCCGGGCAGCCGGGATTCGGAGCAGGTTCATGTGGCCATACCGCCCCATCATCACCACGTCCCAGACCGTCACGGGAAAGGTCCAATCCACCTCCTCCGACTGCGGCACATAGGCGACCCAGTTCCTCGATTGGGCCTCCCGGATCGACCGCCCCCCGATGGAGACCCAGCCTGAATCCGGGTTGAGGAACCCCATGATGGTCTTGAACAGGGTCGATTTTCCGCTGCCGTTGACGCCGACCAGCCCGCAGATGGTCCCGGAATGGAGACGGAAGCTGGCATCGTGCACGGCCACATGGCCACTCCGGTAGGTGACCGTGACATGGTCGACCGTGAGGTCGAAGGGATGCTGGGACGGAGCGGGGGGTGTCATGGCATTGGGTTGCCGGACAGGCCTCGGACAATTGTGTCCGCATTGGTCTGCAGCAGCTGGAGGTAGGTCGGGACAGCGCCGCCCTCGTCGGTCAGCGAATCCACATGGAGGATCCCGCCGAACCGCGCGCCGGTCTCACGGGCGACCTGGCGCATGGCCTTGTCGCTGATGGTGCTCTCGCTGAAAACGGCGGGAATGCGTTCAGCCCGGACTCGGTCGATGACCTTCCGGACCTGTTGCGGGGTTGCTTCCTCGTCCGCGTTGATCGGCCACAGGTAGAGCTCCCTGAGCCCGTAGTCCCGGGCGAGGTATGGGAACGCCCCCTCGCTGGTGACCAGCCAGCGCCGATCCGCCGGGATCGAGCCAAGACGCCGGCGCAGTGGCTCGTCGATGGCGCGGATCCTTTCCGAATAGGCAGCGGCATTCGCCGTGTAGGCCTCGGCGTGTTCCGGGTCGAGCCTCACGAGGGCATTCCGGATGTTCTCGACGTAGCGGAGTGCGTTGGTCGGGGACATCCAGGCATGGGGATTCGGCTTTCCCGAGTAGGCGCCCTCCGTGATGCTGATCGGCGGGATTCCCTCGGAAAGCACCGCCTCCGGGACACCTTTGAGGTTCCCAAAGAAGCGCTCGAACCACCGCTCCAGCCCCAGCCCGTTCCATAGGACGAGATCCGCGTGCTGAGCCTTCACCACGTCACCCGGTGTGGGCTCGTATTCGTGGATCTCGGCCCCGGGCTTGGTGATGGATTTCACCACGGCATTGGTGCCGGCCACGTTCTGGGCCATGTCCTGCAGGATCGTGAAGGTCGTCACGATGCGCTTGGGCCCTGTGCGGTTCGAAGCCCCCACGGGCGAGTCGTCGCCCCCACGGCCACAGCCATGCAGGACCAGCAACATCAGCAGAAGCCCCGCTGCGGTCCAAAGGCGACAGCGCTGGCCGGAGGCCAGCCGCCTCGACGCCGCGGTTGCGATCGGAGTCTTCACCGGGGAGATTGGTACCGCACGAGGAAGTAGGGGTCAAAATCAAATGTTTGAGGGTAAAAACAAATCCAGCTCCTCAAAACATCCGGCCTTGGCACGGGGTTTGGCTTCTGGTAGCCCACTGGAATGCCAGCGAAGACGCGCAGCGCGGCCCGGATGGCCCCTCTGAGATCGGAGTCCACGGAGGACCATCTCGAGCGCATCCAGGATCTGGTCGATTCCAAGGGGTATGCACGTGTCACCGACATCGCCGAGGAGCTTCAGCTGAGCCGCTCCACGGTCTCCAACATGGTGCGACGCCTCGCCAAGCGGGGCTACCTGAACTACGAACGCTACCGCGGCTTCACCCTGACCCGCGAAGGGGCCTCGGTGGCCAGGCACATCCGCCACCGGCACCGGATCCTCACCGAGCTCCTCCAGATGCTGGGGCTGGCCGACGAGGTGGTGGCCGACGATGTCGAGGACATGGAGCACCATCTGAGACCCCAGACGCTTCAGGCGTTCGAGTCCCTGGTGGAGCACTGGCGGCTGGAGTCTGCCGCCCACCGTGGATTCCTGGACTTCCATCGCCGTCGTCGCCGTTGAGTGCCGCCGGGTGACGTGTGTGACGGGATGCGGTCCCGAATCGGGAAACGCCCGTGCGCCGGGAAGTAAAGCTTTGACCGGAGTCGGGCCCGCGATTTAATCGAGCTGCGCGTTGGAGGACATTGAGAGAACCACGGAACGATGAATTACATCCCCGGTCTGCTGGCTGCCCAACAGGGTGGTTTCACGCTGACCTACATCTGGAACCAGGCGACGCCTGAGGCCAAGGTCATCATCGTCATCCTCCTTATCTTCTCGGTCTTCGCCTGGTCGGTGATGGCCTCGAAGGCCCTCCAGATGCGCCGGGCCCAGCGCCTCAACCACTACTTCGAGGCCGAGTTCCGCCAGCAGAAGTCCGTCCTCGCCATCTTCGATCGCAAGCTGCAGGTGGATGGCTGTCCCCTGTTCTCCGTGTATCTGGATGGCTGCAACGACCTGGAGGGGCATCTCCGGGCCTCGGATGGCACCCGTAAGGTCCATGCCACCCTGAAAGGCGTGGAGCATGTGAAGCGGTCCCTCGAGGGTTCGGTCGCCCGCGAATCCCTGCGGCTCGAGTCCGGATTGGTGCTCCTGGCTGTGGCGGTCAGCGGGGCTCCGTTTCTCGGGCTGCTGGGCACCGTGTGGGGCGTCATGGACGCCTTCGGCGGCGTGGCGGTAGCCGCCCAGGCCGGGGCGAGGGCGGATCTTGCCGTCATGGCCCCCGGAGTTTCCGCCGCCCTCGTGACCACCGTGGCGGGTCTGCTGGTCGCGATCCCGTCCATGTTTGGGTACAACTGGCTCGTCCACACGCTCCGGGTGCATACGGTGGAGCTCGACAACTTCGCCCAGGCGCTGGCCTCGCGCATGGAGACGGAATTCCTGAAGGACGAATAATCCTCCTCCGAGACCGGTCAGCACCCCCGTCCGCATGCGCCGTTTCTCCCAACGCAACTCGCTGGTGACGTTGAACGACATCAACGTCACCCCCCTTCTGGATCTCGCCTTCGTCCTGCTGATCATCTTCATCATCACCACCCCGCTGATGGAGCAGTCCATCAGCCTCAAGCTCCCGGCGGGCGGATCGAACAAGCCGAGCGCGAAACAGGACGATGTCATCGTGGTCGAGGCCCGCCCCGACGGCGTCTACTACATCCGCGGACGGGCCCTCGGTGCGGACCTGCGGCTGCTGGAGTCGCGGCTGGTGGAGGAATATCGGAAGAACCCGAACCTTGTGGTTCGGATCCGGGCGGACCGTGCCGGGAAGTTCGAGCTCCCGGTCAACATCATCGAGGTCTGCCGTCGGAACGGGATCACCCGGTTCGACATCGCCACCGACACCCAGGGGGGACGTTGACGTGGACCGCCTCTTCCAGCGCACCTTGGCGGGATCGGCAGTGGGCCACGCTGCCCTGCTGACGCTGGTGATCCTGGTGGGTGGCCTGACCGCGAAGAAGGTTGTCCAACCGGAGGTTCCGTTCCTGGAGATCATCCCCACCGATCTCAAGCTCACCATGGGCACCCAGATCGGGGGTGGGACACCCAATCCTCGTCCCTTGGCTGCGGTCGAGGGGACACCTCCGCCGTCCGCTGAGGCGTTACCCAAGGCACTGCCTGTAACCGAGGTGCCCAAGGTCGAGCCAAAGCCGGTTGAACCCCAAGTGAAGCCTGCTCCCCCGGAGCCCGCTCCTGCCAAAGTCGCAGAACCGGAACCCACCAAGACCGTCGAACCGGAACCGAAGATCGAGGTCTCCAAGGACATCCGTCCCACGGCCAAGGCCCAGGATGTCGACACCTCCCGGAAGCCAGAGAAGACCCCAGCCAAGATCCAGGTCAGCAGCCAGGTCCGCACCGTGAGTGCGGCCGACCGTAGGAAGACGGAGCGTGAGGCCAAGGAGGCGCGTGAAGCCAAGGAGGCGAAGGAGGCCGCGGCCGCCGAGGCGCGTGCGCAACAGCAACGGGCCGCATCGGCCCAGAAACTGGCCGCCCGGTTCTCCGGGGCCGCTGCGGGCGTCTCCCAGAATGTCGGGGGCTCGACCAAGATCGAGATGCCCGGCCCCGGGGGTGCCGCCTACGCGCCCTACACTTCCTGGCTCCAGACATTCCTCTACCAGCAATGGCGCCGCCCGGCCACCACCACCTCGGGCAACGAGTGGGTCGGTGTCCAGTTGACCCTCTCCAAGGATGGGACGGTTCTCGATGTGACCATCAAGCGCTCTTCCGGGGTCCGCTCCCTCGATGCCTCGGTGGAGGAGATCTTCCGTCGCAACCGGAAGCTCCGCCCGCTCCCGGACGAGTTCAACGAGTCCCGACTGGTCGTCCCCGTGAAGTTTGTCCTCGAAGCCTCAGCCTCCCTATGAAGACCGGATTCCTCAGCGCCCCGCTCGCCCGTACCGCCGCCGTGATCCTCTCGGTCACCCTCTCGATCCTCGCTACCGCCCAGGATGGCGGCGTCACGATCACAAAGGGTGCGGTTCGAACCATTCCCATTTCGGTCACGGGCTACTCCGACGAGGTACGCAAGATCCTTGAATTCGACCTCTTTGTCGTCGGGTTCGAGGTCAATAGCGGGGCTGCCCCCCAATACCGGCTTGCCGGATCGGGACAGGGTGAGGTCCGCGGCGCATTGTCCGACGTCAATACCCAGCAGGTGTTGTTTTCCCGGGCCTACCCGGGTGGATCCCCGCGGGCCCAGGCCCATGCTCTGGCGAATGACGTGGTGAAGTCGCTGCTCCAGATCCCGGGAATCGCCGGCTCCAAGATCGCCTTCCGGAACCTCCCGGGCGGACGCAACGCGCGTGGGGAGCTCATCTCGGAGATCTGGGCCTCCGACTGTGACGGCGCCAACGCCGTCGCTCTCACCAGCGATGGATCGATCTCGTTCGGCCCTTCCTGGGTGCCAGGGCAGCTCAAGCTCTTCTACACCTCGTTCAGGGGGTCCCGACCTGAGATCTACCTCCAGGATCTCCGAAGCGGGAGCCGCACTCGCGTGTTCTCATTCCCCGGCACGAGCTCCAGTCCTGCGGTCTCCCCCGATGGCAGCAAGGTGGTCATGGTCCTGAGCCGGGGTGGCAGTCCGGACCTGTGGCTGGCCAATGTGGATGGGAGCGGGCTCCGACAGCTGACCACCACGAAGGAGCTGGAAGCGTCCCCCTGCTGGTCCCCGGATGGTCGGACGATCTGTTTCACCTCGGCCGAGGGCGGGCGTCCCTCCCTCTACACCATGCCGGCCTCCGGTGGGGCGATGAAGCGGCTCAACACGGGGGGCGTCACCCAATGCACCGAACCCGATTGGTCCCCGGACGGCCAGTGGATCGCCTTCACCCGGGCCGCGGGTGAGTTCACGATCTACGTCATGCCCGCCAACGGCGGCAGCGCCGAGGCGAAGGCTGCGGGTGAGGATCCCTCATGGTCCCCGAATTCCCGCACGCTGGTCTTCACCCGCCGTGTCGGCGGTGAACGGCGACTGTCGCTGCTTGACGTGCCTTCCAAGCACGTCAAGGATTTGGGTTGTATTTCGGGGGGGTGCTCGCAAGCCAGTTGGTCCAAGTGAGGTCCTCCCTTTTCCCTGTTCGCGCATTCCAAGGCTGATCCATGAAGTTCTCCCTGTCCCGAGTCCTCCTCCTCGTCACGGCCGCCTGCCTCCTCGGAGGTGCTGCCGGTTGCTCCCGTAAACCGAAGGGGTTGACCCCGCTGCCCGCGGGTCAGTCCGGATCGGCCGGGCCGGTGGGTGAGATTCCGCTGACTCCGGGAAATGGTGTTGGTACCGGGACTCTCGGTGGACCTGGGAATGGCACGGGAACCGACACGCCCGGCAGCACGGGTCTTCCCAGCGACCTCGACGCCCGGAATTTCGTGCAGGATCGTGAGAAGTTCGCCACCGACACCGTCTATTTCGACTTCGACAAGTCCAACGTGAAGCCCCAGTACGCGCCGAACATCCCTCGTGTGGCCGACTATCTGAAGGCGAACACCTCCAACAACCTTCTCATCGAAGGTCACTGCGACGACCGTGGCACCGAGGAATACAATCTTGCCCTGGGCGAGCGCCGGGCCCTCTCGGTCCGTGACAAGCTGATGTCGCTGGGTATCAGCGGCGACCGCATCACCACCATCAGCTACGGCAAGGAGAAGCCTGCCGTCGTGGGCAACACCGAGGAGGCCTACGCCAAGAACCGGCGTGGCGTGTTCGTACTGCTCACCCCCCCTGCGTCGGTTCGCTGACCTAGATCCAGTCCGACAGTTTTCACGGAAAGCCCCGCCCTCCGGCGGGGCTTTTTGCTGCACGGGTGTACTCTGGGTCCTGACCCTGGGCCGCCGTGTTCCGATCGAACCCAGTGGCCAGCCCGCAGGAGGTTCTGCCATAACCCCCGCATGCCGCCCGAACTCACACTCCAGCCCATCGGATTCATCCGCTCCGGGAAACAGGTGAAGTTCCAGGCCGGCCACCAGCCGTCGGACGCCGATCCCGGAGACAGCCTCCTCGAACTGGTCGGGTCCGTGGAACCGAGTCTGGCCCTGCGGGATCTCGAGGGGTTCGAGCGGATCTGGCTGATCTGGTGGTTCCACCGGAATGAAGGCTGGCGTCCGCTCGTGCTCCCGCCGCGAGGTCCGGCACAGCGTCGTGGAGTCTTTGCCACCCGCTGCCCGTATCGCCCAAACCCCTTGGGCCTGACTCCCGTCACCCTGCTCGGCATCGAGGGGCGTCATCTCCGGATCGGTCCCTGTGACCTGGTCGATGGCACTCCTGTCTTCGACATCAAACCCTACATTCCCGCCTACGATGCCTTTCCCTCCTCCAGTGCAGGCTGGCATGACGTCGTCGAGGCCTCCCTCGCCGAGCCGCCCCGCTTCACCGTGGTCCTCGAACCCCTCGCCCAGACCCAGGCTGCCTGGCTGCAGGAACACTGGGGTATCGACTTCAGGCCCCGCATGATCGAGCTGCTGTCCCGCGACCCCCATCCGCACCGCTCGCGTCGGATCCGTCGACGTGGGGGGATTCGATGGGAGATCGGATGTGGGGCGTGGCGAGCCTTCTTCGAGGTGGAGGGCCAGACGGTCCGGGTCTTTGCCCTGGATGCGGCCTATGCCCCGCGCTTCCTTGAGGATCCCGCGCTTGAGGACATCCCCGACCGATCCGCGCAGCGGGCGTTCCGGGAGCTCTGGCCTCTTCTGGACTAGTCGATCCGCCACGCTGCTGCGCCCGATTGGCGAGGTCCGCGCTGGCGTGTCGGCGGGATTGGACCTATCCTCTGTCGGGATCCCGGACAGAGCTGTTCCGCCTCCGGAATCCGCGCGTCCTCCGACACCATGAACACGTTCCGCCGACTGAGAGGCCTGGGCATCTTGCTGGGGGTACTTCCCCTCGCTGCCGAGAATGAGATTGGATTCATCGAGCGATTTGCGCTCGCGCCCGACCGGGCTGCGGTGCTCGACCAGCTCGTGCCCGGGACCGAGGACTACTACCACTTCCATGCACTCCACTACGAGCAGACAGGTCAGGCGGATCGGCTGAAGACCCTCCTGGGAAGTTGGGCCGCCCGATTCCCGGAATCCGCGAGGCGACAGGTGATCGAGAACCGCCAGGCCCTCCTGGCCTATGGCACCGATCCCGATCGGACACTCCGGTGGCTGCGGGAACGGCTCGGTCCTTTCCTCGATCATGTGCGGGTTGTCCCCGATCAGAAGCCGACCCTCCCCACGTCCCTCGATCCCACCCGGATCGCCCGGAAGGAATTCCTCCGGAAGGTCCTTGAGCGTGATGCGCTCGAGGGGCTGGACCCATCCGAGTACCCGTCGCTCCTCCGTGATGCCGTGCCCCTCAACCCCGCCCAGCGCCGTCACGTCCTGTCGCACCTCCAGCGTCCCGACCTGCCGGGGCTGGTCGATGCTGTCGTTGCCGATCTGAAGGCCCCAGGAAGCCGCGGTTTCGGACAGCATGCCCTTCACCGGCAGCTCCTGCCCGACCAGTTGGAGGCCCTGCAACAGGCGATGGCCGAACTCGGCCGGCAGCCGGAATTCGTTCTCACCCGACTCCGGAAGCTCGCCCCCTCGGCGGATTCCAGCCCTGTGATGGAACCACAGGTCCGCGAGGCGTGGCTGGAGCGGCTCTGGAGTGCCGTGAAGCCGTTGCCGTCCTCATTCAACTCACTCAAGGCCCACATCCTCCACGCGCGCCTCGTTCTCGACCGCTCCCGGGGGGTGTGGAACCGCGACCGGTTCATCGAGTATCTCAAGCTGCCTCGTCCGGCGGTCTACATGAGCCCTCGGTTCCTTGAGGAGTCCCAGGCGCAGAATAGAGGGGTCGACCTGAATGCAAAGTTCGATCTCATCGGCTCGGGGCCGATCGGATCGGATGACGTCCTGGTCCGCGACTACCTGCTGCAGTTCGCCCGGGAGGACGCGTCGTGGGAGCCTTGGTCGGAGTGGCTGAACGAGGACTGGCTCAAGCCGGTGTTCGCCGAGGCCAAGATCACTGCGGGCGCACCAGATCCGGAACGGTGGGCGTCGCTTCTCTCTCCCGCTGCGTATCAGGTACTGCGCGACCGGGTCGACGTGGAGTTCCCTCCAAACAGTCCCGTGGTGCTGTCACCTGCGGAGGAGGTCTCACTTGATGTGGTTCTGAAGAACGCGCCCCAGGTCCTCGTTCGGCTCTTCGAGATCAACACGCTCGGCTTCTTCACCACGCAGAACCGACAGCTCAATACGGACCTCCATCTCGACGGCCTCGTCGCCAATTCCGAGCAGACTTTCAGTGGGGATGCTTCGCCATTCCGCAGGGTGATCAAAACCTTGAGATTTCCGGAGCTCAAGGGGCGGAGAGGAGCCTGGATCGTGGAGGTCATCGCCGGCGGGAAATCCTCAAGGGCCCTCATCCGCAAGGGGCAATACTCACTCATCCAGCAGACTGGGGCAGCCGGGGAGTGGATCACACCGATCGACGAGGCACATCAGCCGCTCCGGGGAGTTTCGGCGTGGCTTGATGGACGTCGTTTCGATCCGGAAAAGGACGGTCGGATCCTGGTCCCGTTCACCCGGGAACCCGGACGCCGTCAGCTGGTGCTGGCCGATGCCGACGGGGGATTCGCGAGTCTCGTCTCCTTCGACCACCCTGCAGAGACCTATCGGCTCGAGGCCCGGTTCCATCTGGATCGCGAACAGGTGCTGCCGGGACAGGAGGCCACTCTGGCGGTGCGGGCCACGCTGTTTTCCGGAAAGACCCCGGTGGCCCTTGGGCTTCTCAGGAATCCCAGGATGACGCTCCGGACCGAAACCCTCGATGGTGTGGTCTCCACCGCAGAACTCCGCTCCATCAAGCTGGAACCGGACAGCCTGTTCCTCCATTCCATACGCACACCCAATAGGATGGCCCGTCTCACGGTCGAACTCCATGGCGAGATCGATTCGCTGACCCAGGTGGGCCAGAAGATCCATCTCGAGGCCCAGAGGGACTGGACCCTGAATGGCATCCAGAGGACGGCTCTCATCGCCGATGCCTTCCTGACACCGATGGTTGGGGCCCATCGGCTGGACATCCTCGGCCGCAATGGTGAGGCGATCCCGGATCAGGTCGTCGAGGTCCAGATCTTCCGCCGTGGTTTCCAGCAGCCAGAGGTCCTCTCGCTGAGCTCGGATGGATCCGGACGGTTCCAGCTCGGCACACTGGAAGGGGTCCGACAGGTGGTCGCAAAGCTGCCCGGAGGTCCCACCCGGGTGTGGCCGTTGATGGAGTCACAACAGACGTGGCCAGAGGGCATCCAGGTCGCGGCCGCCGAACGGATCCAGATTCCCGTGCCCGAGGGGGTCGAGGCTCGCTCCGTGTCCCTGCTCGAACTGCGTGGCGGTGTTTTCGTGGCGGACCATTCCGCACGGATCGCGGTGAAGGACGGTATCCTGGATCTTGGACAACCCGAAGCCGGGGACTATTCCCTCGAGGTCAGACCCGGGTCCTCCAGTCCCATCCCGATCCGGATCGTGGCGGGAAAGCCGGTTGGCGATTGGGTTGTGGGTGCCAGCCGATCGATCGAACGCCGTGGGGGACGATCCCTCCGGATCGTCTCGACGGAGGCCTCCACCGACACCCTGTCGATCCGTCTTTCGGACTGGGATCCCTTGACCCGGGTCCATGTCATCGCCACGCGCTTCGACCCAGTCGGTGGTCTGTGGACGGACCTCGCTGACTTTTCCCGTCCCGGGGCGGGTCTGGCGACGCCGGACTGGCTGCCCAACCTGTATGCGAGCGGCAGGCGGATCGGAGACGAATATCGGTACATCCTCGAACGGCGCTATGCCGCGAAGTATCCCGGGAATCTGCTCCAGAGACCGGGTCTGATCCTGAATCCCTGGGAACTTCGGACCACGGAGTCGGGCACCTCGGCACTGACCGCTACCGAGGCCCCGCAGGCGATGGCTGGAGCTGTCGAGGGACTCTCCCGCGACGCGGCCCTCAAGCGCGAGGCGGCGGAGCGCGTGGCGCCTGAGCCCGAGTCGAGCCTCGATTTCCTCGCCCGGCCAGCACCGGGACTCTTCAACCTCCGTCCTGACACCAATGGAGTCGTCAGGATTCCCGCAGCGGAGTTGGGCGACCGGTCCGTGGTCCAGGTGTATGCAGAGAATCTCACCGATGCCGTCTGGAGGACGATCCGGCTGCCCGAGCGGACCACCCCCTTCCGGGACATGCGCCTGGCCCAGCCGCTCGACCCCTCCCGACGGATGACCGAGATGCGGGAGTCGCTCGCCCTGCAGGCAGGGGCTGTGATCGAGATCCCCGACCTCACCGTGGAGGACTTCGAGATGTACGATACCATGTCCTCGATCCATGGACTCCTGCTGGCCCTCAGCGGAGGCGATCCAAGCCTCGAGAGATTCGAATGGGTCCTCCGCTGGCCCGGGCTGTCCCCCGAGGAACGTCGGAGCCGCTACAGTGAATTCGCCTGCCATGAGTTGAACCTCTTCCTCAGCCGGAAGGACCCGAAGTTCTTCAAGGAGGTCGTGGAGCCCTATCTCCGGAACAAGAAGGATCCGACATTCCTCGATGATCTTCTGCTGGGCCGGGATCTGACGCGGTTTCTGTCACCCTGGTCCTATGGGAGGCTCAACGCCGCGGAGCGGGCGTTGCTGACGCGTCAGCTGCCTGCGGAATCGGAGGCTGGACGTCGACATCTGCAGGAACTCTGGGAGAACCAGAAACCCGATCCGGAGGAGTCTCTTGGTTGGTTCGAGACCGCGCTCCGCGGCCGGTCACTCGACCTGGCGTCCAAGCCGAAGGCCCTGACGGCGCTCCCGACCGGCAACATGCCGGTGGCCTTCGATGGGCCGGTCGATTCGTTCGGGGGTATCGCAGGGGGGCGGGGTTTGAACCGGATGGAGTCCCGTCGTTCCGGTAGGGATGCTGTCGCCCTCCAGGACAACAAGTTCGTGGAGCGGTCCAAGTCCAAGGAAGGAAGGGCCGAGACGGATCTGTTCTTTCGCAAGGCCGGCGATTCGAGGGCTCTCATGGAACTCCGTGGCGATGAGGTGGAACGGCTCCGGGAGGCCGTGCTGCGTCAGGCCTATCATCAACCCCAGGGTCCGACCCGCGAGTGGGCGGAGAACAACTACTATCGTCGTCCCCTTCGGGAGCAGGAGGCCTCGATGATCCCGGTGAATGGATTCTGGCGCGATGTCTCTGCGTGGGATGGCAAGGCCCCGTTCGTGTCGTCCCGGATCGTTGAGGCCCATCGGAATTTTGCGGAGATGTTCCTCGCCCTCGCGCTTCTGGATCTCCCGTTCGAGTCGCCGAGGCATCAGATCGAACGGACCGGCACCCGGGTCCGCATCCAGTTGGCGGGTCCTGCTCTCGTCTTCCGTCGACGCGTCCAGCCCGCCCCGGAGCCCGCCGAAGGGATGGGTGCCCGCATCCTGGTCAGCGAGTCCTTCTTCCGTGCTGGACCCGAGGAGGCCCAGCCTAGTGCAGACCGGGGCCCGCGTCGGGTGACCGGGGAATTCCTCAGTGGTGTCGTCTATGGAGCGCGGGCGGTGGTCAGTAATCCGGAGTCCGATCCTGTGAGGCTCGACCTGCTGACCCAGATTCCACAGGGGGCGATTCCGCTGACGGGAAGTCGGTCCACATGGAGCCGATTGGCCCGGTTGGAGCCCTATTCGACCAAGACCTTCGAGTACCAGTTCTACTTCCCGTCACCAGAGCCGGATCGCCGTCATCTGCCCGCCCAGGCATCGGTCGCGGACCGGTCTGCGGGAGCAGCGACGCCGACCGTGTTCCAGGTGGTGCAACGGCTCAGTGTGGTCGACAAGACCACCTGGGACTATGTCTCCCAGCAGGGGAGCGAGGAGGAGGTGTTTGCCTACCTTGAATCCAACAACCTCGCCCGCATCGATCTGGAGCGGGTGGCCTGGCGCTGTCGGGAGAGTTCCGGCTTCCTGCGGAGACTGACTACCCTGCTGGTTCAACGGCATGTCTGGAGCGAGCCGGTGTTCCGGTACGCATTGGTCCACAATGACGCCTCGGCGCTCCGGGAGTGGCTGAGGCACCAGGACGGGTTCATCGCCCAATGTGGGGACGCCCTGGAAAGCCCAGTGCTCGTAGTCGATCCTGTTGAACGGCATGCCTACGAGCATCTCGAGTATGCGCCGCTTACGAATCCACGTGCCCACCGTGTGGGTGCTGAACGCCGCATCGACAACGCAGCCCAGCGGACCCAGTACCAGAGACTGCTAGGCATTCTCTCCTATCGAAAGTCCCTCAGTCCTTCGGACAACCTGGCCCTTGTCTACCATCTGTTTCTCCAGGATCGGGTCGAGGAGGCGTTGGCTCGGCTCAAGGCCGTCAATCCGGAGGCCGTCGACAGCCGGCTGCAGTACGACTACCTGAAATGCTACGCCAGCCTGTACGAATCGGATCTGTCCGGGGCAAGGTCGGTGGCCAAGCGTCACACCGACCATCCGGTGGACCGTTGGCGCACCCGGTTCAGGGAGGTCCTTGCCCAGATCGACGGGGTTGAGGCACGCGGGGGCAACCGGAGCGGCGGGCCCGATGCCCGTGACCGGGAGGAGGCGCGTCTGGCAGCTGCAGAATCCACCTTCGAATTCCAGGTCTCAGGCAAGGCGCTTCAGCTTTCCTGGCACAACCTCGCTGAGGTGCGGATCAACTTCTATCTGATGGATCCGGAGTTCCTGTTCAGTAGCAGTCCCTTTGCGACCCAGGATTCCGCCCGGTTTGGAATCATCCGGCCAACGGAGTCGATGTCGGTCAAGCTGGCCAAGGGCAGGGAATCCATGGAGATCCCGATGCCATCACGCTTTGCGAAGGCCAACGTGCTGGTGGAAGTGGTGGGTGGGGGTCGCAGCCGTGCCATGGCCCATCACTCCAGTTCCTTTGAACTCCTGGTCGCAGAAAACCATGGATACCTGGATGTCGGGGAATCCGGGACTGGGAAGGGCATCCCGAAGGCCTATGTGAAGGTCTTTGCCCGACTCCCGGGAGGGGTGATCCGATTCTACAAGGATGGCTACACCGATCTCAGGGGCCGTTTTGATTACGCGAGTCTCAACGAGGATCCCGCCGGGCGTCCCGTGCCGGTCCCGACTGCTGCGGAGCCTGGAACCTACCAGGCCATCCAGCCTGCCGAGGTTGCATCGGTGGAGCGGTTCGCACTCCTCGTCCTGCGCGAGGACCATGGCGCTGCCGTCCGCGAAGTGGCACCTCCCCGGCGTTGATGTCCTGAATTCCTACGGCAAGCGGGACCGGCCTTTGGACTCCTCCCAAGGCCTACTTTGCTCCTCGCATCGCCCCGGTGAATCGATGGGGTGGTTGGCTCACCTATTTGGCGGAACCAGAATCACCCGGCGGCCGATCCCGATTTGGGAAAGAAAAAGGCCCGCCGGAGGGCGGGCCCTGCTTGGGACTGGTTTGAAGCGACCGATCAAGGACGGCCGGAAGCTCCACCAGACACCGCGTAGGAATTCACCGGAGCCGGGGCTGCGGAAGAAGGAATGCCCAAGGAGGTCTGCTGGACTTGACCCGAAGTCAATCCGGCGGCAGCGGAGACCAAGCGACGACCGCGAACCGAGGCGACTTCGCGCTCGAAGGAGGCAGCGCGTGTCGGCATCTTCTTCGAAGCCACGGCAGCGATCTGGTCGGCGCGCTCAGGAGCTCCCTCAGCAGCAGCACTCACGATGGTCAGCGCGCTGTTCGGGGCGACCTCGAGGGCGGCGTTCACGATTGCATCAACCGCCTCGGGCGCGGCCTTGACGGCTGCGGTCACCGTGGCAGCCACGGTGGAAGGGTGGGACTTGATCGCGGCGACCACAGCGGTCGTAGCGACCACCGAGCGATCCTCCTTCGAGGCGCTGGTGATGGCCTTGGCGACGGCCGCAGGCACCTCGACGACCTTGCTGGAGGCGATGTCCTTGGAGATGACGGCAGCGACCTCGGGGGACACTGCAACGGCAGGGGAGAGAAGGGCGGCGGAGGCCGCGATTGCTCCGATGGAGACAGTCTTCAGAATGGACGTTTTCATGTTCACGAACTGTTTTGTCAGGGTTCTAAGATCTTTCTTGAGAAGTCTTATAGACTCGGAACTGCCACGCGGTCAACCAATTCCTTCGGGTCTTCTTCGGCCCTCGGCTAGGAGTTTTTCCCTAGTCCGGCAGGGCTGCCATGCAGTGGTTCGAACCGTGCCAGACGGGGCCCGGCGAAATGCCTAAAGGTGAGGGTTGGTGGTGGAGATTTCGGCAACAAGACGTGCGTTGTGTCCATCTCCCTGCGTGTTGCTGCTGACGAATACGTCCACGACATTTCCCTCACCCACAATGAGATATGCGGATTGGATGGCGATCAGATTCATAATGAGCGTTCCGATCACCGACGAGGTGGGCCCCATTTTTTGCTCCAACCCTGGGACGACGGTTCCGGCGTCGCCGTTGATGCAACCGTTGTCGATCACGAGGTCGCAGACATCCTTGAGTTTGAAACCGGTCGGGTGCCTGGACGGCCAGGCATTGGTCTGCTGGAGACTTGTCAGGCCTACGACCCGCGCGCCTTTGGATCGCGCTCCTTGGGCCAGTTCGATCGGGACGGCGTTCCTCCCGCTGTTGGAGGCCACGATCAGGACATCCCCGCCCTCGATCGGGTAACGGCTCAGGATTTGGTCTGCATACCCGGTCTGTCGCTCCACATCCGTCGATTGTGTCGCAGAGCGGTGGAGCATCAGGGGTTCGTCCAGGATGGGAATGACCCGCGCGAGTCCCCCGGCCCTGTAGAACAGTTCCTCGGCGAGCATGTGGGAATGGCCGGTTCCGAAGACAAAGAGATATCGCTTTCGGACCAGGGCCTCCGCCACCCAGCGCGAGGTCGTCTCGATCGCAGACCTCTGGCTGCGGGTCACCTCGTCGATCTGACGCTGGACGGTCGCCAGATAGTCCTCATATGCCGACATGGGAGGAGTCTCCGCCAAACAGACCCTGCGCGGAAGTCCCGGGTGCGGCGGCTCTCACCGGAGTGGCAGGCGGGTCAAGTGGTGTGCTCGGACCCAGCCGGCGCGTTCGTTTCGAGGGTCTGCCACCAGATACCAACCTTCGCGGAATGATCGGGTCTTCAGTGGGGTCCCCGCTGGGAGCTCGAAGGCCGTCCGAGCCTCAGCGAGCGGGCTGATCCGAACCGGGGTCTGTGGGGTCGACGTCAAGGCATCCGGTCCGAGGCTTCGTCGCGCTAGGGCCGCCCCCAGGACTCCAAGCGCAACCAGGGTGATCAGTCCAAGGCCGAGGGTGTAGCCCCGTAGCGCCGCCGCGGCCGCAGGTTTCCAGCGTCGGAGGAACAGCAGGCCACCCCAGCACCAGGTAGGCACCAGCGCCAAAATTCCCCACTCGTCGAGGGTCAGGCGGTCGGTCCAGCCCAATAGGTCCTCGGTTTCGACGGGTGTGGTACCCGCACCCGTGGGCCGACGGAGAGCCGATAGCACGAGTGGGTTCCGGGGAGTGAGGCGCTCGGCCAGCCGCCAGTGGGACCGTGCCCGGCCTTCCTCACCCAGTCGGGACCATGCCACCCCCCAATTGTACTCGAGAGCGGCGGAGGTTCTCGGGACGGCAGCCACCTTCGCATAGGCGGTCAACCCGTTGGTGTAGTTGCCGGCGGACACCTCTCGGTTCCCGAGTTGGAACAGGGATTCCGGAGATATTCCAACTGGACCGTTCGTCGCGCCCAGCAGCCCCCATGGGAGAAGTCCCAGAAGGAATCCCAGGCGGAGCCCTTTGCGTCGTGACAGGGGGTTCATGCGCGTCGTGTCATACACCCGAGGGCCTCGAGGGAGAATTCGGCCTCCGCGAGGAGTTCAGACAGCTCAGCTGCTGAGGAATCAGGGGAGAACCGGGCTTCGGCGATCCGCTCCAGCAATGCTCGGAGGCGGGTGGCCTCCTCATCACCCAGTCCGGCTGGGATCAGCCGCTCTTGGATCACGTCCACCGTGAAGGATCCACCCGGTCTCCCGACCGAAAGGGCGATCCGTTCCTGCAGTGCGTTGTTGAGATGCAGAAAAAAGTCAGCTGGACGTCCGGAGCCCGCCGCATCGCGCATGGACCGGATCACCGTGGCCAGTCGTCGCTCTGCCTCGTCCCGGGTCGCGGGTTGTCGGCTCTCCCGGCAACGCCGCTTCCAGGTCGGGATCAAACCAGCCAACCCATACGCCCAGACCGGGAAGGTGAGAACCCACCAGAACCAGGGGCGGGTGATCACCGAGGGTGATGTCTCCACGAGTGGCCCTAGATCGGGGATCAGCGGAAGCTCCAGTTGTGGGTTCACGGAGTCCGGGGGCGTCCTGGGTTCGGCCGGTCCCGGTACCGTGCCGACCGGTTGAGCCTGCGATTGAACCCCCGGACGCACATGGATGGACAACGGATGGTCGGCATCCGTCCGATAGGCCTTTGTCGAGGGATCCCAGTAGGCGAGCATCGGCCACTTCAGACTGTGGACTCCGGGAGACTCCGGGATGATCACCGCCTCGAAGGTCTTCTTCCCGGAAAGCCCAAGGGGATCATTCGGCGTGAAGGAATTGGTGCCCGGGTACAGTTGGAATCCCGACCCACTGGGCAGGTCCGGCAGCCGAAGCGCGTCGAAGTTTCCCCGGCCGGTGATGTCGACCCGGATCGTGACCGGATCCCCGGCGGCAACGTTGGTGGGGGACGCGGTGACGTCCAGCTGGAACTGACCCACGGCACCGGCGAACTGTGGTGGTCGCCCGGCGGAGGGCGGATTGAGGACCTTCAGGGTGAGGGGCTCGCTCTGGAAGTTCAGCTGACGCTGTTCCCCGCCCCCGAACAGGGGTTCGAACAGGGAGTTCATCCCCCGGGACCGTCGCTGGGTCTGGAAGACGTAGAGGGTCTGGAACTCCGCGGGTCCCAGGCTGAGTTCACCGGCCTTCACCGCCGTGAGGGCGATGTTCCAACGCACCACCGAGTACAGGAGGTTGGTGATCGTCTCGGGCGGGAGATTCTCCACCGTCTGCTGGCCCTTGATGAATCCGTCCAGCTTGAGGCTGGGCGGGGCCTGCCGAGCCGGCGTCTCGCGATAGTAGAACCGGATCTCCACCGGGAAGGTCTCGCCGACATAGACCTCCGGTCGCGGTGCCATCAGCCTCAGGAACCCGATCCGGGACATGTCGAACCCCTGTCCCACCCGAAGCGTCAGTGGCGCGCTGGTGTAGGTCTGGCCCCCAGCCTCGACGGACAGTGCCGGGATCTGGACGAGGCCTGGGTTCTGGGTCTGGACCTGGTATTGGTGGATGAGCGATGTCGACCGGCTGAAGTTGACGATCGAGATCTGCTGCGAGACCCCCTGGTAGCGGATGGTGGCGTTGGTGACGGCGGGAAGGGTCGGAGCCTCCACGTCCCCGAGGTCGGTGAAGACCAGCCGCAGCGTGGCGGAATCCCCCGCCCCGACCGAATCAGGCGCCAGTTCCGCCTGGAAGGATGGTTCGGCTCGGGTCTGGACCGCGACGGCGCAGAGGACCAGAACGAGGAGGGTGGCCTCGCTGAGAATTCGCCGGAACGGGGCCAGCAGGGGATGGAGGATGAGGGTCACCATGGCTTCCGGATCCTCGCCGCCCGCTCGGCGGCCTCCTTGCCGCTGCCGTAGGACCTGAGGAGCAAGGCCTTCTCCTCCCCTTTCTGGCTCTCGAGCATCTGGACCGCCTGGGATGCCGACATCGTTCCCTCCTCCCCTTCTTGAGCCTCACCAGCCTCGACTGCCTGTCCAGTCTGGCCCTCCGTTCCATCCCCAGGCTTCGGTCCTTGAGGCTGAGCCCCCTGCTTCGAGGGGTCCTTGTCCGGCTTCTGAGCTTCGGCCTGCCCCTTCGAATCCTCAGGATCCGCACCCTCCTTCTCCTGGGCCTCGCTGTTCTGGTTCGACCCGTTGTCGGGTTGCTGGGAGCTCTGGGAACCCTGTTGCTGCTGCTGTTGTTGTTGGGATCCGGAGTTGTCCTGCTGCTGTTCCTGTTTCCCTTGATCTTTTTGGTCCTGGGAAGCCTCGGAATCCTGCTGTTCCTGCTTCTGCTGTTTCTTGTCCTTGTTGTCCTTCGACTGCGACGACTGTGGTGGGGGCTGCTGTCGTTCGAGCTGCTCGAGCTGTTGTCGGACGAATGAGTAGTTGATCGAGGCGTTGGTGTCGGCGCCGTCGAGCTTGATGGCTGACATGTAGTTGGTCAGCGCGTGGGACCAATGGCTTTTGCGGGCCGCGGGATCGGTCGCGGACTCACCCAGCCGGTAGCGGGTGTTCCCGAGGTTGTAGTAGGCCTGTTGCTGGAGCTTGAGATCGGGCGCCGCGGTGACGCCTTCGAACCAGCTGGCGGCGTTCGTGAGATCATTCCGGCGATAGGCGGCGGCCCCGGTGTTGAAGCGGAGCCTCGGATCCTCCGGACTCTTCCTGGCCAGTTCGGAGTACTGGGCCTCCGACCGCTGGAAATCCCCGCGTCGGTAGGCGTCGAGGGCCGACTGCGGCGACGGTGCCTGCCCCGAAGCCGGGTCCGGTGCCAGGGCCGCCAACAGCACGAATGCGATGAGACGTGTGGATCGCATGACGGGTTCAGGTGGGTTTCGTCACAGGCGCGGTTCGACCGCTTCGTCCTAGAATGCCACCGCCGGTGGTCCGGGCAACGGTCCGGCGATGCTCCGGGACGAGGATCTCCGTCATCAGGAGGAGGATCCCCAGTCCGAGAGGCCACTGGAACCGTTCGATCCACTGGCGGGCCCGACCGGCCTTCAGCAGAGAACGGGGTAGGGGGCCCAGCCCCTGTTCGTAAAGGTTCTGGATCGTCTGCCGGTTCTGGAGGGGCAGATAGAATCCTCCACCGGCGTCCGCGACCTGGCGGAGCAGATCCTCGTTGAGGCGGGACTTCACTGCGTTGCCCTGCTGGTCCTTGATGAACACCGAATTCCCATACGGGTCGCTCGTCTTCAGCACGGCGCCCTCGGGGGTCCCGACACCGAGTGTGAAGATCCGGATGCCGTCCTGGGCCATCTGCTTGGCGACATCGATCGCCCCGGGCTCGTGGTCCTCTCCGTCGGTGATCACCACGACGGCCTTGGCCCCGGTGCTGTCCTTGCCGAAGGCCGCACGCGCCTCGCGCAGCGCTGCCGCCAGACCGGTGCCCTGGACCGGGATGAGGTCGGTGTCCAGCAGTCGGACGCTCTGACGGAACGCCTCGTCATCGAGCGTGAGCGGTGCCTGGAGAAAGGCATCGCCGGCGAAGGCGACCAGGCCGAGCCGATCGGCCTGGCTCGATTCGACGAGGTCCAGCGCCGCGCGCCGGGCCTTCTCGAGTCGGTTGGGCTTGGAGTCCAGCGCCAGCATCGACCGGGACACATCGAAGGCCACCACGATGTCGAGTCCGGACGCCGTGGTCTCCTCGTCGACCGTCCCCCATCGGGGTCGGGCCAAGGCAAGGAGGACGGCCACCACCGCGAGTCCCGCGAGGAAGCGCCGCAGGATCTGGAGTCGTAGGGAGACCCCGACAGTGAGCTGGGCGTAGAGGCGGGATCCAACGAATCGGGCAGCCGCTTGCTGCTTGCGACGCCACGACCAGACCAGGAACACGCCCGTGGACAGACCGAGGACCAGCGTCAGCCACAGGAAGGTTTGCGAGGCGAAGGACATGCGGTGGACGGGTGGCGTCTAGGGCAGCTTCCTCCAGACCGTGTTGCCGAGGAGCAGCTCGAGGAACAGCAGAGCGAGTCCCGGGACCACCGCCCACGCCATCAGTTCCTCGACGTAGGCGTATTTGTTGAGCTTGGCCTCGCTCTTCTCCAGACGGTCGATCTCGGAGTAGATCCGACGAAGGGTCTCCGTGTTGTCCGCCCTGAAGTATTTTCCGCCCGTCATCTGGGCGATCCTCTGGAGGGTGGGTTCGTCGATGTCGACTGGCACCCGGGCGTAATGCTTTCGGCCGAAGCCGTCCACACCCTGAGGGACCGGGGCGAGACCGCGGGTGCCGACGCCGATCGTGTAGACCTTCACTCCGAGCGCCTTCGCCGCCTCGGCTGCAGTGTCGGGCGGGATCTTGCCGGCGTTGTTCTGTCCATCGGTCAGGAGGATGACGATCCGGGACTTCGACTGCAGCTGCCGGAGGCGGTTCACGGCGGTGGCAAGACCGGAGCCGATCGCCGTCTGCTCGCCGTTGATGGTGCCGAGCTCCAGGCGGTCGATGACCCGGCGGAGGAAGTCATGGTCGAGCGTCGGCGGGGCCGCGACGAAGGCCTCGGTGCCGAAAACGACCAGTCCGATGCGGTCGGCCGGCCGTTCGTCGACGAATGTGCGCAGGGTGTCCTTGGCGATGGCCAGGCGGTTGACCCGTTCCCCACGCAGCTCGAAATCCTCGGCGACCATTGAACCGCTCATGTCCATGGCCACGGCGATGTCGATGCCGCTCGCGGAGATCGGGGCCTGTCCCCCGGCGACCTGCGGCCGGGCCATGCCGATGAAGAAGAGGGCGAGGGCGATCCAGCGCAGGTTGAGCAGCACCATGCTCGCCCGGCTGCGTCGAAGCTCGGTGATCCCCTTCACGAGGCTCAGGCTGGAGTAGACGAACGCGCTTTCGGGCCCGGTCCTTCCCCGCAGCCACGCCAGCAGCGGGATCAACAGGAGGCCCAGCAGCCACCAGGGGGATCCGAAGGTGAAGTTCATCGCTGGCGCGGGGGTATGGGTGGTGGCGCGGTCAGGCCGTGGGGCGATGGGACCGTCTCCTCCACGAGGCGCACCGCGGCCCGGTGCAGGGCCTCCAATTCCGAACGGTCTGCGACCGCGCGGGCGAACTTCACGAGGTCGCAGCGGGTCAGGAAATCCGCGAGGAGCTCCTTGTGGCGGCCATCGAGGGCGACGCTCCCGGACAGTTCCGCGAGAAACTCCTCGGTCGTGCGCTCCGGCGCACGGAGGCCGAACCGGTCCTCGAGGTACTTTCGAGCCGCCTCGGAGACCTCGACCGCAAACCGTTCCGGATCGTCGATCCAGTCCAGCGCGGCCTGGAGACGTCGGCGTGCCGCCTCCTCGGGCGACAGCGCCGGGGTCCCGGTCCCGCCCGACTCCTGCTTCCGCCGCCACCAGCGCCAGGCCAGCACGATACCCGCCGTGACCGCTGCGAGTGCCAGCGCGGCCCAGAGCCAGGTCCAGGGCGACTCGATGTCGATCGGGCCCCGGATGTCCCGGAGGGGCTGCGGTTGGGGTGCCGACATCGGCGCGGCCGCAGGCGTGGCCCCTGGCATCGCCACCGGGCTGCGAAGGGAATTCGTGGCTGCCTCGACGAGGGTGTGTGCCACCAGCCCCGCCAACAACGCGATCCGGGGAATCCAGGATCCCAGGCCGACACCGTCAGGCACGCGCATGGAGGGGAGGGGCATCATCCGCGACGGCGTCGTTTGTCCCGGGTGTCGAAGAACTGTTGGAGGGCCCGGTCGTAGGGGGCGTCGGTCCGGACCCGAATGGCATCGACCTTGGCCTGTCGGAACAGTCGGTCGAGCTCGCGCCGGGTCTTCTCTTGCCGCTGTGCGAATGCATCGCGGCGCCGCTGGTCCGCGGTGTTCACTTCCACGACCTCCCCGGTCTCGGCGTCCTGCAGCACCAGACGACCGAGACCTGGAAGTTGCTCCTCGAAGGGGTCAACAATCTGGATCGCCACGAGGTCGTGCTTCCGGCTGACCTGTCGCAGCGAGGTTGCTGAAACACGCCCGAGGCTTTCGGAACGGACCACCCGACGCCGCAGATGGGCTGCGATTTCGGCCCGGCTTGGGTTCGTCTCGCCCAGAAAGTCCGACAGCACCAGCACCACGGCCCGATGGGGTAGGATCCGATTGGCGAACTGCAGGGCCCCGTTGACGGAGGTGCCCCGGTACTGGGGCTTGTGGAAGAGGATGTCGCGGATCACCCGGAGCACGTGCCGGCGTCCCTTGCGGGGTGGGATGAATTTCTCCACGACTTCGGTGAACAGCAGGAGGCCGACACGGTCCTGGTTGCGGATCGCCGAGAAGGCCAGGACGCAGGCGATCTCGGCCGCGAGCTCACGCTTCGATTGGTCGACGGAACCGAAGAGTCCCGAGGCGCTCAGGTCCACCATGAGCAGCACCGTGAGCTCCCGTTCCTCCCGGAACTTCTTCACGAACGGATGGTTCATCCGCGCTGTGACGTTCCAGTCGATCGCCCGGACCTCGTCGCCCGGCTGGTATTCCCGCACCTCGTCGAAATCCATCCCTTGTCCGCGGAACGCCGAATGGTACTGCCCGGCCATGGTCTCATCGACCAGGCGTCGCGTCCGCAGCTCCAGCAGGCGGATCTTCTTGAGCAGTTCCTTGGGGATCATGTCGGTTCGGTTCCATCCACGACGAGACCGGAAACCTCGAGGGCCGGATGGCCGGAGTGTTGTCCCGGTCGGGTCTGCCGGTGCGTTCAGGGCACCGGCAGCTCGTCGAAGAGCCTCTGGATGACGTCCTCGGCGCTCTTCTCCTCGGCCTCCGCCTCGTAGGTCAGCGTGATGCGGTGGCGAAGGACATCCATGCCGATGCTCTTGACGTCCTGGGGCGTCACGTAGCCGCGGCCGCGCAGGAAGGCGTGGGCCTTGGCGGCGAGCGTCAGCGAGATGGTCGCCCGTGGGCTTGCCCCCATCTGGATGAAGTCCTTCACCCCGATGTTGTAGTGCTGCGGATCACGGGTCGCACACACGACGTCGACGATGTAGTCCTTCACCTTGTCGTCGCAGTAGAGCTCGTTGATGACCTCGCGGGCGCGGAGCAGGGTGGCCGGGTCGACGACTGGCGACGCGGTCGGGTGCCCCGAGGTCCGGGCCATGAGGTCGAGGATCTGGCGCTCCTCATCGCGCGTCGGGTAGCCGATCTTGAGCTTCAACATGAAACGGTCGACCTGGGCCTCGGGCAGCGAGTAGGTGCCCTCCTGTTCGATCGGGTTCTGGGTGGCCAGGACGAGGAACGGTTCCTCGAGCTTGAAGGTCTGGTCGCCGATCGTGACCTGCCGCTCCTGCATGGCCTCGAGGAGGGCCGACTGCACCTTGGCGGGTGCCCGATTGATCTCGTCGGCCAGCACCAGGTTGGCGAACACGGGTCCGCGTCGGACCGAGAACGTGCCGGATTGGGGGTTGTAGATCTGGGTGCCGACGACGTCGGCCGGCAGCATGTCGGGAGTGAACTGGAGCCGGCTGAACTTCACGTGCAGTCCAGTCGCCAGGGTCTTGACCGACAGCGTCTTCGCGAGACCTGGGACGCCCTCGAGAAGGACGTGTCCGTTGGCCAGCAGGCCGATCACGAGGCGTTCGGTCAGATACTTCTGGCCGACGACGCACCGCTGGATCTCGGAGAACAGCGGGTTGAGAAACGCGCCGGCTTCCTGCACGGCGGCGTTGAGGGCGGTGACGGAGCTCATGATGTCAGATCGGAAGTATTGTGGGGGAAGGACACCGGAAAAAGTCCCAAGTTCAAACTGCGCGGGACTTCGAGTCCGGGAAATCCGACTCCGGCATCGACGGCCTTATGGTAGCCTCCGAGGCATGCAGACGCTGCTTGTTGCCACCGGCAACGCCCACAAGGTCGAGGAAATCCGATCGGTTCTCGGGAAGCGATTCCGTGTGGTCTCCCAGAAGGATGTCGGCGTCCGTTTGGACCCGGAGGAGACGGGTGCGACCTTTGCCGAGAATGCCTCGATCAAGGCCCTCGCCTGGGCCCGACATCTCTCGTCAGGCTCGGGCCAATCCTGGCCGGATTGGGTGTTGGCCGATGACTCGGGTCTGGAGGTGGACGTCCTGGGCGGCGCACCGGGGGTGCACTCGGCCCGCTTTGCCTATCTCGGAACTGGCCGGTCCGGCAATGCACCCGACGCCGAGAACAACACCCGCCTTCTCGAGGAACTGGCCCGATTCCCGGTCGAACGATGGACTGCCCGGTTCAGATGCGTGCTGGTGTTGGTTCCTGTCCGCCCCGGGATCCCAGACGGGGTCTATGGGCGGGATGTCCGATCGTATGACGGGGTCTGCGAGGGCCGGATCCAGTCCCAGCCCGCCGGCGCCGGGGGATTTGGATACGACCCGCTGTTTGTCCCGAAGGGCGAGACGCGTTCGCTCGCGGAACTGGGTGCGTCGGTGAAGAACCGGATCAGCCATCGCGCACAGGCCCTTGGCGCGCTTCTCATCGGGTTGAACCGGGAAGGATAGGGGTGGCGTTGCCCGGTGCCGATTGGCTATGGTCAGGATCGGATCCTGGAATTCCATGAATGCCTCAACCCTCCGTCCCGCTCGCCGTGGGTTCACCCTGATCGAGCTGCTCGTGGTCATCGCCATCATCGCCATCCTCGCCGGCATGCTCCTGCCTGCCCTGTCGAAGGCCAAGGAGAAGGCGAAGTCCACCAGCTGCATGAACGCCCTCCGCCAGATGGCCATCGCGCAGAGCGTCTATGGCGGGGATTTCGGCGGACGGTTCACCCCGACCTTTGCCGTCCGGGGCTCCAACGTGGAGCGCAAGGCGTGGTTCAACTTCCTGGCCCCGTTCACCCAGACCACCAACCTCATCCTCTGCCCGAGCAAGACCAAGAAGTTCAAGGAATTGGTGGCCTTGTATCCGAGCGACCAGCGGGACAAGGCGGTGTCGAACTACGCCATGAACTTCGGCTTGGGCGGATGCGACTGGCCCAGTGTCTGGGATGCCTCGAAGTATCCTCAGCAGAAGGATTCCTCGATCAAGAGACCGTCCACCGCCGTGCACCTGACCGACGGAGCCAGCCAGCCCCAGTCCACCAAGGATCCGCTGAAGTGTGTCACCGTGAAGTCTCCGGAGAAGGCCGGCGCCTGGGTCCTTCACGACCCGGTCAACAGCAGTCCGTGTGATGGATGTGTCACCGTGCCGTCCACCCAGGATCCGAACTGGGGCGGACCGCATCTGCGTCATACCGGCAAGAGCAACGTGGCCTTCGCCGACACCCATGTGGAGAACATGCTCTCCTCGAAGTGGTACTACGGCGGGTCCCCGTGGCTCCGGGCCGATGGGGTCGTGCAGTAGTCGGCGACATCCCCTGGATTCAGAATTTCATCCGCATCCCTAGCTCGACCACCCGGCTCTCGGGCAGGCGGAGGAACGGGGTGGTGCTCCGGTCTGATCTCCTGTCGACTCCCGATCGAGGTGAGGTGCCACGGCTTCCGGGGTGAAGAGTCCTCCGCCTCCGACCGTCGATCCCGTGTTTCCGGCGGACATGCCGCCTCTCCGTCTCTACAGTTTCACCATGATCCCTTCGCGAATCGGCTGGATCCTGCCCCTCGGCGCCGCGCTCGTCTGGACCGCGGCAGCCGGGGAACGGGTCGACTTCAACTTCGAGGTCCGGCCACTCCTCTCGGATCGCTGCTTCTTCTGTCACGGGCCCGACGACAAGGCCCGGAAGGCCAAGCTCCGTCTCGACCAGCGAGAAGGTCTGTTCCAGCCGAGGAAGGATGGCACCTGGATCATCAAACCCGGGGATCCAGCGGGCTCGGAACTCATGAAGCGGGTCCTGACGACGGATCCGGACGACATCATGCCTCCGCCGGATTCGCACCTGGAGCTCAGTCCGGCGGAAAAGGGGGTCCTGCGCCGCTGGATCGAGCAGGGCGCCGAGTGGGGGGATCACTGGGCCTTTCGGCCCCTGAACCGATCCACCCCGCCCAAGGCCCCGCAAGGGGTGCGGGTCGTCAACCCGATTGACCAGTTTGTCACAGCCCGCCTGGCTGCGGCGGGTCTCGAGCCGTCGCCGCCGGCAGATCCTGCCCGACTTTTCCGACGGATCCGGCTCGACCTCACCGGTCTCCCCCCGACTCCTGAGGAACTCGAGGCGTTCGTCCGGGATCCCTCGCCGGCGGCCTATGAACAGGCGATCGACCGTCTGCTGGCCTCGCCCGCGTATGGGGAGCGTCGCGCCAACGAATGGCTTGATCTCGCACGGTTTGCCGACACCTATGGGTATCAGACCGATGCCGATCGTGATCTCTCGCCCTGGCGCGACTGGGTGATCAAGGCCTTCAACGACAACCTGCCCTACGACCAGTTCATCACCTGGCAGCTTGCCGGGGATCTTCTGCCGGCGGCCACGGATGAACAGATCCTCGCCACCGCCTTCAATCGGCTCCATCGCCAGACCAACGAGGGGGGAAGCATCGAGGAGGAGTTCCGCCACGAATACGTGGCCGACCGCGTCCATACCATGGGCACCGCCTTCCTGGGGCTCACCCTCGAATGCTCGCGCTGTCACGACCATAAGTACGACCCCATCAGCCAGCGCGACTACTACTCGCTGGCAGCATTCTTCAACAACATCGACGAGTCCGGGTTGTATTCCCATTTCACCGCGGCCACGCCCACCCCGACGCTGTTGCGATGGGAAGGGGATGCGAAGGCTCGTCATGCGGAGCTCCAGCGTCAGGTCGCCCAGGCCGAGGAGCGGCTCGCTGTTGTCATCCAGGAGGCCCGAACCAGGTTCGCTGCTACCAGTTCGCAGCCAGCCCTGCCGACCCCGGTGGCCCACTACACGCTGGATGCGATCGTCGACAACCGGACGCCGGATCGGATGAGCACCAATGCGGCATCGCTGTCGGAAGGTCCGGAGATCTCGCCTGGAAAATGGGGCCAGGCATTCCGCTTCAGCGGCGACAACTCGGTCACGGTGCCCGTTGCCGGACAGTTCAAGCGGACCCAGCCGTTCAGCTTCGACCTCTGGCTTCGTCCCACCGAGCAGCGCGATCGGGCAGTCATCCTCCACTATTCGCAGGCCTGGACCGATTCCGGCAGCCGAGGCTATGAACTGGTGCTGGACCACGGCCGGCCGTTCTTCGCGTTGATCCATTTCTGGCCCGGCAACGCCCTGGCGGTCCGCGCCAAGGATCCGCTGCCGCTCAACGACTGGTCCGAGATCACGGTGACCTATGACGGTTCCAGTCGGGCCGCTGGCGTCCGGTTGTACCGGAACGGGCTGCCGCTGGAGACCGAAGTGGTGCGCGACCGGCTGACCCGGGACATCCAGCATCGGGGTGCCTGGGGGGATTCGGGTGAGGGATCGATCCGACTCAGCCTGGCGGCACGGTTTCGGGACCGGGGATTCCGCAATGGGGAGATCGATGAACTTCAGGTCTTCAACACCTGCCTCACCCCAGGTGAGGTAAAGACCCTGGCGGGGTACTCAGCCGACGGGGATCTCGAGGACGCGTTCCAGGCCTATCTCGCGCGGAAGGACGTCGCCTATCAGGAGGCCTTTGCCGCCGTCCAGAAACTCCGTGACGCAGAGAATGACCTCGTCGGCACTGCTCGGGAAATCATGGTGATGACCGAGATGCCGGGACGTCGACCGACCTTCGTTCTCAAGCGTGGGGCGTACGATTCACCGGCGGATCCCGTCGGGCCGAATGCCCCGGAGCGCATCCTGCCGTTTCCGTCTGATCTGCCCCGGAACCGGCTCGGGTTTGCTCGCTGGGTGACCGATCCAAGGAATCCTCTCACGAGCCGCGTGGCGGTCAACCGGGTCTGGAAGCAGCACTTTGGACGTGGCCTCGTCGGCACCCTCAACGACTTCGGTGCCCAGGGGCAGTTGCCCGACAATCCGCAGCTTCTGGACTGGCTGGCGGGCGAGTTCATCCGCTCAGGTTGGGATCTCAAGGCCCTCCACAAGCTGATGGTCCAATCCGCCACCTACCAGCAGTCCTCGGAGGGAACCCCGGAGTCGGTGGCCAAGGATCCGGAAAACCGGCTGCTGTCCCGGGGCCCCAAGCATCGCCTTGGCGCGGAGCAGATCCGCGATCAGGCCCTCGCGGTCAGTGGACTGCTCAGTCCCGAGATCGGCGGACGGAGCGTCAAGCCGTACCAGCCTCCCGGGGTCTGGGAGGAGGCCGGGACCGGGAAGAGCTATTCCCAAGACCACGGGGAGAAGCTGTACCGACGGAGCCTCTACACCTTCTGGCGTCGGACCGCCCCGCCGCCGTCGATGCTGAGCTTCGATGCCGTCACACGCGAGGTCTGCACCGCCAACCGCGAGGTCACGAGCACGCCTCTGCAATCGCTTGTCCTGCTGAACGACACCCAGTTCCTCGAGGCGGCCCGGGTGCTGGCGGAGTCCCTGTGGCGGGATCCTGTGGCCGACGGGCGGATCGAGCGGGCGTTCCAGCGGGTTCTGGGTCGGGTCCCTAAGCCCTCCGAGACCCGCATCCTGCGTCAGCTGTTCGAGGAACAGCGCGCGTATTTCAGCCAGAAACCGGAGGAGGCAGCCCAGTTGCTCAAGACGGGTGAGAAACCGGTCGATCCGTCCCTGCCGCCGGTCGATCTCGCCGCGGCCACCCTTGTGGTGAGCACGCTGATGAACCACGACGAATTTGTGATGAAGCGATGAATGCCTCCCTCTGCACGGGTCATGTGCCGGCGACCGATCTCAGCCGGCGCCAGTTCCTCAACCGGTTCGGCATGGGCCTCGGCGGTGTCGCCCTCGGGTCGTTGCTGAATCCCACCGTCGCCCACGCCGCCGGCGACCCCGGGGTGCTCACGGGCCGGTTGCCGTTCACCCCGAAGGCCAAGAGAGTCATCTACCTGTTCATGGCCGGTGGGCCGTCCCAGCTGGAGACGTTCGACTACAAACCGCTGTTGAACGAGCGCCAGGGACAGCAGCTGCCGGATTCCGTGCGGATGGGGCAGCGCCTGACCGGAATGTCCGGGAACCAGGCGTCCCTGCCGCTCGCGGGTTCCGCCTTCAAATTCGACCAGCATGGCAAGGCAGGGACCTGGATCAGCGAGCTTCTGCCCCGCACTGCCGGCGTCGCCGATCAGCTCTGCGTCCTCCGCTCACTCTACAGTGAGGCAATCAACCACGATCCCGCCATCACCTTCCTCCAGACCGGATCCCAGCTCAGTGGACGGCCGAGCTTTGGATCGTGGGTCCATTACGGACTCGGCAGCGACAACGAAAACCTGCCGGTCTTCGTGGTGCTCATCACCCGGGGCAAGGTGGACCAGCCGCTCTATGCCCGACTGTGGGGCAGTGGATTCCTTCCGTCCCGATACCAGGGCGTGCAGTTCCGGGCGGGCAAGGATCCGGTGTTGTATCTCAGCAACCCGGACGGCATCTCTCCGCAGAACCGGCGCCTCATGCTCGATCGTCTGCGGGACCTTCACCAGACCGCGGCGGAGGCATCGGGCGACTCAGAGATCGACGCCCGTATAGGCCAGTACGAGATGGCCTATCGGATGCAGACGAGTGTTCCGGACGTGATGGACTTCTCGAAGGAGTCCGACGCGACCTTCGACCTCTACGGCCCTGACGCGAAGAAACCGGGGACCTTCGCCGCAAACTGCCTGTTGGCCCGGAGACTGGCGGAGCGCGGGGTGCGGTTCATCCAGCTGTACCATCAGGGCTGGGACCAGCACGGCGGACTGCCCAACGGGATCCGTCAGCAGTGCAAGGAGACCGACCAGCCGTGCGCTGCGCTGCTGAAGGATCTCAAACCGCGCGGGCTTCTGGAAGACACGCTCGTGGTGTGGGGCGGGGAGTTCGGGCGGACGAACTATTCGCAGGGCAAGCTGACCCCGACCGACTACGGCCGGGACCATCATCCCCGCTGTTTCTCGGTCTGGATGGCCGGGGGCGGAGCGAGGCCGGGGATGGTCTATGGGGCAACCGACGAGTTCGGCTACAGCGTCGCGGAGAACCCGGTCCACGTGCACGACCTCCACGCCACGTTGCTGCACCTCATGGGCATCGACCATCTGCAGCTGACGTACAAGTTCCAGGGTCGCCGGTTCCGTCTTACCGACGTCCATGGAGAGGTGGTGAAGGCGGTGCTGGCGTAGGAGTCAGGGATGGTTCTTCGGATTCTGGAGCCAGGTCGGCCAGCACGGTCTCACACTCCCGGAGAATTCCCTGTTGGTGCCGTCGTTGCTGGATCGCATGGACGGTCATGGGCACGAGGAAGATCACAGCGATCGGAAACATCCATCCGCGGACCAGTGGCTGGATCCTCGAGGTGTCCGTCTCCGGGAGTCCGCGATGGAGGGCGATTCCGACGAGGCATCCGGCAAGGAAGACCCACGGAGCGATCCGGACGAGGTGGAGGGTGTGGCGGGCGCGGTTGGCCCGGAGAGTCCAATACGCCTGCGGTGTGTCCGCGGACGCCTGCCAGAGGGATCGACGGGCATGTCGGGTCCACAGCGGGTAGAACAGTGTCATCAACACGACGAGCGCGAAGGCAGTCCGGCCCCAGACCGATTCCGCCTGGGTTCCCAGTGCCAGAAAGAAGCCGCTCCCGATCAAGGCTGAAACCCAATCGCTCAGCACCCGCAGGCGCAGGCGTCGTGTCTCGGCATCGCAGATGGCATGGATATCTATGGTTTGCGGGACAATCGACCCGGCCACGGGATCCAGTTTCCAGACCTGTCGGAGAGTGTTCCAGGATGGTGGTGATCCGTTCATGGAACGGTGGATCGTGTTTTCATCCACTGGCTCAGGGATTCCCGGGCCCGGTGGAGGCGTACCGCCACCGCGCCTTCGGTGAGCCCGAGGGTCTCGGCGATGTCGGCATGGCTGAAGTCCTCCAGGTGCAGGGAGACCACCTGTCGTTGGGACAGGGGAAGGTATTCCAAGGCGAGGATGAGCTCTTCGCGGAGGGAATTCGCGGCAACGATCTGGTCGGGGTCCGCGGTTTCGGAGGGATGCCCCATATCGATAGGTTTGGAGGCACCGCGACGGATCACGCGGCGGACATGTCCTGCTCCGATGTTGTGGGCGATCCGGGCGATCAACGTCCGATGCGAGGCCTCGCCACGAAACCGTGGCAGCGTCCTCCAGAGGGCAATGGCGACGTCCTGATTCAGGTCCGCGCGGGCGTCTGGAGATCGCTCATAGGTTGAGAGAACCCGATCCACCATCCCTCGATGGCTCTCCAGCAGCTGTTCGAGGAGTCCGGTCTGCATGGTCACTTCTGAAGCATCGCCCGACCGATGTCCTCCGCATGCCATCGTCTGGAAAGGAATCCTGCACAGAGCAGCGATACCCACCACAGGGGCAGAAACAGGAGGAAGATCAGGACCCAGTATCCCGGCGCACCCGGGACCCATCGGAAAACCACTCTCGCGACGGGTGTCAGAAGGTCCCGCGAGCCGCTTGCGATCAGCAGGTTGTTCCCCATGGCAAGCAGCTTGAACCCGAGCACCAGCAGGGAACCGGTAAGGTAGTGGAAGGCCGCCCTAGGGACGTTCCGGTCCGAGAAGGGGTTCACG
The DNA here is from genome assembly GCA_005801385.1 of Verrucomicrobiales bacterium. Lineage (GTDB taxonomy): Bacteria > Verrucomicrobiota > Verrucomicrobiia > Limisphaerales > UBA9464 > UBA9464. The sequence goes on along the minus strand of SYEM01000213.1, from coordinate 4,563 downwards.
TACAGCCAGTTCCAGAAGGCACGGAGGGGGCGTTCGCGATAGACCGGATCCACCCTGTGTCTCGCCCGGATCGACCAGATCAGCATCCCCAGCAGGAATAGGAACAGGAGGCCGTTGATCCACAGGAAGCGTTCGAGATTGAAGCCCTGGTCCCCACCCGCCACATGGGGGTTCGCCTCCTGGCCCCGGCCGGACCGGAGTGCCAATAGGGTCGAGGCTGCATCGGTGGCCGTGAGGGCAGCATAGGCGGCGGTCCATCCGACCACGACCCACCTCTGTTCGCTCCTAAGGAGTTGCATTGGCACTGTCAGTCGCGGCTGTTCAAAGAACCTTACGGGAAATCAGGGAAAAATCCGGAGGCGTCCGCCGTGCTGCGGACGGTGCGTTGGGAGCGGTTGCAGGGGCCGACAGGGCTTGGTCCCCATGTCCCACCCCATGGCTGTCCATCCCTAGATCTGGCGATGGTGGATCGTTCCACAGTTCAGCGAGCATTGCTCGATGACGCAGCCCGACTGAAACAATGGCTCCAGTCGGGTATGGCGGCTCCGAGTGGTGACGCCTTCCTGAAGGCAATCAGGAAAAAGCCGCGATGAGGGTCCCGGACGGTTGTGTTTGATAAGCGGTTCTGCACCCCAAACGGGTGGGTCCTTCGACCTTGGCTTGCCGGTTGTGTCAGGGCCCCGACACCGCTGGGGCCACTGGGAAGCCTAGACCCCTCCACCGATCCACTTCCGGAAACTCTGGATCGTCTGGCGGGCCGCAGTCTCGGCATCCGGCAGCGGAAGCACCTCGGCGGAGAGGTGGCCGTCGTACCCGATCGACTTCAACGCCTCGATGATCGGGGCCACATCGGTGTGGCCGAGCCCGATCGCACGTCGATTGCTGTCGGCGAAATGCACGTGGCCGACCCGGGGGCCTGCCATACGGATCGCGGTCGCGACATCCGCTTCCTCGATGTTGGCGTGGAACAGGTCGACGAGGAGCCGGACGTTGCGGGTCCTGAGGGTGCCGAGGAACTCGCAGGCCTCGACGAGGGTGTTGAACAGATTCGTCTCGTACCGGTTCAGGGGCTCGTAGAGGAGGGGGGCCCCAAGGGCATGGGCTCGCGGTCCCAGTTGGTCGAGTTCCTCCCGCAGCCAGGCCAACGCCTGTTCCCGCGGGACACCATCGGCGACCCGTCCCTGCATCGATCCGATGATGGCCGGTGCACCGAAGCCCCCTGCGAAATCGACGATGGCCCCGGCGAAGTCACGAGCGCACATCCGGATGTGGGGATCGGGATCGGTGAGGCTCAGCTTCCGGGTCAGCCAACCCGCACCGGTGCCCATCGCAGCGAGCTGGAGTCCGTGCTGACGCAGCAGCGACCGGAGTTCCATCGAATGGACCTCATCGGCGTGGGTTGGGAACAGTTCGATGGCGTCGAATCCCGCCTGCGCGGCCTGGGCGCAGCCCTCGGCGAGGCTGCCATGGAAGACGAAGGGGCCGCGACGGGCTTCCGGGACGAGGCAAATGGTGACGGAGGAGCGCATCATGCTGAGGCCCGGGAGGGTGGGACCCGGGGGCGGGGAGGGATGGTGCGAGGTGCAGGTTTCGAACCTGCGACCCCTTGCGTGTGAAGCAAGTGCTCTACCACTGAGCTAACCTCGCGCGAAGTTCGGTGTAGATAGACAAGCGGCGTCCCCATGCCAACGAAAAGTTTGTCTCAGTCCACCGAGGAGGCCGGCACCCGGCGGAGGGGCGGGGCCTCAGGTAGGTCGAGTCCGGGGCACGAACTTCAAGCGCTGGGTGGTCTGCGCAGTCCGGGAGGAGGACTTCCTGCCAGACGCTGCACGGGCCATGAATTCCGCCTGGGCGCGTTGGGGTCGCACCTTGGGTCCCGGCGCGGGCATCACGTAGGTGCCATCCGGCTGCAGCTGGCGGGCCTTCGTGTTGTCGGCCAGTTCGACGGCGAGGATCCCGGAGGCGATCTGGTCCCGGAGCCTTCCGTCCTCGATCGGGAACACCACTTCGATCCGACGGTGGAGGTTCCGTGGCATCCAGTCGGCGCTACCGACGAACACCTCTGGCCGCTGGGCATTCTCGAAGTGCCAGATCCGGGCGTGCTCCAGAAAGCGGTCGACGATGCTCCGGACCCGGATCCGTTCGCTCAGGCCAGGCACGCCGGGACGGAGGCAGCAGATGCCACGGACAATGAGATCGATCTCCACGCCGGCGTCCGAGGCACGGTAGAGGGCCTCGATCACCTCGGTGTCCACGAGGGCGTTCATCTTGGCGATGATCCTGGCGGGCAGCCCGCTTCGGGCGTGGGCCGACTCACGGTCGATCAGCTCCAGCAGGCGCTTCAGCATCGCGTGGGGCGCCACGAGGAGACGACGCATGGGCTGCGGATGGCAGATCCCGGTCAGGAGGTTGAACAGGTCGGTGCCGTCCGCCCCCAGCTCAGGACGGCACGACAGCAGGCTGAGGTCGGTGTAGAGGCGTGCCGTGTTGGGGGTGTAGTTGCCGGTTCCCAGATGGACGTATCGGCGGATCCCGTCGTCGTCGGCCCGCACCACGAGGGTGACCTTGGAGTGTACCTTGTAGCCGAAGATTCCGTAGATGACATGGACCCCCGCCTCCTCGAGTGCCCGGGCCCAGCGGATGTTGTTGGCCTCGTCGAACCGGGCCTTGAGCTCCACCACGGCGGTGACCTGCTTGCCGTTCTTCACGGCGTTCATCAAGGCACCCACGATCCGGGGATCCCCTCCTGTCCGGTAGAGCGTCTGCTTGATCGCCAGCACTTTCGGATCCGCCGCGGCCTGCTCCAGGAATTCCACCACGGTCCCGAAGTGGTCGTAGGGATGGTGGAGCAGGATGTCGCGCTTCCGGATCGCGGCGAAAAGGTCGTTTCCCGGGCGTAGATCCGGCGCGACGGAACCGACGAAGGTGGGGTCCCGCAGCTCCGGCGAGTGATCCCCTTCGAGCACTGCCATGAGGCGGGTGGGATTGAGCGGGCCATCCACCACGTAGAGGTCCTCCGCCCCGAGTCCCACATGTTCCAGCAGCGAACGGCGGATGTCCTCCGGACAGTCGATGGACACTTCGAGTCGAACGGCCGCCCCCCGCTTGCGCTTGTCCAGCTCGTGCTCCACGGCACGGAGCAGGTTCGGCACCTCCTCCTCGTCGATGTACAGCTCGCTGTTCCGGGTCACCCGGAAGCTCCAGCACCCCTCGAGGGTCATCCCCGGAAAGAGATCGGCCAGGTGCTGGCTGATCAGATGGCTGAGGAAGACGTATTCCTTTCCCGTGCTCCGCCCGGGCAGCTCCACCAGTCGTGGCAGTCCCCGGGGGACCTGGACCACGGCGAGCCACCGGCGGAGCTGTCCATGGAACATGCCGTGCAGTCGGACGATCAGGTTCAGCGACTTGTTGAGGAGCTGGGGAAAGGGGTGCGACGGATCGATGGCGAGGGGAGTGAGGACCGGTGAGACGCTTTCCCGGTAGTAGGTCTTGAGCCATTCCCGGTCGGCCACCGGCACCTCCGAGGGCTCCAGGAACCGGATGCCGTGGCGGTCCAGGGCAGGCCGGATCTCCTCACGCCAGCAGCGATTGGCATCGCCGATGAGACGGCTCACGCGGTCCCGGACCCTTTGGAGGGTCTGTGCGGCGGTGAGGCCATCTGGGGTGGGCTCGGACAGGCCCTCGGAAACCATCTGCTTGAGACCGGCGACGCGGACCTCGAAGAACTCATCGAGGTTCGAGTTGACGATGCAGAAGAACTTCAGGCGTTCGAGCAGGGGGTTGCGCCCGTCCAGCGCCTCGTCCAGCACACGCTGGTTGAACTCTAGCCAGCTCAGTTCCCGGTTGAAGAACCGGGTCTCCCCGTGGGTTGGGCGGGTTTTCTTGGTGGCAGGCACGGAGCGTCGGGGAGGTGGCATGTTGTGAGTCGATGCAGGCGGATCGGCCGAGGGAACCGGCGTGGGAAGGTGCCACCCCGACTGAACCCTAAACCTTCCTCGCCCCGCCCCTGGACCTCCGCCCTTGGCTCTGTGCTAACCCATGTGGGCGATCATGTTGTCGCCGAAGGCCGAGCACTTGATTTCCGTCGCGCCCTCCATGAGTCGCGCGAAGTCGTAGGTGACCCGCTTGCTGCCGATCGCCCCGTTCAGGCCCTTGAGGACCAAGTCGGCGGCCTCGGTCCAGCCGAGGTGGCGCAGCATCATCTCTCCGCTGAGGACGACCGAGCCCGGGTTTACGACATCCTTGCCCGCATACTTCGGGGCGGTCCCGTGGGTGGCCTCGAAGATGGCGTGGCCGGTCACATAGTTGATGTTCCCGCCGGGTGCGATGCCGATGCCGCCGACCTGGGCCGCGAGAGCATCGCTCAGATAGTCACCGTTGAGGTTGAGGGTGGCGATGACGTCGAAATCGGTCGGACGCGTCAGCACCTGCTGCAGGGTGATGTCGGCGATGGAATCCTTGATGACGATGCCGGCGCCGGGCTTGCCCTCAGGGATCCGGCACCATGGGCCGCCGTCGATCTCGACCGCCCCGAAGACCTCCTTGGCGATCTGATAGCCCCAG
>SYEM01000212.1 GCA_005801385.1 Verrucomicrobiales bacterium | reverse complement strand
CCCATCCAGCTCCTCAACTCCTCCACATCCCTCTCGGAGAGCCTTCGCCCTTGAATCACTTCCGTTGCGTCCATCCCCCTTTCTCCCAACCTCCACCCTGGTAGTCCAGCTCATTCACCAACAACTTCGGGATGCACCGGCCTCAGGCGATCCGGTCGTGAGCCCAGGGGTATGTGGCGGAGACCCGGAAATCCCGGATCTGGTCCGGCGTCGGGGGCGGTGCATCCAGCACCGAAGGGTCGAAGGAGGCGCCGGCTTCCTTCAGAATCACTGGCAGCAGGGGATTGCCATAGCTGATGCCGGGGAACCGGAGCTCGCTCCGGTTGACGTCCAGAACGCGCGTCTGGGTGGGATCGACGACGACCCTCCGGAAAAGGCTCAGGTCGATGCCCTGCTGACGGATGAAATGGGAGACATCCGATGGGGAGGTGCCGGTGAAGGTGACAGGAGGCCGCGTTGCCATGGGCGCATTTATTGGAGCGGTTTCCCCGGAGTGCCAAGTCCGAATCCCCACATCCGGGCCTACCGAGCCCGAATGAAGTGGGTCCATCCTGGTGGTCTCGAAATCCACCGTCTGTGGCTTTCAATCGATGGACGTCCCCCATATCCTCCCCTCGATGTTGCTGGTCATCGACAACTATGACTCATTCACATTCAACCTGGTGCAGTACCTCGGGGAGATGGGCGTGGCCATGGAGGTGCACCGGAACGACCAGATCTCGGTCGAGCAGGCTTTGGCCCTCCGACCCGAGCGGGTCCTGATCTCACCGGGACCGTGTTCCCCACGCGAGGCAGGTCTCTCCAACCAGATCATCCGGGCGTTCGCCGATCGCCGTGTCCCCATCCTTGGGGTGTGCCTGGGCCACCAGTGCATCGCCCATACCTTCGAGGCCGAGGTGGTGGTCAACCATCGCATGATGCATGGGAAGACCTCTCCGATCCTTCACGATGGACAGGATCTCTTCGAGGGCATGCCCAATCCCTTCCTGGCCACACGCTACCACTCCCTTGTGGCCCGTCGCGAGACGCTGCCGGCCGAGCTGGTGGTCACCGCCTGGACCGCGGAGGGCGAGATCATGGGGCTGCGCCATGCCTCGCTCCCCATCTGGGGCGTCCAGTTCCATCCCGAGAGCATCCTGACCGAGAACGGGCGCCGGATCCTCGAGAACTTCATGCGCCTGCCGCACGGGTCGCCACCGCGCTGAAGGCCACCTGACCGGAGACCGAGATGCGCCTGCACGAACCATCCGTGGAGCGCGTTTTCCGTGGGGTGGCCGCCTCGGGCGGGGTGGTTCATGGCCGGGTGTTCCGGATCGGCTCGGGCACCGTCGACGTCCGTCCGAGGTCCATCACGGCTGAGGAGACCGAGGCCGAGCTGGAGCGTTTCCACCGGGCCATCGCCGAGACGCGGCACCAGATCCTCGAGATCCACCAGAGGGTCCTGTTGGCCATGGGGGCGACGGAGGCCGCGATCTTCGAGGCCCATGGACTCGTCCTGGAGGATCCCGCGCTGGTAGGGGAGATCTGCCGTGCCATCCGCGAGGGGTTGAATGGGGCGGAGTACGCCGTCCAGACCGTTTGTGGACGCTTCTGCGCAGCCCTAGAAGCCGCCGACGATCCATACCTCCGCGAACGGGCTGCGGATGTTCAGGATGTGTCCCACCGAGTCATTCGGAACCTCCTCGGGGAGATGGGACCCAATCTCTCCACGCTTGCGGAGCCCGTGATCCTGGTGGCCCCGGACCTCTCGCCCAGCGCCACCGCACTTCTCGACCGCTCGAAGGTCCTCGGCTTCGCGACCGATCGCGGCGGACTCACGGGCCATACGGCAATCGTCGCCCGCAAGCTTCGCATTCCGGCGGTGGTCGGGCTCGGCGAGGCCTCACGGGAGCTGCAGACCGGTGACCACGTCCTGATCGATGGACATGACGGCGTCATGGTCCTGAGCCCCACCGATGGCACGCTGTTCCGGTACGGACAAATCCGGGAGCGTCGGGAGGCACTCGAGGTGCGACTCCAGGCGGTACGGGATCTGCCCGCAGTCACACTGGACGGCGCCAAGGTGGGACTCGCAGCGAACATCGACGAGCCTTCCGAGGTGGCGTCTGTCCGGGAATCCGGGGCCCATGGCGTGGGTTTGTTCCGAACCGAATTCCTGTTCCTGAACAGCGAGGCCCCGCCCGACGAGGATCGACAGTATGCCGCCTACCGTGCTGTCGCGGAATCCCTGGCGCCGGCGCCGGTGGTCATCCGGACCCTCGATCTGGGCGGAGACAAACTGGTCGACCCCGACCAGACCGCGGAGCAGAACCCTTTTCTGGGTTGGCGTGCGATCCGGATCAGCCTGTCCCGCCCGGACATGTTCCGGGCCCAGCTTCGGGCTGTCCTTCGGGCTAGTGCGCATGGGCGTTTGCGGCTGATGTTCCCGATGATTTCGTCGCTCGATGAGCTGCTCGAGGCGAAGGCGTTGCTGGAAGAGTGCCGCGTCGATCTCGTCCGCCGGGGCGTCGCTCATGATTCCTCTCTCCAGGTGGGGATGATGGTCGAGGTTCCTTCCGCGGCCCTGCTGGCCCCGGACTTCGCGCCCCACGTGGACTTCTTCAGCCTCGGGACGAACGACCTGACTCAGTACACCCTGGCGGTGGACCGGCTCAATCCGAGGGTGGCGACACTGCACGACCCGGCCCATCCGGCGATCGCACGACTGATCCGGGCGACGGTGGAGGCGGCCCGTGCGCACGGACGCTGGGTGGGGGTCTGCGGCGAGATGGCGGGCGACCCCGCATTGATCCCGCTGCTTGTGGGGCTCGGGGTGGACGAGCTGAGTGTCACGCCGGCGTTGATCCCGGCGGCCAAGCATCTGTTGCGTCGGCTGCGTCGGTCCGAGGCCGTCGCCATGGCGGAGCGGGCATTGGGCTGTTCCCGGGCTCGGGACGTCTTGGAATTGTCCCGGGATCTGGCGATGACCGCCGCGCCAGAGTTGTTCTCAGGCGGGGAATAATCCGTCGTGGG
>SYEM01000211.1 GCA_005801385.1 Verrucomicrobiales bacterium | reverse complement strand
TTGGGCGGCGTGCGGTTGATCTCATCGGCCAGGATCAGGTTGGCGAAGATCGGACCCCGGACGAAGGCGAGGCGCCGTTCGCCCCCGGCCTCCTGGAGGATCTCGGTGCCGGTGATGTCGGCCGGCATGAGGTCGGGGGTGAACTGGATGCGTTGAAACCGGAGATGGAAGATCTGGGCGATCGACTTCACGAGGAGCGTCTTGGCGAGGCCCGGGGCTCCGGTGATGAGGCAGTGTCCGCCGGAGACCAGGGCGATCAGGATCTGCTCGATCACGGCGCGCTGGCCCACGACGGCCTTGGCGAGCTCGGTCTCGACCCGGGGACGCTGCGCCATGAGGCGCTCGAAGGTCTCGCGGTCGCGTTGGAAGGAGTCGGTGGATTCTGGAGTGGACATGTGAGGGGTGCTGACCGGGACAGGCGACCGGTTCAGTGGGTCATGACGTAGAAGATCAGATTGATCCCGAGTGGATACGCGATCTTTTCGGAGAAGGTCCGGAAGTAGAAGTCGTTCTCACCCTCGCGCTCCCAGCCGTCGCCGTTGTCGGTGTTGTGCGCGGCGAAGGCGACCATCCGGCCGTGGTCGTCGAACCACGCCCGGTGGTGGACCTCCTCGGCGTCGGGGCGCTCCGCCGTGACACCATCCCACTGACTCTGGACCCCGAGACCGACGTTCGGGACCTGGCCCTTGGAGCGGATCTGGAACACACAGTGGTAGAGCGGATGGTCGAGCGGCAATTCCACCCAGGAACGTCCGGGCAGCACCCGGGACATGACCTCCTCGACATTCTCCCACTCGTTGTCACCCCAGAAGTCGTCGAACATCAGGAACCCGCCGTTCAACAGATAGTCGCGGAGCGCGACGGTTTCGCTTTCGTCCAGGCTCAGACCGCCCGGTTCCACGGCATAGAGAAACGGGTAATTGGAGAGGTCGGGATCGGTGACCCGCAGGATCCGTCCGTCGGGGTCGACCCGGAGCGAGGTCATCTGCTGGAGGCGGAAGGAGAGGTTGAGGTCGCTGTCCGGCAGGTCGGTCGACCACCCGCCGCGACCCCACTGTCCGCCGCGGTCGTACCGGAGCCGGGCGAAGGTGAACACATCCCGCTCGAATCCCGGGGCGTTGGTCCAGGTCGGCGTCCCGGTGCTGTGTGATTCCACCTCCCGCGCGGTGCGGGTGGAGTCGCCGATGTGGCCGCTCTCGAACCACCCGCGGTACCCCCGTCGCTGGGCCAGGGCGAGTCCGGTGACGAGGACCAGTCCGAGGAGCATCCAGCCGACCCGACCCCGACGATCCGCTGACGGGCGACTGGTACCTGGGGGCTGGGGCAGGGGATCCATCGGTTCGGGTTCAGTGCGTCATCGCGTAGAAGACGATGTTGATCCCGAGGGGAAACGCGATCTTCTCGGAGAACGTGTGGAAGTAGAAATCGTTCTCGCCCTCACGCTCCCAGCCGTCGGCGGTGTCGGTATTGTGGAGCGTGAGTACCATGATCCGACCGCGGTCATCGAGGATCGCCCGGTGATGGACCTCCTTGCCGTCCTCGCGCTCCCAGGTGATGCCGGTCTGTTCGCTGGCGATGCCGAGCCGTACGTTGGCGACCTGCTTCTTTTCCCGGATCTGGAACACGCCGCGGTAGAGGGGGTGATCGAGGGGCAGCTCCACGAAGCGCCGACCTGGGAGCACCCGTGCCATGACCGCCTCGCAGTTCTCCCACTCCTCCTCGCCCCAGAAGTCGTCCATCAGGACGAAGCCACCGTTTTGCAGATAGTTTCGGAGGGCGTCGGTCTCGGGGTCTGTGAGATGCAGCGCCCCCGGGGCGGAGATAAACAGGAACGGGTACTGGTGGAGCTCCGGATCGTTGAGCCGGATCAGTCGGCCGTCGGGATCCACCCGTAGCGAGGTCATCTGCTGGAGGCGGAAGGAGAGGTTTAGGTCGCTGTCGGGGAAATCGGTTGTGAACCCACCGCCGCCGCGGCGACCGGGTCGGCTCGGATCCTTGTCGTAGCGCAGCCGGGCAAAGGTGAAGACGTCGTGCTCAAATCCAGGGGCATTGGTCCACTGCGGTGTCCCGGTGCTCCGGGAATCCACCTCCCGCGCCGTCCGGGTGCCTTCCGGGACGGCGATCTCGCCGCCGCCGAAGAAGCCGCCCCCCGAGAACCCGCCGCGTTGGGCAAAGACCCAGCCGGCCCAGGACAGGGCGAGTCCAACGAGGAGGAGTCGGAGCGTCATCGTGGGGTCGACTCCGGAGTTGGGGTGGCGGGGGGAGCGAGACTCAGGAGCAGATCGAGCGCCTCGCGATGACGTGGGGTCTCCTCGAGCGCCCGGAGCAGGTGCTGCCGCGCGCGGTCACGGTCCGTGGTGCCGGTGAGACGGGCGATCTGGTAGTGGAGTTCGCTGGGACGAAGCGGATCCAGTCGCAGCAGGGTCTCATAGGCGGCGATGGCTTCGGGGTTGGACCCGGTCTTCTCGGCGGCGGTGGCGAGCGGACCGTAGGCGGTTTCGACAAGCGGGTTCACGGCAAGGAACCGTTCAGCCGCCACCCGCAGCGTTGCCCAGTCCCCGCGGTCCGAGGCGAGCTGCATCAGGCGCTGACAGGCCTCGGGCGCAGCGGCGTCGCGTCGGACCACCTCCTGGAGCCGTTCCCACTCGGCATCGGTCTCCCCCAGCTCCCGGTGCACCCGGGCGAGACGTTCCCGGGCGGATCCCGGACCCTGCTGGTCGGGATACCGTTCGATGAGGATCGACAGCGGTTCCTTGGCGTCGGCCCAGCGCTTGGCTTTTAGGAGGGTTTGCACCCGATGGTCGAGGGCCCAGTAGTTGGTCGGATGCGCCTCGGCCCAGGGCCCCATCTCGGCGTCGAAATCCGCCCCGCCGCCCGAACCGATCCGGTTGCCCTTGGCGAAGTCCGGCTTCTGCCAGTCGAGCCCTGGCGCCAGGCCCTCGGCCTTCTTCCGGGCGAACGCGGCGAACTCCTTCTCGAGCTCGGCCATCGGCAGGGTGCGCCTCTCGAGCGACTCGAGGATGAACTGACCGTCGTGCAGATCCCCAAGCATATCGCGGAGGCGGTCGATGCCGAACCGGTCGATGAGGAATTCCACGACCAGCGACGACTCGTAGTAGGCGAACTGGAGGTGCAGTGGGGACTTGGGCATCAGGAAGGCCGCGCTCAGCCGGGCGATCGGGGTGAGGTCGGTCCCGAGGATCATCTCCCGGTATTTCGGTGTGAGCTGCTCACCCCAGGACGGATCGGCCAGGCGCTCCTCATGGACCGAGATCCCCTCGCTCAGCCAGCGGGGCATCTTGTTGCGGGTCCGCTGGAGGGTCACGACGTGACAGAACTCGTGCCACAGGACCGCCTCCCAGTTCACGGTCCCGCCGGGATTGGTCGCGGGGCTGTTGGCCGTCACGACCCGGCCAAAGCAGACTCCGAGGTAGCCGGGGTTGTCGGGCATGCCGAAGGTGCGGACGCCGAAGTCCTTCGACTGGGCGAAGATCTCGACCAGCGTTGGCTCGGCGAGGGTGGCCCCGTACTTCGGGACCAGCGCCGCATGGGCGCGTTCGAGGAGGGCGAGGACCCGGGGGCCGTAGATGGCGGCCTCGCGGGACTGCATGCGGACGATGAAGTGGGCGTTGGTGAGGCTGGAATAGGTCGCGAGGGTGTCGTGGAGGGTGACGAGGTTGAACTGGGTGACATCGTAGCCGTCCCGCTTGTGGACCTCTTGGGCGAGGCGCCAGCCTTCGTCTTCGTCGCCCAGCCGCAGCAGATCGTTGGCGAGCTGGGCCTTGGCGGGCAGGTATTCCGGATCGAACCGCAACGCCTCGCGCTGCAGGGCGGCGCCCTCGGTGAAGCGGTACTTCTGGGAGAGCTTGGCGCCGATGAGATGGGGCACCTTGGGGTTGTTGGTCCAGAACCGCAGGGCCCTCGACCGGGCTTCGGCCTCCGCGGCGGGCTGGTTCCGCAGGTGGGCGATCATGGCGACGTAGGCCGCGGCTTCCGGATGGTTCGGGTTGGTCTTGGAGACGGCCTTGAGGAGTTCCTCGGCGCCGTCGTAGTCCTCGGCATCGATCCGCTGGTCGGCCATCAGCAGCAGGCTGGGGACATGTTGCGGATTGATCTTCAGTGCGGCCTCGAGCGACTGCGCGGCCTGGTCCCGCTGGCTGCCGGCGAAGGCCCGGGCCCGTCCGAAGTGCAGATCGGGATCATTGGTGGACTGCTTCAGACCCTCGTCGAAGCGTCGGGCGGCCAGGGCGAAGTCATGCTTCTCGAGGGCCAGGTTGCCGCTGGCGAGGATCACCTCGCGCTCGTTGGGGGCCGCCTTGCGGGCGATGTCGAAGACACGGTCGAGAACGATCTTTGGATCGGCCCCGGAGGCGAGGGCGGCCTGGCCGTAGACGACGAGGCTGGGGATGTCGCGGTAGTTGCCGGCGCGGTTGCCGACCAGCTGGGCGATGGTGTTGAGCTGCGCCGCGGCGCCTTCGGTGTCGCCGTTGGCGAGCAAGACCTGACGTCCCAGCCAGCGCAGTCGGACGCTCCGCCCCTCCTGAGCGACGGCATTGGTCCAGGCGGCGAGGGCGTCAGGGTAGTGTCCGGTCGTGAGCAGCCCCTCGAGCAGCACCCGATGCCACGCTTCACCGGGGGAGTCCGAGGCCAGGGCCTGTCTGGCAGTGGCAATGGCGTCCTCGTAGCGACCGGTCCGAAGCTGGGTCTGGGCTTCGTCGACGGGTGCCGCAGCGGAGGCCGGGCCAATCCTGAATCCGAACGCCAGTGTGAGGACGATCAGGACCTTCCACACCGGGGACCTCCGGGGGTCGGGTGGAAGGGGAGTGTGGCTCACCCCCGACAGATACCGCACCCGCTTGGGCCTTCAAGGCAGGGGACTGGAAAATCGCCAGACATCGCGAAGGGAGGTGGGTTGAGGGCGCGAAGGACGGCACGAGCAATTGTGGTTCTGGAGGCTTCCAAGGGTGCGGGAAGGTTGCAGAGGCTCACTTCGCCGGCATAGGCTCGCAAGGAAGTGCTTCTACAATGTTTCGCCCTGCCAAGGAAGAACTAGCGCAGCTGGCCGACTTCCAAAAGAGGCTTAGGACAAGTCTTCTGGCTGTGGTCTGTACTGAACTCCTTGGTGTCGCGCGACTGAAGCAGCAGGCGGGTGATGCCCAGGCAATACGGCTGCTGGAGTTGCACGCGCAGGAAATGCGGGACGTTCTCAGCGGGTTCCCCGGTGGGTTGGAGGTGAGCTCAGGCAATGGCGCCTTCTTCCTGGTGTTCGAGAAGCCCTCCGATGCGGTCCGCTTTGCGCTGGAGATCCAGGAGAGGGTGACCCTGTTGGGACGCAAGATACGACAGCTCTTGGAGCAGCGTATTGCAGTACATGTGGGAGAGGTGTTGGTGGAGGTCGTCGAGGAAGGCGATCGGCCCCGCGGGTTCAATGGGATTCAAGTCGACATCTGTCAGGCGGTCCTCTCCATCGCCGGGCCCGGGAACATCCTGCTGACCCGATTCGCACTCGAGAGTGCCCGCCAAGCCATGCGGTCGCTGTCTGGTGGCAAAGGCTCGGAATTGTCGTGGATCCATCATGGTGTCTACCGGATCGAGGGAATCGATGAACCGCTTGAGATCGGTGAGGTTTCAAGCCGGAGCCGTCGATCAATGATTCCCCCCACAGGGAATGAGAAGGTGCGGAAGATCGTTGTCGACGATGGTGTGACTACGGTCGCGCCGGTTCGGAGCACCTTCGCTGAGCGGATCAAGTCATGGGGGGGTGACGAGCGAGCGGCCGCCATCCGAGGCGGCATCCTGGTGGCTTTCGTGGGGATGCTGTTGCTCGGTTCCGGAATCCTGGATCCGTTGAGCTACGACTTGGGATTCCTGCTGCACGGTGTCCGTGCTCCTGAAGGAATCGCGATTGTGGCCATGGACGACCGGTCCCATCGCGAACTCTCCCCGGAACCGAGTCGTCCTTGGGATCGGCGGATCCATTCCCGGCTTCTGGAGCGATTGACCCGGGCGGGTGCCCGAGCGGTGGCCTTTGACATTCTCTTCGATTCACCGAGCGCCCAGGCTGTTGCCGCCCCGGGGTTCGTTGAAAACCCCGTCGATCGCGATCTTCGGGAGGCCATGGTCCGAAATGGTCGTGTCTTCCTGGGTGCCAAATTGCGGCCCGATGGAGTGGAGGCTCCGAGTCCCTTGTTTCGGTCTCCAGGCCGGTGGGGCCTTGTCGAGATCTCATCTGGTTCAGATGTCATTCGCCGGCCGGCCCAGGGTTTCCAGGATGTGCCCCCCTTGGTCGAGGCGCTGGCCGTTTTGGTGCATGGAAAGCCGATGCGCCGGCGAGAATCGGACTGGCTCAACTACTACGGCCCGCCAGGAACCGTTCCGACGTATAGCTATCTGTCCGCCCTGTCGCCTCAGGAAATCCCGGATGCGGCGCTCTCGAACAAGGTCATCTTTGTGGGCGAAGCGGCCACGATGCCACCGGCAAGGGATGAGTTTGCCTCGCCTTATTCCCGCTGGCGCACGGCGCAGATCAACGGGGTGGAGGTCATCGCGACGAGTTACCAGAATCTGGTCAACGGGGAGTCTCTGCGGCGCCTCAACCTCTGGCTTGAGGTGACCGTCCTGGGAATCCTGGGTTTCGTTCTCGGCTTTGTCCTGACGCTTCTGGAGGTCCCGGGTGTCACTGTCGTCGGGATCGTCCTTTCACTTGTGCTGGGGCTGGTTGGCATGGTCTTGCCCGGCGCGTCTGACGTCTGGTTCCCCTGGCTTGTGCTCAGTGGAGGACAGGTCCCGATGGCCATGGCCTGGTCGCTCGCGGTCCGGTTTCACCGGACGGTTTCGGTCGGTCGTTCATCGCGTTTCTCCATGGGGAACTCATCGGGTTCCTTGCTGCCCACAACCGCAATGCTGCCGCCGAATGGGCCAAGAACCCCGACCGCCTTGGAAAACGGACTTCAGTCTCCGGCCTGGGATGCAGGCGCCGCGACGGTTGTAGGTGGAGGGGCCTCTTTGGGTACAAACCGCTCCAGAGAGAGGGTGGTGGAGGCCTCCGAGGAAACGTGGACTCCCGAAAGGGGCGGCGCGATCCCGGCGGTGCCCGACCACGAGATGCTCCGACGGATCGGGAGTGGCGCGTATGGCGAGGTTTGGCTGGCGCGGGATATCATCGGGAACTTCAAGGCGGTCAAAATCATCCGGAGGTCTGCCTTTTCGGATGCCGGCCCCTTCGATCGGGAGTTCCGTGGACTGCAGAAGTTCACCCCGATCTCCCGGTCCCACCCGGGTCTGGTCCACATCCTGCACGTGGGGCGAAACGACCCGGATGGTTTCTTCTACTACATCATGGAGGCGGGGGATGATGTGGCGACTGGTCAACGCATTGTCCCGGAGTCCTATCAGTCGAGAAGCCTCGTGGCGGATATCACGCGGCATGGGTCGATTCCACTCGACCGCATCGTCCGGCACGGCATCGCGCTGGCCGAGGCTCTTTCCCATCTCCATCGGCACGGGTTGATCCATCGGGATCTCAAGACGGCCAATGTGATCTTCGTCGATGACCGTCCGAAGCTGGCCGACATCGGCCTGGTGACTGAAATCGCAGCCCCGGGTCAGGAGGTGACGATGGTAGGGACGCAGGGATACATCCCGATGGAGGGTCACGGCACCCCGGCGGGAGACATTTACAGCCTCGGAAAACTGCTCTACGTCGCATTTGCGGCGCTGCCCGTGACGCGGTTCCCGGAGATTCCCCCGGCCGTCTTCAAGAATTCCCCATCCTCTCTCCGGGAGGAGTTCATGCGGATCCTGAACCGGGCGTGTCAGATCCGTGATTCTGATCGGTATCCGGATGCCGACACCTTCCTCTCGGATCTCAGGCTCCTTGAGGCTCGGTTGACGGGTTCCTGATCTTGGGGCGAGAGGTCCTGACGGAGCGAATCCTCTTTGGACTCTGCTGCTGGATGTGGGAACACTCAGAGCCTTTTCCTCAAGAAATTCCCGAAGATGCCGATGAAACCCGATCCGAATGGAGTTCGAGTGAGGTGCCGAACCCTGTCCCTTTTACGGTCACGCCTTGGGAATTCCAAAGCTGACACGAGGATTGCGCATCTGAACGTGCGGCATGGATTCCCGTCTCGAGCAGCCCTTTGGGGGCACTGGATCGGTTTTTCGATGGAGGAGAGTTTGTTTTCCCAGGAGGGGAAACCGTGATCCGTTGCTCCGTCGCTGCCGGGTGGGGCAACGTTGTCGTCGGGATTCTGCGCCTCGGACTTGGAATCCTTGGGGCAGTTCACGGAGTTGCCGGGAGCCTCGAGCTCAACTTTGACTCGGACCCAGCGGCAATTCCAGGGGTGCAGGTGGCTGGCTCAAATCCGCGTCCCTGGTTTGCTGCCGGAGGGCAATCCGGGGGATTCCTTGCACTGAGTCATGCTGCCCCGTTTCAACACACGGTCTTCGTGCTGCCCAACATCGATCCCGGGGCGGCCATCACGGGATTCTCGATCAATGCAAGCCTCCGTGTTGGCAACCCGAGCAGTGGGGGTATCTCTGCCGATGGGTTCGGCTTCAGTTTCGTGCGAGAGGGGGACCCGGTATTGGAGAACCCGGAGGACAAGGCCCGATTCGCTGGAGGATATCCGGAAGCGGGTGTGCGGACCGGAGTGTCCATCCTGTTCGACACATGGACGGGTAACACATTCCCAGAGGATCCCAACGACGCCACGGACATCCAGGGGCTGATCGTCAGGGTGGATAATGCGACCGTGAAGAAGGTGGCGATGCCAACCCTGAACGGTACCGCGGATGACCCGACCAGCATCCAGACCGGTCCTCTCGACGCCGCGTACTGGAATGGAGGAGGCGATCCGTATCAGGTCGGGGCCTGGAGCGGACTGGCGTGGCAGCCCTTCACCTGCCTGGTCACTCCGGAGGGACGACTGACCCTGACCTGGAAGGGAGCGACCCTCATCAACAACCTCCCGTTGCCGTATTTCCCGAGCCCGAGTCGCCTGCTCCTTTCCAGCCGCACGGGTGCGGCCAATGAGGCGGTTCACATCGACAATCTGAGGCTTCTCACCACCGCTCAGCCGATACCGCCAGCCGCGGGGCCCGTGGGAAACCTGCGGACGACGGAGGTGGGAACTGAGCGGGTGGTTCTGACATGGGATGCCGCGGTGGTTCCAGGACAACCGGGGGCGTCGCTTGTCTACGAGGTTCTTCGCGATGGGGTTCCCATCGCCTCTCGCCTGGGCACCACCGTCTTCACCGACCGAAAGGTCCTGCCAGATAGGAACTACGTGTATGGGGTCCGGGCCAGGAACATCGGGAATCTGGTCGGAGCCGAGAGTGCGTTGACAGTCCGCACCCGAGGGCTTGTCGATGGGGTCGCCTTCTTGCGGGGTGAGATTTGGTCCGGAATGGGAGACCAGAGCCTCAGCGAGGCTCTCTCCAGTTCCAGGTACCAGAATCAGCCCCCGGATGAGGTCCGTTACCTGAATGGGTTGAGCTTCGGTGAGACCAGTGGTTTCGGGAACACCTTCGGCGACCAGTATCTGATGCGGGTGAAGGGGGTCTTCACGGCACCGAAGACGACCCGATACCGCTTCTTCGTCCGGTCGGACCGTCAAAGCGCCCTTTACTTCAATCCGAGCGGCCCGACGCCGCCGGAACCTGCGTCGGCGACTGCAGTTGCCCGGGAGACCGGGTGTTGTGGTGGATTCCGGGATGTGGTCGAAGGGGTGACCCCTGAATCGACAAGCGCCGCCCTATCGATGGTCGCGGGTCAGAAATATGGGCTGACCTTTGTCGTGAAGGCAGGTGTCGGTGCCGATTGGGCTCAGGTGGCGATTCGTGAGGAAGGAGATGGCACTTCAGCCCAGGAACTACCGCCGCTTCGGGGTGCTGTCCTTTCGGGACCCGTGGAGACCAGTGGGTCGGCCGCCGTGACGGTGTCGCAACAACCCGTCGGAGGGACGACCGACCTTTATGGAATAGCCCGTCTTTCGGTCACCGCCTCGGGCGCGTCGCCGTACGAGGGGGACTACGGCGCCGGGACAATCGCATATCAGTGGTACAGGAATGACCTGCCGATCCTGAATGCAAACGATCCAGTCCTGATCCTGACTCAGAACACTGAAAACGGTTCCCGATATCACGTCGTGGCCTCGGTGGCTGGGGCCAGCGTTCGCAGTGAGACGGCTGTCGTGAGCTCCCTGGACTTCGGCACCTGGCCGACCGTCCTACGCATGACAGGTTCAGATACCTTTGACTCGATCACGATCGTGTACTCAAAACCGGTATCCGATTCGGCGTTGGGCACCGGGGCTTACAAAGTGGAAGGTTTGACGCTTAGCCATGGCATCCGTTTGGGGGATCGGAAGTTTCGCTTCACCACCTCTCCCCAGGCCGAAGGGGCGACCTATCCAGTGACCATAACCGGAGTCACCGACCTGGCGGGCAGAAGCATTCCATTTGTCGGGGTTTTCCGGTCATTTCGATTTCAACCAGGCCGCGCACTCTACAACCGCTGGAAAAACCGGTCCCAGTTGCCGTCGGCCTCAGGCGACTTTGGAGATCCTGACGAGACGAAGATGTTGGACCAATTCGCCTCCGGACCCACGCCCGCAGATCATTTCGTGGGTCAGATCAAGGCGGTCTTCATTCCTGAGGCCACGGGAGACTATGTCTTCCATATGGCATCGGATGGTCGGGGCGAGTTGTATCTGGGAACCGATTCGAGCGTCCGAAGCCGGTTTCGAATCGCTGAGGAGCCGGTGGGTGGTCCGCGAGGGATCTGGGAGGGTGGGGTCGAGCTCGATCCCCTCCGCGGGGTCACCGGCTCTCGGGCAAATCGGTCTGATCAATACCCCCAAACAGGCTGGCCGACTGGGGTCGGTGGTCGGGTATCGTTGGTCGCAGGAAAAAAGTATTACCTCGAATTGGTGCATCGCAGCGGGGAGGGGGACGACCATGCTGGGGCGACCGTCTCGCAGGTCGGAGATCCGGCCCCGAGCAACGGCAGCGTGGTGCTGACGGGGAACCGGATTGGATGGTTCTTTGACCCCGCCGATCTGGCATCGAGTTCGGCTTCCCAGCTCAGGTCCGTCACGATCCTCCCCGAAGCCCCCCTGTCCACCGCTGTTCCGGAGGGGTGGGTGGCTGCGACGGATCCCGGAGATTTCGCCGTCGCGGGTCCGGGTTTGATTCCTTGGCCCAAGTCCTCCGATCCGAATCAACCTGGGGATGTTTTGCAGTTCGCCTACGAGGAAATCACCGGCGATTTCGACCGGGTGGCCCGGATCCGGAACATCAACAGTTCCCCCAACGCTGGAGGACCGGACTATTGGGCCGGTGGAGGTCTTCAAGCCCGCGTTGGAACCAATGCGCTGAGCGCGTCCTTTGGAATCAAGGTGGCAAACCACTCCTCGGGAATCACGGTTGCCGGCAGGGCTCTCGGGGGCCAGGACTATACGGTCTTCGGGCGTATTCTTGGCTGGGTTCCCGGAGGCATGGGGGTTGAACAGACCCTTCCCAACCAGTGGATCCGTCTCCGGCGCGTCGGTGATTGGTTTGCGGCGTACGTGGGAATCGACGGTAAGACCTGGTCCATGGTGGGCCAGCGCTACCAGCAATGGCCGGCCAAGCTATTGGTGGGGACCTATGCTTCGGCAGCCAACCTTGAAACCGGAAGACCCAGCTTGGCGTTGGTTCAGTTCTCGGCTTACGGAGAGCCGATTGTCGATGACATCTCACCGCCCCGCCTGCTCTCCGTGGGGACAATTGATCGCAAGACCGTCGGGGTAAAATATTCGGAGCCTGTCCGTTCGAGCACTTCGCTCAAACCCTCCAACTACACTCTTAGTGAGGGCGTTGTGACTGGGGTCCGACCCGGAATCGGTGGTGACACAGTGTATCTGGATGTTGCCGGTCTCACCTCCGAAACCTTCTCGGTGACCGTGACCGGGGTGGTCGACACGACGGGGAATCCCATTCGAGAGGGTTCCACGGCCGGTGGGCGGGTCTCGAACTGGCGGTCGGTCGACATGGGTTATTTCCAGAGTGGTGACCCGACTGTCCGTACACCGGGTGACGACCCGTATCGGGTGGGGCAGGCAGTCGCACTTTCTTCGGGAGCCACGGAAACGGAACTGGAGATTGTCGGTGGTGGTTCGAATTCTTGGAACACTGGGGACTACATCCACTACCTCCAAGGTCCAGACCTGACTGGGGATTTTGAACCGTGCATCCCGAAGTTGTTGGTGGAAGTCAGTTCCAGAGAAGGTGCGCGTCCTTGTTTTTGACCGCGACGCAGAGTCGAAGCAGAGGCGGCAGGCCCGGCTGTCCCCAGAACTGTCCGCAGCCGCGCAGGCGGGCTTGA
>SYEM01000210.1 GCA_005801385.1 Verrucomicrobiales bacterium | reverse complement strand
CGGTCAAGGCTCCGGTCAAGGCTCCGGTCCGGCCGGGTCGGGTGCAGGGCCTGACGAGTGCTGCCTCGATCCTCGGCCGTCCGCTGGCGTCGAAGCTGAAGGGTGCGGCGCCGTCGTGGCGTCCGGCGGCCAAGGTAAAGGCCGAGTGGCAGAAGTATTACGAGAACCTGCTCGATCTCCACGCCCGGCTGAGGGACCAGATGTCGGGCCTGGCCAAGGAATCGCAGGCCGAGATGGAGAGCTACAGCCTCCACATGGGCGATTCCGGGACCGACAATTTCGACCGGGATCTCGCCTTGGGACTGCTGTCGTCCGACCAGGATGCCCTGTACGAGATCGAGGAAGCACTGAAGCGGATCGAAAAGGGCAGCTATGGTGTGTGCGAGTTGACCGGCAAGCCGATACCCCGGGCCCGGCTCGATGCGATTCCCTGGGCTCGGTTCACCATCGAGGCCCGGATGCAGCTGGAGAAGGAAGGTGCGCTGAAGCAGCGTCGTATCGGAGCCCTAGGCTCCGTGGAGACCGGTTCGTCCGTGGATTCGGACGACGGCGACGATGACGCCGATGAGCGTCCAGCCGCGAAGGAAAAGGAGTAGAAGGAATCACTCTCATGCCCCGAGAAATAGTCACCATCGAATGTACGGAGGCGCGCAAGGAGGGGAAATCCCCCAGCCGCTACCAGACCACCCGCAACAAGAAGCTCCAGACGGAGAAGGTCGAGAAGAAGAAGTACAATCCGGCCCTCCGTAGGCACACCTTGCACCGCGAAATCAAGTAAGCCATGCCCCGCAAAACCAAGCTCGACGAGTCCAAGTCCAAGCGCCGTGGATCGACGGTGCGCACTCCCCGAGTGCGTCCGAAGGTCGATTTCACGATCGACGCGGTCGACTTCAAGAACGTCACCCTCCTCCGGCAGTATGTCACCGAGAACGGCCGCATCCTGCCCCGCAAGTACACCGGCCTCCCGGCCGCCTATCAGCGTCGCCTGTCGAGCGCCATCAAGCGCGCCCGTCAGATGCTGCTGATGAAGTAGGCCCCAGGTGGCCCCGGCGCCCGCCGCATCCGCGGCGGGCTTCTTGTTTTGGATGTGGTTCTTGCAACCTGTTTGCAATCATGTGGTGTGATCTTCGGCCGATGAGGGCATGGCGTCTCCTCCTGGTGGGGTGGGCTCTGGGTCTGGGTGTTGCGACGGCCCAGTCGACGAATCGCCTGCAGGTGGTTACCACCATCGCTCCGCTTTATTGCTGGGCGGTCAACGTTGTGGGGGACCGCGCAGATGTCGCCAGCCTGCTCCCGCCCAATGTCGGGCCCCACGACTTCCAGTTCCGGCCCAGGGATATCCGTCGGGTCGAGCGGGCCAATCTGGTCTTCCTGAATGGACTCGGACTGGAGTCCTGGTTCTCCCGCGTCTTCCAGAACCGGAAGATTCCTGTGCGGGTCGTGGAGGCCGCCGCCGGACTGACCACGAATCAGCTGATTTACGGGGTACCGGAGCTCGAGATCGCAGGTCGCGAGGAGGACCACGACCACGACCACGACCATGATGGGCATGGGCATGAATCCGAGGCCCGTGTGGGGGCTCCCAATCCGCATCTTTGGCTGGATCCGGTGCTGGCGTGTCATGCGGTCAGCAACCTGGTCACGGCCCTGGGCGAGCTGGACCGGGCGAACGCCGATTACTATGCGGAGCGGGGGCGTGTCTATGTGGCCCGGCTCAGGGCGCTCGACGAGGAGCTGCGTCGGGGCATCGGGGCACTGAAGTCGCGCGACATCGTAACGTTCCACGATGCCTTTCCGTACTTCTGCCGCAGGTACGGCCTGCATCTTGTGGGGGTGATCGAGGAGGTTCCTGGGACCTCGCCCTCGCCGCGTTATCTGTCGGAACTCTCGGCTGCGATCCGTCGCGACAAGGTTTCGGCGCTCTTCGTGGAGCCCCAGTTCGATGTGAAGCTAGCGCGTCAGCTGGCGAAGGATCTGTCGATCGGCGTGGCGACGCTCGACACGCTGGAGACGGGGCGGCTGACCCCGGAGGCGTACGAGGAGGGCATGCGCGCCAACCTCCGGGTACTGCAGGGTGCGCTTCGATGACATGGCCTCGATCCGGTTCCATCGCGAGGGTCTGGCGCTCGAGGTGCGCGGCCTGAGGGTGTCGCTGGGAGAGACGGAGGTCCTCCGTGGAATCGACCTCCATGTTCCAAAGGGGCGCATCGTCGCGGTGATCGGTCCCAACGGTTCGGGAAAGACCACGCTTCTGCGCTGTCTGCTCGGGCTGCAGAAGCCCTCGGCCGGTGAGATCCGCATCTTCGGCCAGCCTTTGGGTCCGAAGGTCCTGGGGCGGGTTGGCTACGTTCCCCAGCGACTGGCCCTCGACCGCAGCTTCCTGCTCAGCGTCCGGGAATTCCTCGCGCTGCGGCTTCGGGAGACCCGGCACTGGATCTGGTGGCGTCGGTCCACCCTCGACCTGCATCTCCGGGGACTCCTGCCCGGACACGACCTCGGGCCGCTGCTGGATCGTCCTGTCGCCGGACTGAGCGGCGGCCAGCTCCAGCGGGTCCTGGTGGCGTTCAGCCTGATCGGCTCCCCGGAGCTGCTCCTGCTGGACGAGCCGACAGCCGGGGTGGATGCCCCGGGGGAGCAGTCCTTCTACGAGCTGATCGCCTCGGTCCATCGGGAGCGCCAGCTGTCGGTCGTCCTGGTCTCCCACGACCTGTCGATGGTCTATCGACACGCCTGCCGGGTGTACGCGCTCAATGGCGTGATCTGCTGTGAGGGCACCCCGGAGGAGGTCATGAATGCCGACTCCCTGCGTCAGGCCTATGGGATGCATTTCACTCCGTACCACCACGATCATGGTCCGGGTCACCACCACCACCCCGGGGGAGGGTGCTGAGGTCCACCGATGGAGTCGATGCTGACCGAGCCCTACATGCAGCGGGCCCTGCTGATCGCGGTGCTCCTGGCGCCGCTGTGCGGGGTGCTGGGCGTGTTCGTCACGGCGCGCCGGATGTCGTTCTTCAGCGAGACGGTGGCCCATGGCTCGCTGGCGGGCGTCGCGATCGGTCTGGCCCTCGGCATCGACACCTCATGGCCGATCCTCGGCGTCAGTCTGGTGGTCGCACTCCTCGTGCTGTGGCTGCGGGAGAACACGGATCTCCTGACCGACACCATCATGGCCCTGCTGATGTCGGGGTTCATGGCCGCGGGTGTCGTGGGCTTCAGCAAGCTCCGGGGCTTCCGGGGTGAACTGCACCGGTACCTGTTCGGCGATATCCTCAGCGTTGGCTGGCCGGATGTCGCACTCGCGGGCGTCGTCTGTGGGTTCGTGCTGGTGTTCCTGGTGGGCCGCCTGAGTCCGATGGCGCTCATGACCCTGAGCGAGGATCTGGCGCATGTGAGCGGGACCTCGGTGCGTCGGCTCAACCTGGTCTTCGTGGTCCTCCTGACCCTGACCGTCGCCCTCAGCATCCGGCTGCTCGGCATCATCCTGGTGACCTCGCTGCTGGTGATCCCACCGGCGACCGCCCGGAACGTGGCGTCCACACTGCGGCAGGAGCTCCTGCTAAGCCTCGTCTGCGGCCTTCTTTCCGGGATTCTCGGCGTGGTCGCGAGCTACCAGTTCGATCTCCCCTGTGGTCCTGCGATCGTCCTGACCGCCGTCGGCCTGTTCCTGGTGTCGCTGGGTGCGCGGTTTCTGCGCCGTCCCCCCCGTCCTTCCGCCAGGCCATGAACAATCCCTGTGGACAGCACCAGCATCCGCATCGGCTCATCCAGCAGCCACTCGACGAGCTGACGGACCGGCTGCGGCGTCATTCGCGTCGGGTCACAGGTCCGAGACAAGCGATCCTCGACGTGCTGCGTCGGCATCAGACGCCGATGTCGAACCGGGACATCCATGCCGCGCTGGGGCAGATGTGTGACCTGGCGACGGTCTACCGGAACCTGCATACGCTCGAGGGTATGGGGTTGGTGCGTCGGTTCGATCTGGGCGATGGGGCGGCCCGGTTCGAGCTGGTGACCCCGGAGGATGACGGACACCACCATCACCTCGTCTGCACCCGATGCTCGTTGGTTGTCGAGATCGACGACTGTTTCCCTCCCGAGTTCGAGCAGGCCCTAGCCCAGCGGCATCGGTTTGCCCGCATCAGCCATCGTCTGGAGTTCTTCGGCGTGTGTTCCCGGTGCGAGGCCGGGGAATCCCGGCCCGGACCCGTGGAGGCCTAGCTCGGATGCGGTTGGACCAATGGCTCTGGGCGGTGCGGGTCTACAAGACCCGGACCCTCGCGGCCGGGGCGATCCGGTCCGGACACGTGAGGGTTCAGGATCTGCCGGCCAAGCCGGCCCGGGAGGTCCATCCGGGCGAGGTGGTCGTGGTCCAGCTCGAGCGTCTTCGACGCACCCTGCGTGTGGTGGGCAGCCCGCCCTCACGGGTGGCGGCGAAAGAGCTCCATGCCTTCCTGGAGGATCTCACGCCCCCCGACGAGCTGGATCGGGCGCGGCTCCGGTCGCAGCTGGAGGTCCCGAGCCGTCCCAAGGGACTGGGGCGTCCGACCAAACGGGACCGTCGGCTGTGGCAGCGACTCGATTCGGGGCTCCGGGACGATGTGGTGCCGTGAGCGGGCTCAGGGGTTGACGAGCCGGAGCTGGAACAGCTCCGAAGACCCGGTGGTGGGCCGGATCAGGAGCAGTCGGTTCCCGTCATCCTCCGGCGTCTCGGTCACCGGAACGAACGGCTCGCCGAGGTGGGGTGCCCGGACCAGCTGGTACCGGGTCTTGGCGGCCGAAGGCCACGAAAGGGCGATCTCGGCAGGATCCAGGACCTCGAGCACCAGCCGGGGCAACGCCACCGTCACGGTGACCCGGGCCGAGTTATTGCCGGGATTGGCATCGGGAGTGGACGCGGTAATCGTGGCCAAAGCGACGGCGCTCATGGGGGAGGTGACGCCGACCCGGACTCCCGCGAGGAAGACGTCGTTGGGCCCGAAGGCGCCCCGCTCCCAGGTCAGCTTCTGTCCCACCACCACTGGGGTGATGATACCAGTAGTCTCGATCAGGGTCATGCCCTCGGGAATCACGAACTCTACGCTGGTGTCCTTGGCGGTGAGGGGGCCGTTGTTGAAGGCCTGCAGGTTGAACAGCACGCCGCCATAGGCGACGGCGGGATTGGGGCTCGCCGAGAGGGTGACCCGGATGTCGGCCGAGGTGCCGACGATGAAGGCCTTGGGGGAATCCGCGACGCCGTCGGGAGACGAGACCCGGACGAGGCCGGTGGTGGCGGAGGAGGGGACGATGGTCTCCAGGGTGGTTGCCGAGGTGGCCGTGAAGGAGGCCCGGACGCCATTGAAGGTGACGTTGGTGACGGCGGCGAGGTTGGATCCGAGGAGGGTCACGGTCGTGCCCGGTCCGCCCTCTCCGGGCGACATGCCCGTGACCGTGGGTTCGGGCCCGCGGACGATAAAGGTCGTCTCGGAGGTGGCACTGCCACCCGGCGTGGTGACCCGGACGCGTCCGGAGGTGGCCCCGGAAGGGATCTCGAAGCGGATCTGCCGGTTGTCGACCACCTCAAACCCGGCCAGGGACAGACCCGAGAGGGTGAGTCCGGTGGCTCCGCTCAGATTGAGTCCGGCCAGGACGACCTGGGTGCCGGGGCGTCCGGAGGCCGGCGAGAACGAATCCACCCGCGGCGTCCCGTAGAACAGGGCGGTCGACACCGCCGTGCCGTTGGTGGTGACCAGCGTGAGGGCGGCGGTCTGGACGCCGGCTGGGACGGTGGCTTCGGCCTGCATCGAATTGACGATCTTCAATGCGGCGGCGGGGAGGGAGCCGAAGTCGATCCGTGTCGTGCCGTTGAACCCGCTGCCGTCGATCTTCACGACCGTGCCCGCGGCGCCTGTCTCCGGCGTGAACCCCGTGATGCGGGGACGGATCACGATGTGGGACGGGGTGATGAAGGCCCCGCCCGGGACCCGGAGCTCGAGCGGACCGTTGATCGAGGCATTCGGCACAACGGCGGTCAGGTTGGTGTTCGATAGGACATCGACCGTGGCCTTCGCCCCGCCGATCCGAAGTTCAAGCTCCTTGGCGTCCTTCGTCCGGAAGTTGTACCCGTATACCTCGATCGTGTCGCCGCCCATGGCGGTGGCGGTGAACCGTGAGATCAGCGGGGGGCCATACACGAGCTGCTGCAGGTTGGTCGTGCCGCCGACCTCGGTGTGGACGGAGACATGCCCGGTCTCGATCCACTGGGGCAGGGTGGCCTGGATCTGGGAGTCAGCGGTGACGGTTGCGGTCACCGGGATCTCCCCCACCCGGACCAGGAGCCGTGGATAGTTTGGGACGTAGAAGTTGGCGCCGACGACGGTGAGTGTCGCCCCGGGGGAGGCCACGACGGGCTTCTCGAACTCGATGTTGGGTCCATCGATCATCCGGGTGCCGAAGTCCGTCACCCGGGGCGGGAGGAAGAAGTAGCCCGGGGTGGTGTACTGCCCATTGCCGATCGGCATGGCGGTGACCGTGATGGGCCCGATCGTCGCCCCCTCCGGCACGACCACGACGATCGTGTTCGGCGTGGCACTGATCAGGCTCGCGGCACTCGTGCCGAACTGGACGATCGGCAGGGCTGCCATGGGTCTGAACCCGCTCCCCGTGAGGGTGACCAGAGTCCCGGGAGGCCCCACGTTTGGGGTGAAGCTCTGGACGAAGGGGATCGCCAGGGTCGGGATGCTGCTGGCGAGGATGGCGAGCAGGGACAGGACGGAACGGCGGAGGGAGGAACGCATGATCGGACCGCGGTGAAGCAACTGGAAACGGCGGGGTGTGTCAAAATCTGTTCCCCAGCCGGTCTCCAGACCTGCACGGGAACGGATGGATTCGGATCGGGGATCAGTCAGTCGGAGGCGCGGACCGGTTCCTGCAGGAAGGAGCGGATGAGGTCGACCTCCGCCGCACCTGCCACGGTGTGGACCTTGTCGAAGACCCGCCAAGTAATGGGGAGTCCTCCCGCCGTCAGCAGGTCCACCTGTTCCTTCACGTCGGCACAGGGAATCAGCGGATCCCGGCTTCCGTGGGTGAAGAGCATGCGTTGGTGCGTGGCGACCGGGGACCGTTCCCGAAGGAGCGCCTCCGGATCCCAGACGTATCCGCTGATCCCGACCAGGCCTGCAAGACGCCGCGGGTAGCGGAAGCCCACGTCAATCGTCATGAGGCATCCCTGGGAGAATCCGAGAAGGGCCGTCTGTTCCGACGGAAACCCGGCCTCGACCTGGGCGTCGAGCAGCCGGACGAGGAGATTCCGGCTCCTACGGATACCGGGCTCCGAATCCCCCCCGGACAGGTCGTACCAAGAGAATCCCCCATAATAGTCGTCGGGCGCATTGACGAGCAGGTAGTTCAGGTCGTCGACCTCCAGGATCTCCGGGAGCCAGCGCCACCCCTCCATGGAATCGCCCAGGCCGTGCAGGACTACGAGAAGTCGTCGGGATCCGGGGCGTCGTGCAGTGATGAGCTCGGTGACCAGCATGGGAACAGGATTGCCGGGCACCGTCGGTGAGACGAGACGGAATCCCCGAGATGGAATCCCGTCCCGCCGTCGTGCTTCTCCGGGGACGCGGGTTCCGATAGCGTCCACTCCCATGAACGGCTCGGGCATCCGGAGGTTGGGCGTGCTGGGTTCCGGCAAGGGATCCAATTTCGTGGCGATCGCCGACGCCATCGCCGCAGGCAACCTGCCGGCGGAGGTGGCGGTCGTGATCAGCGACGTTCCCGACGCCGGGATCCTGCGCCATGCCGCCGACCGGGGCCTGCCCGCCCTGCAGGTGCATCCGGGCGGGTTCCGGACCAAGCTCGACGAGGAGGCCGAGCACCGCTACCGGCAGACGCTGCTGGACCATGGGGTCGACCTGATCGTGCTGGCGGGGTTCATGCGCATCCTCAAGGGGGGGCTGCTCCGCTCGTTCGAGGGTCGGGTCGTGAACATCCACCCTTCGCTGCTGCCCTCCTTTCCGGGCCTGGCCGCGTGGAAGCAGGCGCTCGACTATGGCGTCAAGGTCACCGGCTGCACGGTCCACCTGGTGGACCAAGGCATCGACACCGGGCCGATCCTCGCGCAGCGGGCGGTGCCGGTGCTGGATGGCGACACCGCCGAGAGCCTGCATGCACGGATCCAGGAGGCGGAGCGGCAACTTTATCCGGCGGCCATCGGCGCCCTGGTGCGCGGGGAGATGACGGTCCGGGGACGTCAGGCGAGCGGGTTCCGGGGCTGAGTTGGGACGGCTGCGGGCCGCGCCACCTCGGGGTTCAGGCGGGTTTCTCGGCCCGTCGGAGGAGAAGGACCCCGACGGCCATGAACGCGAAGTTCGGCACCCAGAACAGCAGGTGGGGATGCAGGTGGGCCCGGGTATCAAGCGAGTGGCCGAGGATGAAGAAGCTGTAGTAGACGGCGAGCAGGGCGAGGGCGACCGCGACGCCGATGTTCGTCTCGCGGCGCTGGACCCGGATCCCGAGCGGGATGCCGATCAGGGTGAAGGCCACGCAGGAGAAGGAAAAGGCGAGCTGCTTGTGGATCTGGACCCGTACTGGCGACACCGCCGACCCGCCCTCGCGTCGCAGCGCCAGCTCGTCGAGGAGTTCCCGGAAGCTCATGATCGTCAGCCCCGGCTTCCACGCCCCACCCGATTCGAGGGTGCGGATGGGTTCGATGTGCTCCGCGTTGAAGTGCGACTGCCAGCCGTCGGTGGTCAGGAACAGACCCTGGAGGCGGAGGAGTCGGATGGCCGAGGGCAGGCCGTTGGTGCCCATCAGGACCTCGCCCTCCGGAGCCCATACGTCGAGGTTGCGGATCGCCTTCGGAGCGGCACCGACGGTCTCGGCGGGGGCGTTGGTGGTCCCGTAGATCAGGACATCCCGCAGCCGGTTCCCCCGAACCTCGCGGGCGTACAGCGTGAGGTTTCCCAGCTGAACGTAGCGTCCTTCCCCGATGAACGAGGTGGCTCCGCGCCGGGCGACCTCGACATGGAGGCGTCGGAAGGCCTGCTTGCAGTTCGGCCCCACCACCATGTTGAGCCACGCGTTCAGTCCGGTCATCACCGCGGCCAGCAGGAGGATCGGGGCCACGGCGGCCACGATGCTGATGCCGCCCGCCCGGATGGCCGTCAGCTCCTGGTCCACACTCAGACGGCTGAACACCAGCAGGGAACCGGTGAGCATCCCGATCGGCAGGGCGAACGCCAGGGCGTACGGGATCAGCAGCAGGATCGCCTCCAGTGCCGTCCGGGCGTCGACCCGTCCCGAGGCCACCATGTCGAACACGTCGCGCAGGACATTCCCGAGGAGCAGGATCCCCGTGAACGTGGCGACCGTCAGCAGGCAGGTCGCCAGGACCTGTCTGACCAGATAGCTATGAAGGGTCCACATCGGATCGCAACCCGCCCAGCCTACATCGGTTCGGGGGCTGGCGTCACCGGAAGAGCTCGGCGCGCGTGTTCGGAGCCACGAGAGGACGACCCCGGGACACGGTGGGTGCCGCAGTGCCCTGCGGCACTGGGCGCGTGAGCGCCCACCTGCATGCGCGGGGTGCAACTGGAATCCGTCTCGAACGATCCCTTGGCTTCAGATCCGGCCACTCCCACTACTTCGAACCGGTCCGAGTCTGCGCCGACAGAAGGTCATCCAGCTCCCGGAGGGTGAACCGGCGGCAGACCACGAACGGCGGCTGTCCCGCTTCCCAATGTCCATAGGTCGTGACCACAAACGTCCCATCGGGAAGCACCTCCAGCCCGGGATAGGCGCAGTCCCAGGCATGATGGTTGTCACCCAGGCGGACCCGGAACGTCCGGGTTCCCTCGGTCGGGGACTTCAGGTCTTCGTAGCGTCCCACCCATCCGATCCAGTCCCCGGCCGTAGGCGACTCCTTTGCCGTGTCGCGGAAGGACACAAACAGGCGTCCGTCGGGTCCATACCGGGTCACGTGACGATCGCCGCACAGGGAGGCCGGCAGTTCGCGGGGAGGGGTCCAGGTCCGTCCCTCGTCCCGCGAGAACATCACGTGCGACCGCTTGGCACGCCGATTCTCCCGGAGCAGCAGGGCGATCTCGGTGCCGTCGGGCGACCGCACCCATCCGGGTTCGCACAGGTGGACGTCCGCCGAGGCGAACAGTTCCCGGGGCTGTCCCCAGGTCAGGCCGCCGTCGGTCGACTCCACCTGGAACAGCCGGAACACCGGGGGCTTCGCCGGCTGGGACTCCTTCCGGAAGAACCGACCGTCGTCGTGGAACCAGGCGAGGTAGTGTCCGGGCTGGTCCCGGACCCCGGCGAGGCTCGACATCACCACGATCCCGCCCCAGTCGCCCGCCGGCTTGAGCGGCGACCACGTGGCCCCGTCGTCTTCCGAGATCGAGGTCCGTGCGGGATGGAGTCCCGACCAGAGCAGCAGCCGTTTCCGACCGGAGGCATCGACGACCCGATGAATGGTCGGGGTCTCCTGGGAGGTCGACCAGTTCTCCGGCACGGGCAGGCGTCCGCTCCAGGTCTTTCCCCCATCCGGGCTCCGCTGGAGCTGGATCGGACCCTTTCCATGGCCCTTCGGATACACGCAGAGGAGGGTCCTGCCGTCCTCCAGCAGGACGGCGGTCGGATGGCCGAGGTACTGGCCGGGCTCGCGGTCCACCACGATCCAGTTTCCCGGGGTCCGGGGCAGGTCGATTTGGGGTGGGCGTCCCGGGTCGGCGCCGAGGGCCCCTCCCAGCAGCACCCGAAGCATGGACAGCAGGAGAAGGGGGCGTCGGAGGGGTCGAGGAATCACGGGAGGACATTAGGGGGGGTGGATGGGGGCATAAAGCCTTCCGTCGGTTCCGTGCCGTGCTCCGGAGGTGCAGTTCCTTGACGCTCCGCGCGGTCCTCCTCCACTGTTTCTTTCACGGTTTTACGCCGTTTTACCAGAACCTGCATGAGCACGCCGCACAACCTGTTCAACTCCCTCAAGAGCTTCGATCTCGGCAATGGCCAGAGGGGCCAACTGTACTCCCTCCCGGCCCTCGAGGCGGCGGGTCTGGGCCCGATCTCCAGGCTCCCGGTCTCGATCCGGATCGTCCTGGAATCCGTCCTGCGCAACGTCGACGGGAAGAAGGTGTCCGAGGCCAACGTGCGTGAGCTCGCCGCGTGGACGCCCAACGCGGTGCGCACGGCGGAGATCCCGTTCGTGGTCGCCCGCATCGTGCTGCAGGACTTCACCGGTGTTCCGTTGCTGGTCGATCTCGCCGCGATGCGCTCGGCTGTGGCCAAGCTCGGCAAGAACCCCAAGATCATCGAGCCGCTGGTGCCGGTCGACCTCGTCGTGGACCACTCTGTGCAGGTCGATTTCGCCGGGGATCCCGCGGCGATGCAGAAGAACCTGGACCTCGAGTTCAGCCGGAACCGGGAACGCTACCAGTTCCTCAAGTGGGGCATGCAGGCGTTCGACACCTTCAAGGTCGTCCCGCCCGGCATCGGAATCGTCCACCAGGTCAACCTTGAGTATCTCGCCAAGGGCGTGCTCACTGAATCGGCGACCGGCGGAGCCGGACAGGTCCATTATCCGGACACCCTCGTGGGCACGGATTCTCACACCACGATGATCAACGGCATCGGCATCGTCGGCTGGGGCGTCGGTGGCAT
>SYEM01000209.1 GCA_005801385.1 Verrucomicrobiales bacterium | reverse complement strand
CGCCGACCATGGGTGTCCACCGCCAAGGATTCCTCCGTCTCCACCTCACCCGCAGGGTGAACCTCCAAACCTCCCCCAAACACGTCCATCCCCAATCCCACCAGCCTTTTCCTTCAACCTCCACCCACTTCAACTGCCGTTTTTAGGTTGAAGGCCCCAAGGTCGGGATCCCGCTGCCCCTGTTTCCCGGTCCGGCTGCCGGAGCCGCCGAAGAGGTACCAGTGGTTCCAGTCCCGCCCCGGGAACACCTGGTTTGGCGCCCGGGGCATGGGCACGACGTCGGCATCCGTGACCCTCAGCCACTGGCCGCTGACCGGGTTCCATTCCCGGCGACCCAACGAAACGCCCATGTTCCCATAGCCATCAAACCGACCCACCCGGCGCTGATGGGGGTTCCAGTAACAGGGCCCGGTGAATCGGGGATCGTTGACGAGCTGGACCTCGGGATGATCAAGGGTCGGCCCCTCCGGATTCACACGAACCAGGTCACCGGTGAACGATTCGACCCCGAAGATCGTCCCTGAGATCGGATCCCGGACTGCAACACCCGCCTTGGGATATCCGGTCCACTCGAGGCTCGTCCGCTCCCAGGAATCGAGCGAGACCGAGATGAAGACGAGTCCAATCCGGTCATTGGCCTGGAGGGAATGGACCCGGCGGCGCTTCCAGTCGCACAGTTGCGGGGCGCCGTTCCAGGTCTCCATGCCGAACCGCTGCGGCGGGAGCCGTTCCCAGACAGCCCGGTACCGGGGCAACGACCGCCAGACATACGCCGCGCCGGCCATCGCTCCCAGGGCCACACCTCCCCGGATCACGTCCCGGCGGGACCAGTGACGTCCCCCCTGCTTCACCCAGTCCAGCTGCTCCAAGAGCGCCTCCGCCGTCGAGATCCGGTGGGAGTGGCGAGGGTCGGAGGCGCGCAGCAGGACCCGGTTCAGACGCCAGCCGAACCGGTCCCAGTCCTCCGCCTCAACCACGGTCCTGGGCAGGGACGGAAACTGGAACCGATCGTTTCCGGTCCAGCACTCGTACAACGATCGGCCTAGGGCAAAGACGTCAATGGCGGGCGAAGAAGCCCCATCGGGGGGCATGTAGCCTTCCGTGCCGGGAAATGACACATCCTCCTCCCCCGTCCCGAGGGACCCCAGGTCGCCGAGGATGGGCCGCCCTCCCATGAACAGCACATTGGCGGGCTTCACGTCCCGGTGCTGCAGTCCCTCCCGATGCAGGAATGCCAGGGCACCGGCCAGGTTCCTCCCGAGATCCACGACCTCGGAGGTGGTGGACGGACCCCGCATCGCCATCCGAAGGGCGAGGGTCGAGGGGACATACCGGTCGACACGGTTCGGATCGAACGGCCGTCCCAGCTCCGCGTCATCCGCCAGGGGCATCTCCTCCCACAGCGTCCCGGAAGCCCTGTCGACACCCGTCGACGTCAACGAGACGAGTCCCGGGGGACGCTCCACGCCTGAGATCCGGGCCCTAACTGCCTGGAGCCCGGACAGCACCTCGGGCTGGACGGCTTGCTGGAGCTTCAGGCAGCACCACCGACCGGAGGGATTCATCGCCAGATACACCCAGGACCGGGGTCTCGAGGCCAGTTCCCGAACCAGCCGATACCCATCAGGCGCCTGGGGTGGCGTGGGCGTCACGAGAACGGCTCGGAGAGGTCCTGGACCAGCAGGGTGTTCCACTGGGCCTTGAGACGACGGACGATGCGATGCTGGATGACCCGCACGCCGATCTTGGTGATGCCAAACCGGGAGGCCACCTCGGCCGCCCGGCATCCCTCGAGGGCATAGGCCTCGAAGACCTGCCAGTGTTCAGGCCGGGTCATGGACCGGACCCGGGCGAGACATACCGACCACAGGTGTCCTTCCATGTGTTCCCGGGCACGACTGTCATAGGCCGGGGCCTCCACGGCTGGAAGCCAGATCTTGAGGCGCTTCACCGCCTCGACCCCCAGATGGTGTCGTCTATTGCGTCGGTGCGCCTCGAAGATGAGCCGGTGCACCACATGGCCCAGCCACCGACGAAACCCGTTCTGCATCGGCTCGAGCCGTCGGGACTCCAACATCCGCGCCACCCTGAGGAAGGCGTCCTGGACCACGTCCTGCGACTCGGCCTCCGTAAGACCGCTCTGTTCACAGAGCCGGAGAATGGGTTTCTGGTACTGGTCCCACAGGGATTTCCAAGCCGGCTCGTTCGACAGGTCCGCCGCGGAACCGATCAGATCTCGGTTCGTGGTCGCGGCCAGCAGGAGGTTGGGATCAGTCTGATGCATGGAGTCGGGACGCACTTGGAACAGGATTCGCGCGGAACGCGCTTACCCGGTAGCAATTTACCCGTACAGAGACTCCGGACGGCCGGGAGACTCAAGCAAAAGATTCCGAGGAAGGGAGATTTCTAGATCGGGATCGGTGCGAGTGGGTCCTCGTCCTCGGGAGCCGCGTCACAGCGGTTTCCACTTGCGGTGCCGGTATTTGTCCCAGACCCAGCGGAAGTCGGGGTTGTTCGGACCGCCACCGGACCAGTTGAAACTGGGGATCCCGACCGCCGAATCCTTGGCGGCCTTCAGGACCTTCGCCTCGACCCACTTGTGACCCTCGTAGTGGCCATCCTGGAACGAGAACGTGCTGAAGTTGCCATGGAAGACCGCGAAGGGGTCGATCCAGCCCTTGCTGTCGGTGCTCAGCACCCAGGTGCCGAGGTTGGAGTTCCGGGGGTCGGATTCCTCGATGAAGATGAAGGACTGCGACGGACTCTCGACCTCCGGCACCTTGATGTAGGGAGGTTGGGAGGACTCCCAGCCGAGAATGCCGTTCATGCCATTGGCCTTCGAGTAGCTGTCCCACGCCCATCCCGATCCCGGCTTTCGCCTGGCCCGTAGATCGCCCGGACAGTGGAAGGTGCCGAGGCCGCCGATGTACTCCCACATCGGGGAGTTCGTGAACCCCTTGGCCACGCGTTCCATTGCCTTGGCGAGCGGGATCCCAGCCGAGATGTCCGGCGTGGGCCCCTGCCAATAGCCGCCACCGGTCAGTTCCACCCGCTGCCCCTGCTTGTTCCGCCATCCCTCGGTCGCGGCCAGGAAGTCCTGATTGTCGTTGGAGT
Source organism: Verrucomicrobiales bacterium (assembly GCA_005801385.1). Classification (GTDB taxonomy): domain Bacteria; phylum Verrucomicrobiota; class Verrucomicrobiia; order Limisphaerales; family UBA9464; genus UBA9464. Next base: position 423 of record SYEM01000209.1, on the reverse strand, counting down.
ACATGATCCACGCGAGGGCCAGCTGCTTCTGGTTGTTGGCGCAGGCGGCGCCGGTGGCCTTCAGCTTGGCCTTGCCGAGGGCGGGCAGAAGCATGCCGGCAAGAATGGCGATGAGGGCGATCACCACCAGCAGCTCGATGAGGGTGAATCCTGCGCGAAGGGAACGCCTTGGGAACGGGTGAAGGATCATGGTGGAAGGCTAGTAAGGGATTCCAGACAGGGCCAGAAACCAATTGGTCTTCCCGCGGGCACACCACGATCCGCAAGAGGCCTTTCGCCAGCAACCGTTCCGGTGTTCCCTCACGGAGTCATGTCGAGGGACACCATCCGCGTCGTCGGGGCACGCCAGCACAACCTGAGAAACCTGACCGTGTCGATCCCAAGGGATCGGCTCGTCGTGCTCACGGGCCCCAGCGGCTCCGG
>SYEM01000208.1 GCA_005801385.1 Verrucomicrobiales bacterium | reverse complement strand
GATCTATGCCCCGCACCGCGAGCGGGCCGTCCTGGAACGCGTCGTCCGCAAGAACAAGGGGCCGATCACCAATGACAGCCTGCGTGCTATCTATCGGGAAGTGATGTCGAGCGCGCTGTCTCTCGAGAAGACCCTGACGATCGCCTATCTTGGACCCGAGGCCACCTTCACCCACCAGGCGGCCATCAAGCGATTCGGCTCGAGTCTGACCTATGCGCCCCAGAAGACGATCGGTGAGGTCTTCAGCGAGGTGTCCAAGCACCGTGCCGACTACGGGGTCGTGCCCGTGGAGAACTCCACCGAGGGCGTGGTGACCCACACTCTCGACATGTTCGTCGACAGTGATCTGAAGATCGTCGCCCAGGTGGTCCTGCGAATCTCCCATTGCCTCGCTGGGAAGGGGGCCAAGGACACGATCCGTCGACTTTATGTCCATCCCCAGACCCTAGCACAGTGCCGAGGTTGGATTCAGCGCAACCTGCCCCATGCGGAGCTGATCGAGACGAGTTCCAACGCCCGGAGTGCCGAGCTGGCCGCGAAGGAGAAGAAGTCGGCGGCGCTGTGCGGGGAGCTGGCGGCGACCCAGTATGGGGTGCCGATCCTGGAGCGGGATCTCCAGGACAACGCGGCCAATGCCACCCGGTTCCTCGTGCTGGGACGCCATTGCGGTCCGCCGGCTGGACAGGATCGGACCAGCATCATGTTCAGCATCCGCGACGAGGCTGGAGCCCTGCACAAGGCGCTCGCCCCGTTCCGCAAGTTCCGGATCAACATGACGAAGATCGAGTCGCGTCCGAGCAAGCGTCGCGCCTGGGAATACTTCTTCTTCGTCGACGTCGATGGCCACGCGGAGCAGCCGAAGGTGGCGAAGGCGATCGATCTCCTGGGACAGCAGTGCAGCTTTGTGAAGGTGCTGGGCAGCTATCCGAACGTGGAGTAGGGCACGCAGAGGGGAGACTCACACGGGGCGGCGGAGACGCGGAGGATCAGAGAGACAACGGGGCAAGAGACGGGGGGATTTGGAACCGTTGGGGCCGTGGAGTCAGCGGCATTCCTGCTCCCAATCCACAACGCCCTCGCGAATCACCTCCGGGGGACTGTCGCAGTGCCGCTTTCTCCGCGTTTTCGTGGCTATTTGTTTCCCTCTCCTCCCTCCGCATCGCGGCGTGAGTCCCTGTTCGGCCTGTCCCGGGAAACGGCTCCGCCAGCAGCGGTGGGGATCACTGGGGTCGGACGACGCCGTTGGACCAGGTCTTGTGCCAGGTGAGGCTCCAGAGGAGCTCGTTGGGTGTGGTGTTCGCGTGACCGTCGGCGAACACCAGGTTGATGGAACCTGGGAGGCGACTGCCCTTCGCAAGACTCTTGGGAACGCCCTGGAGTCCGGAGCCATGTCGGGCTAGGACGATCCGGGCCATGCCGGCGTTGGCTCCGGCGTCGCCTTCGCGGAGGTTCGCTGCCGGACGATCCTTCTCCTGTGGCCAGGCATCCACCCACATCGAGTCGCAGAAGACGGGCGTGCTGGAGGGTGAGGTGATGTCCGATTCCGCCCGGAATGCATTCCTCACCTGTGGATAGAGCCCGGCACCATCCGGCCAGTCGCCCGCATACATCCAGCCGTTCAGAGCATAGCTGCCGGTCCACCGGGGTTCTTTCGTGCCAGGACGCAGCTCACCGCCCCAGACCCAGGCCGTGTTGGCGGATCCTGTCGGTTTTTTGGGAGAGTAGGGGGCAACCGGACAGAGCCGCACCGCGTCGACGGACGAGTACAGGTTCACCAGCGCCCGCATCCAGAGATCCCCGCTGAGGGTGTAGGGGAGGATCCGTCCGGAGTCGTTCACGTACATGAAGTTGGCCATCCCGATCTGCTTGAGGTTGCCGACGCATTTCATGGAGGAGGCCTTGCTCTTAGCGCGGGCGAGTCCGGGCAGCAGCATCCCGGCGAGGATCGCGATGATGGCGATCACGACCAGGAGCTCGATCAACGTGAAGGCATGGTGGTGACCGGAACGGCACTGGGAGCGGATTGGGCCTGGGAACATGGGCGTTGCGGTAGTGCGTTTGCGGTCGACCGACAAGCGAAATGACGTTGGTGAAGGCACGCGGAGAGGGACTCACTCGGGGAGGCTTAGGCGCGGAGACGGGAAGGGAAACGAAGAGCGAGGAAGAGAGAGCGAAAGCGCGTCATCGCCAAAGTCCCCTCAGGTGATTGGGAAGGACATTGGGGATCGGAGATCAGACCACCGCTGGCTCCCCGGACCCTGCTGCTCCGAATCCCTTCGCGTCTCCGCGACGCCGTGTGAGTCCCCGCTCAGGCCATCCCCGGGAAGGCCTCTGCCAGCGTGGGCAGGGTGCGGTCACGGGCGGAGAGGATCGGGGTTGGCAGGGGCCATGGGATCGCGATCCGGGGATCGTCCCAGCGGAGGCCCCGGGCGAGGTCCGGGACGTAGAAGTCCGACATGAGGTAGGTCATCTCGACATCGTCGCTGAGGCACTGGAATCCGTGGGCGAACCCCCGGGGCACGTAGAGCTGGACCCCGTTTCCCGGGGTCAGGTCGAACGCCTCCCAGCGTCCGAACGTCGGGGATTCGGGGCGGACATCGACGAGGACATCCCAGACGTGGCCCCGGGTGCAGCGGATGAGTTTGATCTCCGGATGGGGTTCCTCCTGCCAATGCAGTCCGCGCAGCGTCCCTCGCTTGAGGGTCTGGACGGCGTTGGCCTGGGGCCAGACGGTGTTCAGGCCGTTCCTTGAGAACTCCGTGGCACAGAACGTCCGGGCCAGCGCCCCCCGTTCGTCGGTCCGACGTTCGGGCTCGATCCGGATCAACCCCGGGAGTGTGCAGGGGTGGAACAGCATCGGGTGGGCTAGACGACGCGGACCTCGGGCAGCGGAATGATGAAACGTCCCCCGAGGTCCCTGTAGTGCTGCTGCTGCTGGAGAATCTCCTCGGCGAAGTTCCAGGTGAGGAGCAGTGCGAAATCGGGCCGCCTCCCGGCCAGCTGCTCCGCGGGCACGATGGGCAGATGGGTCCCTGGAGTCAGTCGCCCCTGTTTGGCAGGGCTGCGATCGACGACGAAATCGATCGTCTCGGCTCCGAGACCGCAGAAGTTGAGGAGGGTACTGCCCTTGGCGGAGGCCCCATAGGCGGCGACGGAGTGTCCCTTCGACTTCAGCTCACCCAGGAGAGCCGTGAGATCCGTCCTGATCTTCCGGACCCGGTCTCCGAAGCGCGTGTACCAGTCCACCCGATCCATGCCGCAGGCCTTCTCCTCGGCAAGAAGCTGCGTTACGCTGAATGCGACGGGATGGGCGCCCTTGTGGGCGGCGTAGACGCGCAGCGATCCGCCATGGATCGCGAGGCGTTCGATGTCAACGATCTCCAGCCCATGTCGAGCGAAGAGCGGTTGCAGTGCGAGGATCGTGAAATAGAAGACGTGCTCGTGGTAGATGGTGTCGAACTCGGCATGGTCGATCATGTCCCGCGCGTAGGGGAACTCGAGGATGGCGTGTCCACTGGGCTTCAGCAGTGTCGCCAACCCCTGCACGAAGTCATTGGTGTCGGGCACATGGCCCATGACGTTGTGCGCGATGAGGATGTCGGCCGTCCTGCCCTCGGACTTGAGTTCGCTGGCGAGGGCCGTGCTGAAGAACCGGTTGATGGTGGGAACGCCCCTGCTCTGTGCGACGGCGGCGATGTTCGCCGCAGGTTCGATCCCTAAGCAGGGGATGCCTGCGGCCACGAAATTCTTCAGGAGATAGCCGTCGTTGCTGGCCACCTCGACCACGAAGCTTCCGGCGTTCAGTCTGAAGCGTTCCTGGTGGCTCCTGCAGGCCTTTGCGACGTGCTGCAGGAGGAAATCGCTGACCGAGGAGAAGTAGACGTAGTCGGTGAAGAGTTCGACCGGGGGGACTGTGTCGGTGATCTGGAGCAGCAGGCATCCTTCGCAGATCGAGAGGCGGAGCGGATGCCTGGGCTCGGGATCCTTCAGCTGGTGCTCCGTCAGCAGTCGATTAGCAAGCGGCTGCATCCCGAGGTCGACGACGATTCTGATCCTGTCGGAGCCGCAGGAACGGCATGTCATGGGCTTCATTTACCGTGGCGGAATGCGTCTTGAGTGCACGTTGCGAATCGGGCTGGCGACCTTTCGGAGCTAGGGATCCGTGAGGATCCTCTCGTCATGGATGCCACGGTTCGGAAACGTCGGATTGAGGGTCTCTCCGGCGTTGAGACCGTATCAAGGGGATTGTGGTCGGTACCTCAGCTCTTCGTCCCAACCTCGACCCAGCGTCCCCGGTGGCTGCTGCGGAGGATGGCCTCGCAGAGGGCGACCTCATGGTGCCCCTCCTGTGCCGTGGCGAAGAGGGTCGGCGTTTTGCGTCCGCTGGCGATGTGCTCATACACCGCCCGGTAGTGCATCTTGTGGCTGTCCGGGAAGCCTTCCGGATGCCCTCCCGGATAGTCCGTGAACCCCGCCACGTCCTCCTGGAATCCGGCCGTCCCGCGCTGGAGGATCTGGTTGGGTTCGTCACGACGACCCAGGATGAGGTGGTTCGGGTTCTGGAACTCCCATTGGAGGCTGCCCTCGGTTCCGTAGATCCCGATGGAGAGGCTGCACTTCCATCCGGCAGCCACCTGGGAGATGGAGGCGTTGGCATGGACCCGGTCGGCGTGTCCGTGGGACGCCTTTCCGAAGCGCAGCAGGACGCTTCCGAAATCCTCGGTGTCGACCGCGTAGGGGATGCCCTTCTTCGTCGAGGCCTTCGTGAAGGTCTGCACCTGCCCACGCGGCCGGTATCGGGTGGGATGGGCGGTTTCAAGATGGGCGAACACCGCCTCGGCCCGGGCGCCCAGGATGAAGGAGACGGCATCGATCCAATGGGTGCCGATGTCCCCGATGGCGCGAAGCTTCCCACCCTCGCTGGCGAGCAGGCGCCAGTTGTAGTCGGTGTCCTTCAGGAGCCAGTCCTGGAAGAAGTGGCCCTGCACATGGAGAATCCGTCCGAGGGCGCCCCGTTGGACGAGGGCCCGCATCTGGAGCACGGCCGGGAAGAAGCGGCACATGTAGTTCACCGCGAACACCG
>SYEM01000207.1 GCA_005801385.1 Verrucomicrobiales bacterium | reverse complement strand
TCGCGTGGTGGGACTGGAATTCAGGAAATGCGACGCGCAACGTGAGGCAGAAACTCCCCAACGCCTGGGGATTGTACGACATGATCGGCAACGTGTGGGAGTGGTGCTGGGACCGGTATGGCTTCTACCCGACCGGGAGCGTGACCGATCCGACAGGTCCAAGCTCGGGCTCCGTCCGCGTGCGCCGCGGGGGCAGCTGGGACTGCGTCGCCGGGAACGTGCGCTCGGCCGCTCGGGGCTATGACCCGGGCCGCCGCTTCAACTCCCTGGGTTTCCGCCCGGCCCTCAGTTCAGTTCGGTGAGCTCAAGTTCGCCGGAGGTGTGAGGCGCGGTGCACCCCTCGTTGGTAGGGACCTGGTCCCTCAGGTCCCCATCTAAACCCGCGAGGGTGGAGCAAACCTGGTGGGCGAGCCGGGATCCTATGACACGTGGGTCCCTACCGTCCCCCTTCACGGGTGCGCCACGTGCCGCGGATCCAGATGGGGCCGTGACGGAGCACAGCCCTACCGGCATCGCCTCTGTCATGATCTCCATCGCCTTTCCTCCGCGTCTTGGGGTCGCCGTGTGAGTCCCCCTTTCCCCCTCAAAGCGGGTGGACCTTTTTCGGCCACTCGAGCTCGAACCCGTTCCGGCGTAGCAGTGCCTGGAAGTCGGCTCGGTGTTTCGGCGATTTTCGGATGTGGCGGGGGCGTTCCTTGAGACGGATCGCCTCGGCGGCCAGCCATCCCGCGGCTTCACCGATGTTCCACTCTACCGGATGCAGCCGGTAGCAGCCGTTGGTGATGTGCGTCGTGCCGATGTTCTTGCAGGCGGGCAGGAGGTTCTCGACGCGCCGCGGCAGGAGGGCGCCCAGCGGGATCTGGAAGGGCAGGGAGCTGAGGTCGATGTAGTTGTCCCCCGTCGTGCTGGGGTGGAGATCGATGCGATAGGCCCCGATTCCCACACTGTCGTCAAACGGGGCCGCCACGACCTCCTCCTTCGAGGCGCCGGTGGACTTCATCCGATACTCCGTGCCGACGTGTTGCTCGAGCACGGTGAACTCGGCCTGGATCCGGCGTGCCTCGCGCACGTAGACGGCCTTCGCCAAGCCATCCGTGGTCCCGAGGCATTCCCCACGGGGTCGGAGTCCTTTCCAGCCTGTTCCACCATCGGGTCGGGGCGCCTCGGTTTGCATCCAGTAGAGCAGGGCGAGGCTCAGTTCCTTCGATCGACGGAGATGGCGCGCCGCTTCGGCGGGGTCGACCCCGAGAATCGGGCCGATCCAGTAGTCGTTCTGGGGCCAGTTGACGAGGGTCAGGTCCTTCCAGGCGCCCTTGCCCTCGAAGTTGGCGGGGTCGAGCAGACGACGGTAGGTGAAGAGATTGAGGCCGGAGGTCTTGGCTCCCGTGGGATCGAAGGAGACCGCCCGCTTCTCGAGGGTGATGGGGTTGCTCATGTCCCAGCTCAGCAGCCGGCCTGGCCACGGCGGCCTCAGGTTCGGGATGTAGTCCCGCCAGAAGGCGTAGTCCTCCGGCTTGGCGATCGTGTGGTCCGCTCCGGGATCGTAATCCACGGCGAAGCACCAGGTGACCGCCTGCTGGTTGAGTGGGCTGGCGATCTCGGGGGCATGGGGCTCCCCGGTGTCCTTGCGGGACTCGGCACCGATGACGAATTCGGTCCCGGTCAGGGGCAGCAGATCCCCCAGTTCCGTGGCGTCGATGAAGTAGGGAGCCTCGACGTTGACCTCTCCCCCGGTGCGGAGGCTGCGGACCCGGACGGTCTTGACCACGTCACCGTCTGTCTCGGCGGCGATCGGGACGTGCTCGAGCCAGATCTGGAGTTTCTGGTCACGGAGGAACGGCGCCAGCATCCCGTTGATCACGGCGAGGGACACCCGGGGCTCCAGACAGAGCCGTGAGACGAGTCCATTCCCGGGGTTCAGATACGTCGCCTCCCGAGCAGACGGCGTCAGCGGGTAGTGGTCGCGATAGTACCGTCGGGCCCGGTTGCGGAAGTCCCGATAGCTGGCGGTGCATCCGAACTGCTCGATCCAGGGATGCTCATCCGGGGGTACCCCCTGCGAGGTGAGCTGTCCCCCGATCCAGGTGGTCTCCTCGGTCATCAGCACCTTGAGTCCGGCGCGGCAGGCGGCGAGGGCCGCGGCACAGCCGCCGAGGCCTCCGCCGATGATGACGACGTCGGCCTTGATGTTCCGGGAGGCGACGGTCTTGCCGATGCCGAGTGCGGACGAGGCCAGCCAAGGGGCCAGCGCGGTGGCCTGAAGGAAGGAGCGGCGATGAAGGTGCATGGGGGCAGCGGCAGGGTGCGTATGGCACGATCGGTAAACCAGGAGGAGCATGGGAAGCCTCATTTGGCAGGGGTCGGGGCTCGACTTGGCGTGTGCTGGTTTGATTGGCTGGACGGAGTCGTCCTTCGAATCTATGTCGCACGCCCAGCCGGAACTCGCCCGCCAGCTCACCGAAGCCGCCGAACACCTCGCCCGGGTCCGGGCCGAGGTCGGCAAGGTGATCGTGGGCCAGCGGGACCTCGTCTACCGCCTCCTTGTCGGCCTCGTCGCCCGGGGCCACATCCTCCTCGAGGGCCTTCCGGGCCTGGCCAAGACCGCGGCGGTCAGCAGTCTCGCCCGGGCCACCCACTGCCAGTTCTCCCGGATCCAGTTCACCCCCGACCTCCTCCCGGGTGACATCACGGGCACCCTGATCTACGACGCCAACAAGGGGACCTACTCGACCCGGCAGGGTCCGATCTTCGCCAACCTCGTCCTGGCCGATGAGATCAATCGCGCCCCCTCCAAGGTGCAGTCGGCCCTTCTCGAGGCGATGCAGGAGCGGCAGACCACGATCGGCGACAAGACCTGGCCGTTGCCCGACCCGTTCCTGGTGCTCGCGACCCAGAATCCCATCGAACAGGAGGGCACCTATCCGTTGCCGGAGGCGCAGATGGACCGGTTCATGTTGAAGGTGATCGTGGGCTATCCCTCGGCCGCGGAGGAGCTGCAGATCCTCGATCGCATGGCCACGACCCGGCCGGATATCTCCCTCGACGCCGTGGTCTCCCCGCAGGAAATCGTGGGCTACCAGGCACTCGTGAACCGCATCCACGTCGATGCCCTCGTGAAGGACTACATTGTGCGCCTGGTGGTCGCCACCCGTGAGGCGACGCAGGGGCAGGGGGTCGCTCCGGAGCTCAAGCGGCTGGTCCGGATCGGTGCCAGCCCGCGTGCCACCATCAATCTGACCCTCGCTGCCCGCGCCTGCGCGTTGCTCGAGGGACGGGACCACGTGACGCCGGACGACGTGAAGGCGATCGCGCCCGACGTGTTGCGGCACCGGGTGCTGCTCACCTATGAGGCGGAGGCTGAGGAAATCACCTCGGAGTCCATTGTCCAGACCCTGCTCAGCAAGGTCAAGGTGCCCTGAGCCGTCGTCCGCCCCCGGAGTCTTCCCGTCGCCGCATGCTGCCCCCCGACTACCTCAAGAGGCTGCGTCAGGTGGAGGTGCGATCGCGGCTCGTGAGCGAGCAGCTCATGGGTGGGCGGCTCACCAGTGTGTTCAAGGGACGGGGCATGGATTTTGCCGACGTCCGGGAGTACGTGCCGGGCGACGATGTCCGGCGCATCGACTGGAATGTCACCGCCCGTCTCCGGAAGCCGTTCATCAAGCGCCACATCGAGGAACGGGAGCTGGTCGTGATGCTCCTGGTCGATGTGTCCGCGAGCGGACATTTCGGTACGGCCGGGGATGAGCTCATCGCGTCCGGGGACGGTATCTCGACCAAGCGCGAACTCGCCGCGGTGATTGCGGGTGCATTGGCCTTCAGCGCGGTGCGCGATGGCGACCGGGTGGGCATGCTCCTGTTCTCGGATCGAATCGAGCGGTATGTCCCGCCCCGCAAGACCCGCTCCCATGTGACCCGGCTCCTCCACGAGCTGCTCTTCACGCCGCCGCAGTCGACGGGAACCTCCCTCACGACGGCACTCCATTTCCTGAACAACCTGCTCCAGCGCCGGGCCCTGGTGTTCGTTCTCTCGGACTTCCACGACGCGTCGGGGGGCGACTGGCAGAGGACGTTGGCGGCGACCAATCAGCGTCATGAGGTCATCGCCCTGCGGACGGTGGATCAGCGCGAGCTGGTGCTGCCGGATGTGGGGCTGGCGTTGGTCCAGGACACCGAGACGGGCGAGGTGATGGAGATCGACACCGGGGATCCGGAGGTTCGTGCGGCGTGGGGTGCCTTGGGGGAACAACGCCAGCGGGAGCTCATCGCCACCTTCCGGAGGAGCCGGGTGCCGGAGCTGGAGGTCCGAACCGACCAGCCGTGGCCCCAGCGACTGCAGAAATTCCTCGACTACTCGGCGAAGCGACGCGTGGCCTGACGATCCGACGACCCGACGAACCCATGGCGGACAAACCCACCAGCCTTGTCGAGGACCTGACCCTCGTTCCGATGCCCCCGTGGTGGGAGTCGCCCTGGTTCTGGCTCGCCGTGGGGGTGGGACTGCTTCTCGTGTTCGTCCTCGGACGGCGCTGGTTCCGGCGTCGTCCTGTGAGGCGGGTGGACATGCCGGTCGTCCCGGAGGCGGACCGGACGCCGGAGTTCCTCGAGCGCTTGGCCCGGTTGCGGGAGCGGCAGGCGACAATCGATGCGTATGCGCTGTCGATTGAATCGTCCGAACTGTTGCGCGATTTCGTGGAATGGCGGTTCCGTCTCGCGATCCGGTTCCAGACGACCCGGGAGTTCCTCGATCACGCGGCCCGTGGAGCCGACGTGAGCCAGCCGGCGGCCGGTTGGCTGGGGCGGTATCTGGGATTCTGCGACCGCATCAAGTTCGCCCGCGGGTCCGCGGATGCCGCGTCCCGATCTGGTTTGCTCGATGCGGCCGAGGCGTTCCTCCGACACGGCCGACTGGACTCGGCCCCCACCCAGACGGAGCCGCCGGCCGAAGGGGGAGGGCGATGAATCCGGGATTCTTCATCTCCGGGTTTGAGTTCGAGTACCCGGTCGTCCTGCTCCTGCTTCTGGTGGTCCCGCCGCTGCTGTGGTGGATGGGGCGACGAGGGCCCTTGCCGTCCATTCCGGTGCCCACGCTGCGGGGGATGGAATCCCTCGCGCGCATTCCGAAGGCCCGTCCGGGTCGGGTCTCCTGGATCTGGTGGTTGCTGCCGCTGACGCTGCTGATCCTGGCCCTGGCCCGTCCCCGGATTCCTCGGGGCGAGATGCCGGATCCCAGCAAGGGCATCGACATCATGCTGGCGCTGGATTTCTCAAGGTCGATGGCGGAGACGGACTTCCGGCTGAAGGGACGTCGGGTGAGCCGTCGGGATGCCCTGGTGGCAGTGACCGAGGACTTCATCAAGGGCCGTGCCAACGACCGGATTGGCATCGTCTGCTTCGCCCGGACGCCTTGGCTGGTGAGTCCGCTGACGCTCGACCACGAGTGGGCCCTGGCCTCGCTCAAGGAGTCCGAGCTCGCGACGGGAACGGGCATTGGTTGGGCAATCCAGGCAGGCACGACTTTCCTCAAGCAGGACAGCGACCGAAGCCGGGTGATCATCCTGGTGACGGACGGCGACAACTCGGCCGGTCCGCGTCCGCTCGACACGGCTCCGATGGCGGTGCGGGCGGGCATCAAGGTCTACACGATCCTCGTGGGACCGGACTCGGTCAGCCCCTCCGCGGCGGCGGGACACGAGCTGAACCGGGTGGCCCGCATGACCGGGGGGTTGTTCTTCCAGGCGCAGGATGCCCGGGCGCTTCGGGACATCTACACGGCCATCGACCAGCTGGAGAAGCGTCAGATCGTCCAGAAGCGCTATGTGAACTGGCAGGAGCTCTACCCTTGGTTCACTGCGGTGGCGCTGGGGAGCTGGTTGCTGGGACTGGCCCGAACCCGGATCTGGAATGTACGTGTGACCTGACCCCATCTACGCCATGCGTTTCGCCCATTCCTGGATCCTGTACCTGACCCCGCTGGTGGTCGCCGCGGTCGGCTGGCTGCTGTGGCGGTCGCGTCGGTCGGGTCAGAGCCGTCGGATCCTCTTCGTCGGTGGACCGAATCGGTCCTGGGCGGCGTCCAATACCTCGCCCCGGGCGCTGAACCTGGACCTCGTCCTCAGCCTGGGGGTGTTGACCTTCGCCTTGCTGGCGCTGGCGCGTCCGCTGTGGTTCCGCAAGAGCGACCAATCCTCCCTGCAGGGCATCCCGTACCTGATCGCCCTGGATGCCTCGCGGTCCATGCTGGCCCAGGATGTTCGTCCGAGCCGGTGGTATGCCGCCACCAACTCCCTCGACCGTTTCCTGGCCTCGAACCGATCGGATCGCGTGGGGCTCATCACCTTCAGCGGTGTGGGCTACCTGAACGCGCCGCTGACCTTCGACACCCTCGCGTTGCGCATGATGATGCGCTACCTCGACCCCAACCTGCTGGAGGATCCGGGCAGCTCCCTGACGTCGGCGTTGGAGCGGGGGGGGCGCTACTTCGAGACCAACCGGATCAATCCCCGATTGATCCTGCTCGTGTCCGACGGCGAGGACCTGACGAGCAATCCGGTCGAGACCGCCCGGCGTCTGGCGCGTCAGTACCAGATCCGGGTCGTCACGATGGGTGTCGGTACGCCGGGGGGCGCGAAGGTGCCCTCAAATCGGGGCGGGGCGGCGAAGAATAGCTTCGGTCAGGAAGTCATCTCGCGTCTCAACGAGAGCAACCTGCAGCGCCTGGCGGCTGTGACCGGTGGGCGCTACTACCGGCTGGGCGACAAGGGCGAGGGACTGGAGCTGTTCGGGAAGGAGATCCTCGAGCCCATGACCGAGGCGGCGGCTCGGGAGGATTTGAAGAACTACCGTGAGCTGTTCCCCGTCCCGCTGGCACTGGCGGTGGCCTGCCTGTTGGGGCAGGTTCTGCTCGCGGCCGACCGGGCAGTCCGGCGGCGCGGACCTGTCGCCATCGCGACCTCACCCGCATCTGCAACCTCGACCTGACGCTCATGAACGCCGGATCCCTGACCTCCTCTCCGCTCGGCCGTCTCGGTGCCGGCCTCGTGGTCGCCACGGTGCTGTCGATGCCGACGCTGGCCACCCCGGTGGACATCCCGGCTCTCCAGCAGTCGATCACCAATGGACAGGCGGCTAAGGCCGTCACGGTGTTGGCGGCGGCGCTGGAGAAGGATTCGGAAAACGCCCGTCTTCTCTACGACCACGGTGTGGCGCTCTACGCGGCCGGTCAGTTCGAGGACGCCCTGCTGTCGCTGGACCGGGCGGAATCCCTCGGTGGGAGGACGCTGTCACGCAAGGCCCGGTTCCAGAAGGGCAACGCCGAGTTCCGTCTGGGTGAGGCGACGAAGCGCACGAATCTGGAGGAGACGATCGCCCGCTGGCGCGAAAGCCTGCGGCAATTCGCGGGCCTCATCCGGGAATCGGACACCCCGACCCACCGGTCGAACTTCGAGTTCGTCCGACGCCAGCTCCTCGACCTGCTCCTCGCGGACGCCAAGCGAAACCTCGACGAGGCGCAGAAACCGACCGCCCCCCTGCAGCAAAAACTTGAGAAGCTCCGCAATGCCTTCGAGCGGTTCACCTCGGCCCAGGAGACCGACCCCAACAATCCCGAGGCCCAGTCTGGGGAACAGACCTCACGGGATCAGCTGGCCGATACCTTGATGAAGGAGGGGACCCGGAAGTCCCAGTCGACCCGTCTGGTGGCGCCCCGTCCGACGGAGGCCCCGATCCCGCGTCCCGACTTCAAGGAGATCGAGGAGGGCGTGGCCATGATCGAGGACGCCGCCCAGCTCAAGCCCAAGGACGAGGGGATTCAGGAGGCCTTGCAGCAGGGCAAGGAACGCCTCGCCGATGCGCTGACCTTCAATGCGCGACTGCTGATGACCCAGGAGCTCCAGATGCCATGGCCCAAGGAGAAGCTCGCGGTGCTCCGCATGGCCAAGGAGCAGGTGGAGAAGGCTCTCGACAAGGTCCCGGACCACGAGCCTGCCAAGGAGACCCTGGCGGCGGTGAATCGTCGGCTCTCCCAGGTGATGGAGGACCAGGCCGACCAGCTGGCGAACCAGGCCGACCACCAGAGTCTCGAGCAGAAGACCCAGATGCTCAGTCAGTCGCTCGACTTCTATCAGCAGGCCGGAGAGCTCCAGCCGCAGAAGCAGGGGCTGAAGCAGAAGGCGGATCAGACCCAGGATCGTCTGGAGGAGGCACTCTCCAAGCTGGCCGACCGCCTGATGCAGCAACCCAAGAATGAATCGCTGGAGCAGCAGGCCGCCCGTCTCGAGGGAGCCGAGCAGGCGCTCAACCAGCTCCAGGGCCTGGAGCCGTCGGACGAGACCGAGGGCAAGCTCGAGCAGGTGAGCGAGCAGCTCGACGGCGTCCGACAGAAGCTGGGCGAGCAGGGCCAGCAGATGATGGCAATGCAGGGCGGGCAGCAGCCTCAGATGGCGCAGCAGATGCAGAATCCAATGGGCCCGCCGATGGACGCCCCCCCCAAGGTGAACACCCCGGGCGCCAAGGGCGCGTGGCAGTCGCCCCTGATGAGCCGGTCCCAGGACTACTAGGCCCCGGGCCGTGTCGGGTGGATCTGTTGATCCACTGGGTGATCCAATCAATTGGCGCTCGGATCGGATTCATCCGTCTCAAGGTGTTCACCACGATTCAGCAACCCGGGCCCGAGGATTGTGGCGCTGAGCGTGAAGTAGGCGGGTTCGCCTTCGAGGTCGAAGAGACGGATGGTGCACAGTTCCTTGGGCTGTGGCAGCCGCATGCCGTCCTCCTCGGTCACCGTTTCCCGCTTCACGACCTCCAAAGGCTTTGACCAATCGATGGAGATGGCGAGCTCAGGGAGGTTGAGGTGGAAGAAGGCTCGAAGCCACTGGGTGGCTCCATCGAGGGTGTTGTTCTTAGTCCGGTTGTAATGGGATGGATTTCTCACGTCACCCATCTTGGGCGTCGACCGGACACTCCACCATCGCCAGATTTAGGGATGGCCTGTGGATTGACAGAGCCCGCTGAAATGGTGTCGACGCCGCCCAATCAGCGCCCACGGACATCGCGAAGCCGCGACAGTCGGGAGGCCGCCTCACGCAGCGTCACCTCCTGACGGGCGAAGTGGAACCGGATGAATCGGTGTTCGGGTTCGCGGAAGAAGCTCGAGCCAGGAACCCCCGCCACGCCGATCTCGCGCACCATCCACTCGGCCGCCTCGGTGTCGGTCGGGAATCCCAGCGAGGAGATGTCGACCATGACGAAGTACGCCCCCTCGGGTTCCTGGAACGGCAGGCGCAGCTCCCGGAGACAGCCGATGAAGACATCGCGCTTCGCCGTGTAGAGATCCGTGAGGTCCCGGTAGTACTCCATCGGCAGGTCGAGCGCCGTGACGGCCGCCTCCTGCAGCGGTGCGGCGGCGCCCACTGTGAGGAAGTCGTGGACCTTCTTTGCCTGGTCGATGATACGCGGCGCGGCCTGGACATAGCCCAGCCGCCAACCGGTCATGGAGAAGGTCTTCGAGAGGGAATTGCAGGTGATGACCCGGTCCGCCGCCCCAGGCAGGGCGTGCATGTAGGTGTGTCGATGCGGTCCATAGACGATGTGCTCGTAGGGTTCGTCTGTGATCACAAACGCATCGTGGTGCTCGGCCAACGCAAGGATCTCCGTCAGCTCCTCCCGCGAGAACACACGGCCGGTCGGGTTGGACGGGTTGCAGACCACGATGGCCTTGGGCCCCTGCTCGAAGGCCCGGGCGAGTTCCTGCAGATCGTACCGGAACTCCGGTGCGTGGAGCGGCACGTAGATGGGCTCTGCGCCCGACAGGATCGCGTCGGCCGCGTAGTTCTCATAGAACGGCGAGAAGACGATGACGCGGTCGCCGGGATTACAGGCCGTCATCATGGCGACCATCATCGCCTCGGTGCTGCCGCAGGTGACGACGAGGTTCTGCTCGGGATCGACCGGCGCCCCGCTGAAGCGGTGGATCTTCCGGGCGAGGGCCTCCCGGAACCGCGGGGCCCCCCAGGTGATGGCGTATTGGTGGTGGGGGCCCCGAAGCGCCCGTTCGAGGGCCTGCAGGACGGGTTCGGGTGGACCGAAGTCGGGGAACCCCTGCGAGAGGTTGATCGCGTTGTGCCGCAGCGCGAGGCGGGTCATTCCGCGGATGACCGATTCGGTGAACGAGTGGAGGCGGGTGGCGGTGGCCGGCATTGGATCCGGCAAGCCTCGCGGTGGGGGCGATGGGCGCTCAAGTCGCAAAGAACCCGTCGGCCGGCTTTCCAACGCGAGTCCTGTCGGATACCAAGGCTGTCCTATGCCATCGGTAGCCGACTATGTGATGGAGCGCCTTGCGGCGCTCGGAATCGACCACGTCTTTGGAGTTCCCGGGGACTACTCGTTCCCCATCGACAATGCCGTGGAGTCGTCGCCCCGCCTGAAGTGGGTCGTCTGCTCCAACGAGCTCAACGCCGCCTACGCGGCGGATGGCTACGCCCGCCGTCGCGGTGCCGCGATCCTCTCCACCACCTACGGGGTCGGGGAGCTCAGTGCGCTCAACGGGGTCATGGGCTCCAAGGCGCATCGGCTTCCGGTGTTCCATGTCGTGGGAGCCCCGAGCACGCGGATCCAGCGTCGACGCCTGGTCACCCACCACTCGCTGGGGGATGGATCGCCGGATCCCTTCGTCGCGGTCTCCGCCAGCGCGGCCGGTGTCTCAGCGCAATTGACCCCGGACAACGCCGTCCAGGAGATGGACCGTGTCCTCCGGGAGGCGTTCCGGCTGAGTCAACCGGCCTACATCCTGATCCCGGAGGACCTGGCCCTCATGCCGGTCCGAGGGCTGCCCTCCGCCCGGACCCGACCGATGGGGCGCCCTGTTGCTTCCAGTGATCCCCGGGAGCTCCAGGGTGCGCTTGAGGCGATCCTCACGCGCCTCAAGGCTGCCCGGAAGATCGTGGTCCTGCCCTCCTTCCACATTGCACGGTATGGGGCCCTCGGGGATCTCCGGGATCTGCTGCGCCGGTCCCGACTTCCGTTTGCCCTGACCCCGATGGACAAGGGGCTGCTCGACGAATCGCTCCCGGGCTACCTGGGCTTGTACAACGGCCACCGGTCGGCTCCGGAAACGGTCGCATCGGTGGTGGAGGGTGCGGATGTGGTGCTCGACCTCGGGGGTGTGATCCCGGAGGACCTGAACATGGGCCTGTGGACGGGGGCGCTGGATCCATCCCGGGTCATCACGGTCGGACCCGAGCACGCCGATGTCGGTGGCGAACTGTTCACCTCCATCGCGTTGGTGGATGTGGTCCGTGCGCTGGCCCGGAAAATTCCAGCCCGTCGTGGAACCGCTTTGGCGGCATCGAAGAGGGTGCCGCTTCCGGGTGGTCCTGCGGATCCGGTCTCGTCGCCCACCCTGTATCCGAGACTCGAGCGATTCCTCAAGGGAGGCGACATCCTGGTGGCGGAGACGGGGACCTGCATGTTGCACCTGTCGCGTCTGCGCCTTCCTGTGGGGGTGGGCTACGAATCGCAGACGCTTTGGGGGTCCATCGGCTGGGCGACGCCTGCCGCGATGGGGGTGGCCTTGGCTGAGCCTGGACGCCGAGTGGTGATGGTGACCGGGGATGGAGCCCACCAATTCACAGCGACCGAGCTGGGGGTGATGGGGCGGTGTGGGATCGATCCCGTGATCCTAGTCCTCAACAATGGACTGTATGGCGTCGAGGAGGTCATCAGCGAGCGGGGACATGTCTACGACGACCTCGCGGGCTGGGACTACCACAAGGTTCCGGAGGCGATGCGGTGTCGTGGCTGGTTCTGTGCCCGGGTGGCGACGGTGGCCGATCTCGAGGTGGCACTCGACCGTGCCCGCTCCCACAAGGGTGCCTGCTACCTCGAGGTGCTCATCCCGGCGGAGGAGAGCCAGCCGTTGGAGCGATCCCTCATCGACAACCTCTACCGGACCAAGACCCCTGGGCCGAAGCCTTCCGCGCGGAAGCGGAAGGCCGGCGGGTCACGGTGACACCGGCAGGCCGAACAGGCGGTCGTGTTCCTGGATGACGTAGCGATCCGTCATCCCGGCGACATAGTCGCACACCGCCCGGTGGAGGCCGACCTTGGCGACGTCCCGGGCCGCGGTGCCGCCCATCAGCTTCGGGTTCTCGAGGAACGCCGTGAAGACCTGGCTGAGCATGCGGACTGCGCGGTTGTTGGGGCCGGCGACGACCGGGTTGTAGTAGAGGTTCCGGTAGAGGTATTTCCGAAGGGCGAGGTTGGCCTTCCGTCGACCCGTGCTGTAGCCGACTAAGGGTCTCTTAAAGGCGCGGACCTCGTCTGCCGAGCGGACCCCGGCGTCCCCGATCCTCTCGAGCGTGGACTCGACGACATCGATGACCTGCTGGTCGATGATCTGTCGGATCGTGTAGTAGCGGCGGCTCTCGGCGGGCGGGGATCCGAACTGCTTCCGGACCGCGGCCGCAGCCTCGGTCCAGACCTCGACCTCCTTCACGAGGCGTTTCTCGTCGAGCAGCCGGTGTTCCAGTCCGTCATCGAGATCGTGGCTGTAGTAGGCGATCTCGTCGGCGAGGTTCGCGACCTGGGCCTCGAGCGAGGGTTGGTGGTAGGGGAATTGCGGGCCCTTGGGTGGCAGCGCGAAGGTGTCATCGTGCTTAGCGAGGCCCTCGCGCACCTCCCAGGTGAGATTCAGGCCGGGGAATCTGGGGTATTTCCGCTCGAGGACATCGACCACCCGAAGGCTTTGGCGGTTGTGCTCGAACCCACCGTGGCCGCGCATCAGCCGGTCCAGCCGATGCTCGCCGGTGTGTCCGAACGGGGAGTGCCCGAGGTCGTGGGCCAGCGCGATGGTCTCGGTGAGGTCCTCGTTGAGACCAAGGGCCCGGGCGATATTCCGCGAGATGGCCGCCACCTCAATGGGGTGGGTGAGGCGGGTGCGGAGGTGATCGCCGGTGCCGTTCAGGAAGACCTGGGTCTTGTACTCGAGCCGGCGGAAGGCCCGGGAGTGGATGACGCGGTCCCGGTCGCGCTGGAACTCGGTACGCCATTCGGGGGGAGCCTCGCGGTGGGCACGACCCCGGGAGTTGCCGCTGAACTGGGCCAGCGGGCTCAGGAACCGGCGTTCCCGGGATTCGAGGTCGGTGCGGTGGACAGGCGCCATGGTGGAAGCAGACCACGGACGAAGGGGGATTGCGATCCAGCGGTTCGACCGGAAGACTCGTCGCATCCCATGGACCTCTACAAAAATCCGGTTTTCGACATGGCCTGCCGCCAGTTTGATGCCGTCGCCGATCGGCTCCGCATGCCCGAAGGGGATCGCCTGCGACTCAAGTCCCCCAAGCGCGCCCTCAGCGTCTCGGTGCCGGTACGGATGGACGATGGATCCACCCGCGTCTTTGCGGGCTATCGCGTCCAGCATCACCTCAGCCTGGGTCCCACCAAGGGCGGCATCCGGTACCATCCCCGTGTGGATCTGGGCGAGGTGGCGGCGCTGGCGATGTGGATGAGCTGGAAATGCGCCCTCACGGGTCTGCCCTACGGCGGGGCCAAGGGCGGCATCGCCGTGGATCCCCGCGCCCTCACCGTTGGGGAGCTGGAGCGCATGACCCGGCGGTACACCCAGGAGCTGATCGGATTCATCGGGCCGCAGCTCGACGTCCCGGCACCTGATCTCGGGACCAATGAGCAGACCATGGCCTGGATGATGGACACCTACTCCGTGCACGCGGGACATCCGGTGCCGGGCGTGGTGACCGGAAAGCCGGTCGGCATCGGGGGATCGCTGGGCCGACGTGAGGCGACCGGTCGCGGTGTGGCCTACCTGGCGGGTCGTGCCATGGACACCCTCGGCCTGGCCGCCGAAGGAGCGACCGCGGTGGTCCAAGGCTACGGGAACGTCGGCAGTGTGGCGGCCCAGTCGTTGGTGAAACAGGGGCTGAGGGTGATCGCAGTCGGAGATGCCACGGGGTCCATCCACAACGCCAAGGGATTGGATCTTCCACGGTTGGATCGATGGGTTGCCGAGAAAGGGACCGTGGTCGGATTCCCGGAATCGGAACCCCTGCCGCCCGAGGACCTCCTGCTCCTGTCCTGTGACGTCCTTGTCCCCGCAGCGATGGAGCGTCAGATCACCGAGTTGAACGCGGCCCGGCTGCGGTGCCGGGTCCTGGCGGAGGGCGCGAATGGTCCCACGACACCGGAGGCCGACCGGATCCTCACCGAGCGGGGCGACGTCTTTGTGGTGCCCGACATCCTCTGCAATGCCGGCGGTGTGGTGGTCAGCTACTTCGAGTGGGTCCAGGACCTCCAGTCGTTCTTCTGGTCCGAGGGCGAGGTCATGGATCGACTCTTCAGGATCCTCGAGGGGGCATTTGTGCAGACGCTGGGTCTGGCCAGGCGGGATGGGATTCCCATGCGACTGGCGGCCACCACGCTGGGTGTGCAGCGGGTGTGGGAGGCCAAGAAGCTGCGCGGGCTGTTCCCGTGAGCATCACGGTCCGGATCCCGCGATCCCAAGATGCGGATTGCCCAGTCGAGGGGAGAGCGGGTTCGATCTCCGGGTGATCCCGTCCCCGTTCCGAATCCAGGCATTCGCAGTCCTCGTCCTGGTGGCCCTCACTCGGGCCGTCGCCGAGGACAAACCCTCGCCCAAGCCCTCGGGCCCTCAGGCGGACGGGGTGTTTCACAAGGTGGTCCTGGATGCAGACCGGGATACGGATGGCGACGGCACGATCGAGGACACCCTGGTGGACCCGATGGAGATCGCCGTGGCGCCGGATGGCCGGGTCTTCACGATCGAGCGCGCGGGGGTGGTAAAGATCTGGAAACCCGACACGCGCCAGACGGTGGTGGCGGGTCGCCTCGAGGTGTTCAAGGAGCTCGAGGACGGACTGATCGGCCTCGCCCTCGATCCCCGGTTCCAGGAAACCGGATGGATCTACCTGACCCACTCCGATCCCCAGACCCGCACCAACGCGTCGGGCAGCAAGGAAGGGGACAACTTCGTTTCCCGGTTCACAATGCGGGGGGACACCCTCGACCTGTCGTCCCGGAAGGAGTTGCTGCGGGTGACCTACCAGCGCGACCAGTGCTGCCATTCCGCGGGTTCACTGGCCTTTGACGCGGTCGGAAACCTGTATGCCGCGACGGGTGACAACACGCATCCGGGGGAGTCGGATGGCTACACGCCGGTCGACGAGCGGGACGGTCGGGGACCGTGGAACGCCTTGAAGTCAGCCGCCAATGCCAACGACCTCCGCGGCAAGATCCTCCGGATCCATCCGGAACCCGACGGCTCGGTGACGATTCCGAAGGGCAACCTGTTCCCGCCTGGCACACCCAATACCCGATCGGAGATCTACGTGATGGGGAACCGGAACCCGTGGCGGATCTCGGTGGATCGGAAGACCGGCTACCTCTACTGGGGCGAGGTGGGGCCGGATGCGGGCGGTCCGAATGAGTCCCGTGGACCGGCGGGTTTCGACGAGATCAACCAGGCCCGTGCCGCAGGGAATTTCGGATGGCCGCTGGTGATTGGCGACAATCGGCCCTACCGCCGACATGACTTCCAGACGCGGTCGAATGGGCTCGCCTGGGATCCGGCGCATCCGATGAACGAGTCCCGATACAACACCGGCCCCCGGGCACTGCCCCCGGCACAGCCGGCCTTCATCTGGTATCCCTATGGCGCCTCGGTCCGGTTCCCGGCCGTGGGGTCCGGAGGACGAACGGCCTGCGCTGGTCCCGTGTACCACTTCGACGACGCCCTGAAGTCCCCGACGAAGCTGCCCAAGGAGTTCGACCACTGCCTCTTCATCTACGAGTGGTCCCGCAACTGGATCCTCGTTGTGCGCCTGGACGACCAGGACCAGATCGCCAAGCGTCCGGATGGATCCCTCCACATGGATCAGTTCTGTCCGAACATGACCTTCATGCGTCCCATCGATCTGGCGATCGGGCCGGAGGGATGCCTCCACGTGCTCGAGACCGGGACGGCTTGGGTGGGCAACAAGGACACCCAGCTGGTTCGGATCGAACACCGGCCCTGATCCGGCCCGCCTAGCGGTTCCCGGAACCTGCCGTCCCCTTGGACTCCCGGTTCGCCTTCCAGATCTCGAAGACCATCGGGAGCAGGCTGACCACGATGATGCCGATCACGATCAGCTCGAAACGCTTCTTCACGAACTCGAACTGGCCCAGGTACCAGCCCGCCGGGAGGATCAGTGCGATCCAGAGGGCGGCTCCGACGACGTTGAAGGTCATGAACCTCGAGTAGTTCATGGAACCCATGCCTGCCACGAACGGGGCGAAGGTCCGGATGATGGGAACGAAGCGGGCGAGGATCACGGTCTTGCCACCGTATTTCTCGAAGAAGGCATGGGTCCGCTCCAGGTACTCGGGCTTGATGATCCGGGGAAAGGCGGCGGACAGGCGGCGGCCGGCGAAGCGCCCGACCCAGTAGTTGACGGTGTCGCCCAGGATGGCTGCGACCAGCATCAGGAGGCCGGCCATCCAGACATTGAGTCCCGACGCGGGATTGGCCGCGACGGCACCCACGGCGAAGAGCAGGGAGTCCCCGGGAAGGAACGGTGTGGCCACAAGCCCCGTCTCGCAGAAGATGATCGTGAACAGGATGGCGTAGATCCAGGGCCCCTGGGAGCGGGTGAGCTCATAGAGGTGGTCCTGGAGGTGCAGGACGAACTCGAGTGCCTGTCGCAACATGTCCATGGACCGCGACGGTGCGAGAACTTCACCTTGCCCCGCAAGCGCGTTGTCCGGTTGGGTTGTTCCATGAAGGCGGCCTATCTGCTCGGCACACGCTCCCTGGAAATCCGGGAGGTCCCCCAGGTTCCCCTGGAATGTGGCGAGGTCCGTATCCGGATCGAGGCAGCCCTCACCTGCGGCACGGATCTCAAGGTCTGGCGCCGCGGTCACCACGCGAGGATGCTCACGCTGCCCTCTCGGTTCGGTCATGAGCTGGCCGGGGTGATTGTCGAGACAGGGCCCGGGATTCCCGACTGGCGTGCCGGTGATCGGGTGGTGGCGGCGAACTCGGCCCCGTGTGGACGATGTCGACCATGCCAGCGGGGACAGCAGCAGTTGTGTGAGGATCTGCTTTTCCTCAATGGGGCCTACGCGGAATCCATCGTGGTTCCGGAACGGATCGTCCAGACGAATCTCCATCGGATCTCGGACGGCCTCGACTTCCACGCCGCCGCGATGGCCGAACCGCTGGCGTGTGTGCTCCTCGGGGTCGAGGAACTGGGCGTCGAGCCTGGGGACAGGATCCTGGTTCTCGGCAGCGGCCCGATCGGTCTCCTGGCCGCTGTCGTCCTGCGATCGCTCGGGGCGTGCATCACGGTCGCGGGCCGCGGTGCCCACCGACTCGGGGTCGCCCAGTCGCTCGGGGTCGAGGAGGTGATCCCCGTGCCCGTCGACGGGGATCTGGGAGGGGTGGTCTCCCATGCGAAGGCGCTCGGCGGATTCGATGCGGTGTTCGAGGCCGTGGGGCAGCCGCAGGCCTGGGAGGCCGCCGTCCAGGCGGTCCGGCCCGGCGGGCGTGTGAACTGGTTTGGAGGATGTCCCTCCGGCACCTCGGTGCGCCTCGACACGGCTTGGATCCACTATGGTTCGCTGAGCCTGCGCGCGAGTTTCCACCACACGCCGGAGATGTTTCGAAGGGCGCTTGGGTTCCTCGAGGCCGCCACGGTTCCGGTCGGATCCTTCATCACGGCCGAGGCTTCCCTCTCCGAGCTGCCGCGGGTGTTCGACGAACTGGATCGGGGCGGTGCTCCACTGAAGACGCTCATCCGATGCGGACCGTAAGGTTCATGTGAGAGGCGTGGACGAGATTGAGGCGGGACGTCATTCTCTCCTCCCACCATGTTTCCACGCACTTCCCTCTGCCTCGCATCCCTCTTTGGGATGGGTCTCTGTGCCTCAACCCTCTTGGCGGCCGACGCGGCTCCGCCCGTGGTGACTCCGGGTGTGCAGGGCGCACCACCCTCCGACGCCGTCGTCCTGTTCGATGGCAAGGATCTCTCGGCGTGGAAGGGCGGCGACGGCGCGGCGCCGCCATGGACCGTCCGGGATGGCTACTTCGAGGTCGGAAAGGGCAACCTGATGACCCGTGAGGAATTCGGTCCGATCCAGCTCCACATCGAGTGGGCATCCCCGGCCGAGGTGAAGGGGGAGGGGCAGGGGCGGGGCAACAGCGGGGTCTATCTTCAGGGCCGCTATGAGATCCAGGTGCTCGACAGCTATCAGAATCCAACCTATCCGAACGGTCAGGCGGGTTCGTTCTATGGCTTCTCAGCGCCGCTGGTGAATGCGAGTCGCAAGCCCGGGGAATGGCAGACCTATGACATCGTGTTTCGTCCGCCCCAAGCGGGAGCGGACGGCAAGGTGGTCCCCGGTTCCTTCACGGTCTTCCACAACGGGGTCCTGGTGCAGGACCACATCCCAGTGTCCGGGGATGCCACCACAGCGGCTCAGTTCAAGGGTGTGACGCCAAAGGGGCCGCTCCTCCTGCAAGACCACGGCAACCCGGTCCGCTACCGCAATGTCTGGGTCCGGAAGCTGAAGTGAACCGGTTGCCGCCGGTTCAGTAGCCGCCGGTGCCGGTCCAGTTGCCCCACGCGTTATCCCAGTTCGCGGAGCTCTCAGTCCGGGCGTTGCGAAGGGATTCCGCGTAGGCGGCGTTGTCGGCCGCGGCGTTCTTCTCGATCTCCCGGCGGGTCAGGAAGTCCTGGTATTGGTCAGGCGTGCCGATGTAGAGCTGCTTCTGGGTCGAGTCCGGGAAGATGTAGTACTCCTTCCCGCGCCGGTTGACCTTGGTGATGGTGTTCTTGGGAAGGGTCTGGACCTGTTGGAGCTCGTCGTCGGTGGTGGCGGGCACCACGCGGAATCCGGAGGCGGCCAGGAGGCTCTCGAGATGGGCGATCTTGGAACCGCCCGAGGCGCAGCCCGTCAGCAGTGCGATCGCGACAACGAGGGGAGTCAGCAGACGGGAGATGGGGTGTTTCATGGTGCGGTCGGGGGGAAGGGTTCAGGGATACCAGGGGCCGAAGACGACCCAGGGATCGTAGAAGCCCCAGGGTTCCGAGCTGACGATGTTCGCCTCGGCGTTGAGTGCGGCAGCATTGCTGGCCGCCTGCGAGGCGGCGAGCGACTCCTGCATCGCCTCGCGGTTCAGGAGCAGGTTCTGGTAGGCGTCGTACTGGGCGTCCTGGCCCACGTAGAGCTGCTTCTGGTTGGAGTCGGGATAGACGAAGAAGACCTTACCCTGGCGCTTGATGACCGAGATTTTGCCCGACGGCAGGGTGGCCAGCTGCTTCTGCTGCTCGGGGGTGGTGACCGGGATGACCTTGAATCCCGAGGCGGCCAGCATGCTCTCGGTCTTGCGAGGCGAGGTGGCGCAACCGGCAAAGAGCAGGCCGAGGCCCAAGGCCAGTCCGACGAGGCTGCGGAGGGAGAGGCGTGCGAGGAATGACATCAGGCCGGCAGGCTACCGGTCCGCTGGGGCCCGTCCAGTCCGCGATCACGGGTGATCGGGGTGTCCCTGGACGGAAAGGGGATGCCGCGGTCTCGCGGCATCCCCTGCTGAAGTCTTCAGTTCTTGATCTGGACCTCGCCGGGCTTGGCGGCATCGGTCGTGACCGGCTTGGCATTCGCCCCGACCGCATAGAGATGGGTCTGACCCATCAGGTAGAGCGTGCCGTTGGCGACGATCGCCGTGCCGTACACGGGCGCGCCGAGGTTGGTCTCGCTGATCACCACGGGCTTGTCCCCGCCCTTGGCCGCCAGCACCACCACGTCGCCGTCCTCGTCGCCCACGTAGACCTTGCCGTCGGCCACAAAGGTCGACCCCCACATGTGGGCCTTCATGTCGTAGACCCAGTTCAGCTTGCCGGTCTTGGCGTCCAGGCAGTGCACGAAGCCCGAGAAGTCGGCGATGAAGAGAAGCCCGGTCGCGGGGTCGATGCTGACCGTGGAGATGGAGCGCTTGATGCCCTTGTAGTCCCAGACAACTCCGGTCTTGGTGATGTCCCCGGTTTTGCCGCTCGGGTCGAGACAGACGAGGCGTCCGACGCCTTCCCCATGCTCGGGGTCCTGTCCGATCGCGACGTATACCTTGCCGTCATAGTACACCGGGGTGCTGTTGATCTCGCTGGGTCCTTCGGCGGCGGGGTACTTGATCGGCTTGCCGTCCTTCGCCTTGTACTCCGGTGGCACGCAGTCGGCCCACCAGACCTTCTTGAGATAGTTCAGCTCGGGATCCTCGACGAGATCGGGCTGGTTGGGGAAGACCTTCGCGGTGGGCTGGCCGCTGCCCTTCTCGGGCGTGGCGGAGAGGGCGTAGACGACACCGTCGCCTCCACCGAAGAAGACCTGCCATTTGCCATCGACCTTGCCCGCGGACGGGGAGGTCCACTGGCCGTGGTAGATCCTGTGGCCGATCGACGCGTTGTCCTCGCCGAGGAGTTCACCGGTGTTCGGGTCGAGCGCGATGAAGCTCGGCGACTTTGGAGACGGGATGTTGACGTGGGTCCAGTCCTGGCCGTTGGAGGTGCAGACGAACAGTTTACCATCGACGAGGATGACCGAGCAGTTGGAGGCGTTGTGGGGGAACACGCCGAGTTCCTCCATCATGTCGTACCGCCAGAGGATGTCGGCATCCTGGGGTCCGGGTTCGACGGGGGGCTTGCCGGTGTCGAGGGTCACGTATTTCGTCTCGTCCTTGTAGGGACCGTCATTGCCGTTGGCCATGCCCTCGGTGTCGAGGCACAGGACCTCGCAGCGGCTGGTGACGACCCAGAGCTTGTTGCCGATGACGAGTGGGGCAGCGAGGAGGCCGAGGTTCTCCCAGTCGTTGACCTTGCCGGACTTCAGCTTGGGGACGACGAGCTGCCAGAGGAACTTGCCGGTCTTCTCATCGAGTGCGTACAGGACGCTCCGGTCGCCGACGTGGCGTTTGTCGCGAGGGGATTCGTTGTTGGTGCCGACGAACACCTTTCCGCCCGAGACGACGGGGTTGGCGTAGCTCTGGGAGCCGAGCTTGGCGACCCACTTCACGTTCTTGGTGGTGCCGAGGTCGATGTCTTCGGTGCCCTGCTTCATCTTGCCGGGCTCGAATCCATCCGGGAGACCCTTCGCCGTGGAGTACATGTTGCGGCCCGGGTCGTTGCCACCCCACTGGGGCCAGTCCTGGGCGTGGGACAGCGTGGTGGCCACCGCGGTGGCGACGGCCCAGTTCGACAGCGTGTTCTTCATGGTGTGCTTCCTACTCTTCCTCTCAATCGGTGACGTTCAACGGGAAAGCGGTCCGGGTCAGTTGGCCTGGACCACGATATTGTCGATCGCGACGCGTTGTTCCTGTGGGGCGAACCCGAACAGGCCGGGCGATCCATTGCGGTGCGCGGTGCGGTGCGGCACCTCGATGGTCCACTCCGCGGGCTCGGCCTCGTCCTTCTTCCAAGCCTTGCCCCTCACGATGCCTGAACCGTCGGGGGCGACGTCGACCTTTACCTTGAGGTGGTACCAGGTGTTGGGCGACCACTTGAACGGCTTGGCGACCTTGATGCGTTCCTGGTTGGAGTTGACCTCGATCTCCTGCGAGTTGCCTTTGAGGAGGACGGCGTAGCGCTGGTTGATCAGGCCCACCTCCGACATCTTGCGTTTGTTGCCCTCGGAAAGGACATCGGCCTCGATGGTGTAGTTGGCCATGTCGGGGAATCCGAAGAAGATCTGTCCGCGCTGGAAGAGCTTGTTGTCGATGGTCTTCACCAGCGCCTGGTTGGTGCCGCCGGCGAGGTCCTTGTTCCGGACCTCGAACCGGAACCGGGCGGAGTTCCAGGGCAGCGGGGGATAGGCGAACAGCGTCTCGGGCTCCATCGTGTTGGTGGTCTTGTTGGTCAGGGCGAAGGTCTCGAAGTTCTGACGCAGCGGCATTCCCGGCAGGATGCGGCCCTTGATGAATCCGGCGAGCTCCGTGCCCTCGGCGGAGGTCAGGGTCGCCTTGAACTGTCCGGCGCTGCCGGCCGGGGCGACCTCGGCCACCAGTTTGCCCTCCGGGTTGAAGGCGCCCTTCATCGTCGCCTTCACGAGCGCCGTTGGGGGGATGTAGGACTCCCATTTCACCGACTTCGGATCGATCGACTCGGCCACCGTGAAGCCATTGGCATCGAGGGAGCGGATCCGGAAGGACTGGGTCTGGCCGGGGCGGAGGAGGACCTCGTAGGGGATGACCTGGAGTTGGGTCGCCGGGCCGGCCTTCGGGAACGGATTGGTGGAGGTGCGAGCCAGATTCGGATTGTTGCCCCGTTTGCCCCAGGCGTAGAGCTGCTGATCGGTCTGGAGGTAGATCTTCCCGTTGTAGCCGATGGGGGAGCCGAAGGCGCGGCCCTTGAGGACCGTGTGGCTCACGACTTCGGCGCCGTCGGGGCCGGGCTTCAAGACCCAGAGGTCGCCGTTGCCTCCGTCCGAATCCTGTCCCGCCTTGGCGGCGTCAGCCCCCTCGGAGGCGATGTACATGGCCACATAGAGATAACCGTCCGCGTAGAACGGAGTGCTCTGGCGCTGCTCGATCGCGAGCTTCTTCTTCCACAGCACCTTGCCTGTCTTGGCGTCGATCGCCGCGAGATCACCGGTACCCGTCACCTCATAGATCCGGTCGCCGACCAGTACGGGTGAGCTGGCGAGCGAGCCGACGCCATTGCGCCAGAGCTCGAGCTGCTGGGCGGTGAACACGGCAGGGGAGAGGGAGTTGGTCGGCTTGACCTCTGCTGGGGGCGGGATGCGGAACGCCGCCATGCGGCCGATCTCCGAGGAGTCCAGGTTCTCCGACTCATGGACCGCGATCAGCGAGTCCTGGAACTTCACGAGGGCCGCGTTGATGCCGCCCTTGGCGCCTGCCTTCGCAAAGGCGAATCGCCAGATGGGCTCGCCGGTTCGGGCGTTGATCGCCAGGATCGAGCTGTCGCCGCCTGCTGAATACAGCACCCGCTTGCCGTTCCAGTAGTCGAGGTAGGGGTTTGAGAAGGTGTTGTCCTGCGGGCGGTCCCCGGGGGCGCTCGACCAGGCCAGTTCCCCGGTCTTCTTGTCGAATGCGTAGAACCGGTCGCCCGCGGCGCCGTGGGCGCCCCACGCGCTGGTGATGCCGCGGGTGATCACAAGGTCGCCATCGACCATCGGCGAGGCGGTCCGCGAGTTCGGGAAGGTCAGGCGACCGAATTCCTCCATCATGGAGTGCTTCCACAACAGCTTCCCGTCCGGCGTGAACGCCATCAGGAGTCCCTGGGTGTGCAGGACATAGACGTTGCCGGTCTCGGGATCGATCGTCGGTGACGAGGTCGAATAGCGCAGATAGATCGTGTCGGACAGGAAGTCGTTCTCGGCGTGGCGCCACAGCTCCTTGCCGGTGTCGGCGTCGAAGCACGCCACCACCTCCTGGAGATCGGGTCCATCCCCAACGAAGCCATTGATGTAGAGGCGTCCGTTGGCGATGACCGGGGTGCTCTGGCCAGGGAAGGGGGCAGTCCAGAGGGGGCCCGCTCCACCGTCCTTCGGGTCCTGCGCCGCGAGCTTCGTGGGCAACCCGGTCTCGGTGGAGACCGAGGTCTGGAGGGGACCACGCCAGTTGAGCCAACCCGTCACCTCAGCGGCGACGGGACCGAGGGCCGCCATCGAGGCGGCCAGGAGGAGGACCAGACGATTCATGACAGACGAGGAGATGATCAACCTGGTCACGGTGCGAGTCGGGGAGGGAACTGGCAACGGGAAATAATACGGGTGCGTACTAATCGGGTGGGGACCTTTTTCGGCTCTCGCAGGTTCGAGGGTTGAACCGTGGGCTTGGGTGCGACTTTGATGTCCCCATGCACTCCCTGACCGCGGCGCCATGGACGGATCCGACGACGCTCTACCGCTACCGGGATGCGCTCTATGCGGAAGATCTGTTGATCGTGGGGCTGGTTCATCTGGACCTGTTCACCCGCCTGGCGGCGGAGCCCACGGGGACCGACGGCCTCTGTGCCCGTCATGGCCTGAAACTCCGTCCGGCCGGGGTGATGGTCACCTTGTTCCGGGCCATGGGCCTGATCGAGGGGGCGGTCGACCGGTGGGAGGTCACCCCGGTGGCGCGGGAGCATCTCGTGCGGGGTTCCGCCTGGTTCATCGGGCCCTATTACGCCTCGCTGGCGGAACGTCCGGTGGCGGCGGATCTGCTCCGGGTCCTCCAGACCGATCGGCCGGCGAACTGGGGCAGCCAGAGCGGTCAGGTGGACTGGCATCGGGCGATGGAGCGTCCCGGCTTCGCCCAGAGCTTCACGGAGGCCATGGACTGTAGGGGCGTGTTCCTCGCGCAGGCCCTCGCGAAGGGGATGCCCTGGAATCGGTTCCATCGGCTGCTCGACATCGCCGGTGGTTCCGGAATCTACGCTTGTTCGTTCTGCGCCCACGCGCCCCATCTCACGGCGACGGTGCTCGAGAAGTCCCCAGTGAACCGCATCGCGTCGGAGGCTATTCGGGCACGTGGCTTCCACGATCGGGTCGAGGTCGTGGCCGGCGACATGTTCGAGGAGGTCTGGCCCGGGGGCCATGACCTGCATCTGTTCTCCAACGTGCTCCACGACTGGGATGTCCCGGAGGTGCGGACGCTGCTGCGGCGGTCACACGCCGCGCTGCCCGCGGGCGGGGCGGTGCTGGTCCATGACGCCTTCTTGGATCGGGACCTCGCGGGTCCGCTCCACGTGGCGGAGTACTCGGTGATGCTCATGCATGCGACCCAGGGTCGTTGCTATGGCATCGGGGAGATGGAAGCGCTGCTGGAGGAGGTGGGATTCGGTGGCTTTGAGGCGATCTCCGGAGGCGCGGCGCGGGGCGGACTGCTGGCGTGGAAGCGGTAGAGCCAACCCGGGCAAAAAAAAGGGACAGGAGGTTCGTCTCCTGTCCCGTGGTTCTGTGGAGGGCCGTCCGCCGGTCAGGCGGTCTTCTGGGTGTCCTTCTCCTTGACGGCCATGGCGCCCTTGCCGATGCGGCCGCGGAGGTAGGTGAGCTTGGCGCGACGGACCTTGCCCTGACGCTCGACTTCGATCTTCTCCACGCGGGGGGAGTGGGTCGGGAAGATACGCTCGACACCCTCGCCGTAGCTGATGCGCCGGACGGTGAAGGTCTGGTTCAGGCCGCGGCCGCGGACGCCGATGACAACACCGGCGAACACCTGGATACGCTCCTTGTCGCCTTCGACGACCTTGGTGTGGACGCGGACGCTGTCTCCGACGTTGAACTTCGCCGAATCCTTGCGGAATTGCTCGGCCTCGATCTTGTCAAACAATGCACCTTTGTTCATGGCAGACTCCTCGTTTTCAAAAACTGACGTTCAAAATCATTTCGCTTTTTCGGGCCGCTCCCATCGGAGCTTCTCCCACAGGTCCGGTCGTCGTTCGACGGTCCGTCTGATCGCTTGGACCCGTCGCCATCGTTCGATGGCAGCGTGGTTGCCCGAGAGCAGGATTTCGGGAACCCCCCAGCCCCGGAATTCGGCAGGGCGGGTGTAGTGCGGGTATTCCAGCAGCCCGTGGCTGAAGGATTCGTCGAGGGCGCTCGCGTCGTCACCCAATGCACCCGGCAGAAGCCGGGTCACGGCATCCACGATCACCATCGCCGCCAGGTTGCCATTCGTCAGGACATAGTCCCCAATGCTCAACACGTCGTCGGCGAGGTGGGCCCGCACTCGTTCGTCGTACCCCTCATAGCTACCGCACACGAGGATCAGCCCGGAAGCCTGGGATAGTTCCCGGGCCACGGACTGGGTGAAGGGCCGGCCACTGGGCGCGGTCAGAATCACCCGGGTCTCCCCCTGGTCGGCCTTGAGGGCCTCGACGGCTTCAAAGATCGGCTCTGGCTTCAGGACCATCCCCGGACCCCCGCCGTAGGGGGTGTCATCGACCGTCCGGTGACGGTCGTGGGTCCAGTCCCGCAAATCATGGATCCTCAGATCGAGGATTCCCCCCTGACGGGCCCGTTTCAGGATGCTCTCGTCGAGGGGACCCGCGAACATCGCGGGGAACAGGGTCAGGATATCGATTCTCATCGGCATTTCGCGCGGTCCTGTTCGCCCGCGCGGGGCCGTGGCTCACTCGTCGGCCAGCTCGAGGGTGCAGCGGACACCCCTCTTTTGGGCGCCGACCTGCAGGATAGAGCGGAAGGCCTGGATGGTCGTGCCGCGCCTCCCGATGATCTTGCCGACTTCGCCCGGAGCGAGGTGCAGGCGGTAGCACGTCGCCCCATTGCGGTCTTCCGAGTCCACCCGGACCTCGTCCGGATGGTTCACGAGGCGCTTGGCCACGAACTCGATGAAGTCCTGCATGGGGTGAGGGCCAGAAAGATCAGGCAGCCGCAGGAGCGGTGCGCTTGGCCTTGCGGATCATGCTGGCCACCGTGTCGCTGGGCTGGGCACCCACCGAGACCCAATGGTCGATGCGGTCCATCTTCAGGGCCACGTTGTCGCCCTTCTTCTGGGGTTGATAGGTGCCGATCTCCTCGATGAACTTGCCATCGCGAGGACTCCGGCCGTCGGCCACCACAACCCGGAAGACCGGGCTGTTCTTCGCACCGACGCGCTTCAAACGAATTTTGACTGACATAGATGTGTGCTCGTCCGGCGATGGGGAACCCGGTCGCCGCCCCTGAAGGGAAATGCAAAATTGACGAGCGGTGAGGGTGAGTGCAAGCCCTCATTTCAGGATGGGACGGGTGTCTGCAGCCGTTTGTGGCTCCGGAACCCCGTACGGGCTCGTTTGGTGCGCCTCGATGCGAAGGATTCCAAACCCGGGCCGGCTGGACTAGTTTTTCGACGACATCCCATGCCCGTCCTCCCAAAATCCCTCCGCGCTGTCCTCGGATGTGCCTGGGTGTCCACCTTTGTTCTCCGCGGGATCGTCTTCGGGAATGGCGCTTCGCCCCCAGCGCACCCTTCGGAAAGCGCCCGGAATCACTGGGCCTTCCAGCCGGTCCGACGGCCGCCCATCCCCGTGGTCCAGGATCCAAGTGCGGTACGGAACCCGATCGATGCCTTCGTCCTGGCTCGACTCCAGGCTCGTGGCTGGACCCCCGCACCACCGGCCTCCCGTCCGGCGCTGCTCCGCAGGGTGCACCTCGATCTTGCCGGGATCCCGCCAACGCTTCAGGAACAGGAGCGGTTCGCGCTGGACCCGTCACCGGTCTGCCTTGATCGAGTGACCGACGATCTCCTGTCTCGTCCGTCGTACGGCGAACGCTGGGCCCGACACTGGCTCGACCTCGTCCGCTATGCCGACAGCAACGGCTACGAGCGCGACGCCGAAAAACCCTTCGTCTGGCGGTACCGCGACTATGTGATTGGCGCATTGATCGCCGACCGGCCCTACGACCAGTTCCTCCGGGAGCAGCTGGCGGGTGACGAGCTCCCGCAGGTCCGTGCCGAGACCCTGGTGGCAACGACGTTTGCGCGGCTGGGGCACTGGGATGACGAGCCGGCCGACCCGGCAGCCGACCGTTTTGACCAGCTGGATGACATTGTCAGCACGACCAGTCAGGCAATTCTTGGACTGACCCTTGGCTGCGCGCGATGCCATGATCACAAATTCGAGCCGCTGACGTCGGCGGACTACTACCGGATGGTGGCGGTTTTCGCCCCGCTGCAGCGTCCGCAGAACGGTCGGACGGAACTCACCCTTCCGCTGGGATCCCCAGCCGAGCGGGAGGCCGTGGCCCAACGGGACCGTGAGATTGCGGCCCTCCAGCGTCGGACCAACGAACTCTCCGCGGAGTCCATCGCCACCCGCGTCGCATCGCTGCGGCGCGAGGTTCCAGACCTGCCTGCCGGGTACATCTTTCACGAGACGGGAGGCACGGTTCCACCGACTCATGTCCTGGTCCGAGGCAATCCCGGTCGGCCTGGTGACGCGGTCACGGCCGGCGTCCCGGCGGTACTTCCGGGGTTGGGCTGGACGGCTCCGAGAGCCGAAGGTTCCGCTTCCGGACGCCGTCGGGCGCTCGTGGACTGGATGGTGTCGCCCGACAACCCGTTGACCGCACGGGTGATCGTGAACCGGGTCTGGCAGCAGCACTTCGGGGCGGGACTGGTCCGCACGGCGAGTGACTTCGGCGTGATGGGGGAACCTCCGACTCATCCGGAGCTGTTGGACTGGCTGGCGCACTGGTTCGTGCACGACGCCGGATGGTCCCTTAAGGCGTTGCACCGCCTCATCCTTGCCAGCAACACGTGGCGCATGGGTCGTGCCCATCAGCCGGTGCCTGCTGCTGAAGATCCCGAGAACCGGCTGCTCTGGCATCAGCCGTATCGGCGCCTCGAGGTCGAGGCCCTGCGCGACTCCGTGCTGGCCGTCAGCGGGGAGCTCAACCGTCAGTCCGGCGGACGCGGTGTGTTTCTACCCATCCCGAAGGCCGCCATGGAGGCGAACACCGACAAGGAATCGATCTGGTCCACATCTCCCTATGACCAGGCGGCTCGGCGAACCGTCTATGCATTCGTGAAGCGGGGCCTGGTGGTCCCGATGCTCGAGGTGCTGGACCTTTGCGACACGGTCTCAAGTTCACCCCGACGCCAGGTGACCACGGTGGCTCCGCAGGCGCTCACGCTCTTCAACGGCGAGTTCATCAATCAACAGGCGGCCTGCCTCGCTGACCGGATCCTTCGGGAGGTCGGCACCGATCCCGCGCGCCAGGTCGACCATCTGTCCCGCCTCGCCCTGGGCCGTCCCCCCTCGGCGTCCGAGCGCGACGCCTACCTGGGATTCCTCGAGGCCGTCGAGCCGCAGACGCCGCGCGATCGGTTGGTCCAGGTGGCCCGCGTCATCCTGAATCTGAACGAGTTCGCCTACCCTGAATGACCTCTGCGAGGCGCTCCAACCAATGATCTCTCCACTGCATTCGTCGCCCGGATTTTCCTGCCGCCGCGACTTCCTCGCCCGAGCGGGCGGTGGGTTCGGCTTGCTGGCGTTGGCGGAGCTCATGACGCGGACGGGGGCGTTGCCACGGATCGAGGCCTCGACCCCGTCGCCGCTGGCCCCCAAGGCACCCCACTTCCGGGCGAAGGCCAAGCGGGCCGTCTTCCTGTTCATGAATGGCGGGCCGAGCCAGGTGGACACCTTCGATCCGAAACCCACACTCACCCGGTACCACGGCCAGCCCTATACAGGAGACGCCAAGGTCGGCTCGAATGGGCGTCCCATCGGCAAGCTCATGCAGTCGCCGTTCGAGTTCCGACGACACGGTCGGAGCGGACTCGAGATCAGCAGCCTCTTCCCCCACACGTCCCGGTTTGCGGACGACCTCTGCGTGATCCGGTCGATGCATGCCGACACCGCGGCCCACGCCTCGGGGTGTCTCCAGATGAACTCCGGGAGCATCTTCATCGGGAAACCCTGTCTCGGGGCATGGCTCACCTACGGGCTCGGGACCGACAACGAGGAATTGCCGTCGTTTGTGGTGATGACCGATCCGCGAGGAGGCCCGATCGGCAGTGCGTCGAACTGGAGTGCCGGCTACATGCCCGCAGCCTATCAGGGAACCTTGTTCCGCAGCGTTGGCAGCCCGCTCCTGGATCTCGCCACGCCGGGCGGCGTCTCCGAGTCGACCCAACGGTCGAGCCTCGACCTGCTGCGACGTCTCAACCAGGAACATCTCGAATCCCGTCCCGGCGAATCCGAACTCGCCGCGCGGATCGCCTCCTACGAGACCGCCTACCGCATGCAGGCCAGCGCCGCCGAGGTGGTCGATGTCGGTCGCGAAAGCACCGCAACCCGGGAGCGGTACGGACTGGACAATCCGGTCACCGCCGACTTCGGCCGCAAATGTCTCATCACCCGCCGCCTCTTGGAGAGGGGTGTCCGATTCGTCCAGCTCTACTCGGGTGGAGGGCACATTGAGGACACTTGGGACGGGCACAACGACTGCATCGGCAACCATCGGCTCCATGCCGCGGAGACCGACCGGCCCATCGCGGCACTGATGGCGGATCTCAAGCGCACGGGCCTCTGGGACGAGACGGTGCTGATCTGGGGCGGCGAGTTTGGTCGCACCCCGACCAGCGAGGGGGTGGACAAGCCGGGTCGGGACCACGACTGGCATGGCTTCTCGATGTGGCTGGCGGGTGCAGGGGTGCGGGGGGGACAGGCGATCGGGGCCACTGACGAACTTGGGTTCCGGGCAGTGGAGGATCGATGCCATGTGTCGGATCTCCACGCCACCCTCCTCCACCTGATGGGCCTGGACCACACGCGGCTGAAATTCTTCCACGGGGGTCTCGACCAGCGTCTGACGAGTGTGGTCGAACGACGTGTGATCCCTCAGGTGCTGGCGTGAACCTCTGGCTGGCCGTTGGAAAACGACCCAGATCTGGGGCGGATGGGGCCCGGTCCAACGGGAGTGTCTGCATCAGGGGAAACAGAGTCCCTGGGTTGAACCGGTCGATCCCGGAGGCCCACTGGTCCATCCAGCGAAGACAACGATGAACCTCTTTTGTGGGTATCCGAGGGTTCGTTCGCGGCGATCATCGCTGAACCGACCGCGACTGAAGCCCTGAACAATCCGAACGCACCCGCAATCTCAGCCGCGATCACGGCGTGAGATCGCGGATCACCTGCGGCTGGTTGAGCGGGACGAACTGGATGGATTTTGCGGTCGGAGCGGCCTTGCGGAGGTCGACGTAGCGGACGTCCGGGTTGTCATAAGTCCGGATGTAATACCGGAGGGCCTTCATGTCGGATGCCGAGGTCCATTCGGTGGTCTCGTTGCCGGACACGCCACCGCCTTCCCCACCACCGGTGGCGCTGGTCTGGATCGATCCGGTCGGCAGATCGAACCCCGCCATCAGACGCAGGGCTGCGGTCACGGATTGGTCGGAGGTGGACTGCACCGGCGCGAACTACTGTGCGAAGAAGGCGCGGACGACTCGCGCCGGGGCCAGGTAGCCGCCAGGCAGGCCGTTGAGTCCTGCGCCGGAGCTCGCGGCGGAGAGGGTCATCTTCCCGGCCTGGATCGGGGGCAGGACGTTCGGCGAGATGTACTGGTACTGGGAGAGGTTCGCGAGCTGGTAGGGGAAGTCGGGCGCATTTGTGAACACATTCGTGGGGTTGTCGTACACGTGCAGTTCGCCCTTCACATACTCGATGGCCACGCTGTTGCCCTGGGCGTCATGGAAGGAGTAGTGGACCGGCGGGACATTGTTGCCGAACTGCTTCAGCCGCGTTCCGGAGACGTAGACCTTGCGGATGCCGTCCTTGATCTCGGCCACGGTGGCGAAGCTCCCCAGCACCCAGGTCACCACCTCGTGGGAGACCATCTTCTGGCCCCGCGGCAGGATCATGATCTGGGACTGCATCTGGAGCGTGAACTCCATCGTGCGGGTGTAGACGTAGCCTCCGTCCTTCGAAGGCAGCAGCATCGAGGTGCAGGCTTCAGTCGGCGAGGGGAGGGTCAGCAGGAGGCCCAGGGTGGGAAGGGGGCGAAGGGCGGTGTTCATGACGCGGGCAAAACACTCTCACCCCCAGTGGACACCAGCAAACCGGAGGCTGGATCCGTGGCCCCCAATGGGGGTCAGACCCGTGAGGTGGCCCTGAATCTTCTGGAGTTCCCCATTGCCGCGGAGGTGTGGGACAGGCTACGCGATCCGTTGTGAACGATGGTTTCAGAAACCGCCCCTTTCGTCCGCGTCCGATGCCGCCCCGTCCCGGGCCCGATCCGGAGGTGGATCGGAGTGGCTGGAAGACCCCTTGGGTGCACCTCAAGTCGTACCGGCTTCACCCCCATGTCTATCCACCCATGATCCGTGCTGCGTCGCCCGACGCCCGACCCGGTTCCTGGGTTCAGGTCCGCGATCGCGAGGGACGACTCTTCGGCGCGGGACTCTGGAACGATCGGTCCCGGGTGCCGCTCCGGATCCTCCACCACGGACCCGATCCCGTGGACGACTCGCTCCTGACGACCCTTCTGGACCGGGCCATCGACCTCCGACTGATCCACCTGCGACTCCCAGACTCCACCGATGCCTATCGAGTGGTCCATTCCGATGGGGATGGACTGAGTGGCTTGGTGGTCGACCGCTTTGCGGATGTCCTGAGCGTTCAGGTCCACAGCCTTGGGATCTGGCAGCGACTACCGACCCTGCTGAAGCGACTGCATGAACGGTTGGGAACCGCGCGCGCGGTGATCGAGGTCGATCCGGACATTGCCCGCCAGGAAGGCATCCGTGTGGCCGACATTCCATCGGATCCCGTCCGCTCGGTGAAGATTCGCGAGAATGGCATCCGCTACGAAGTGGACTTCACCAGCGGCCACAAAACTGGGTTCTTCTGCGATCAGCGGGACAATCGCCGTCGCCTGGCGGAGCTTGCCCGGGGACGTCGTGTTCTCGACCTCTGCAGCTACACGGGCGGGTTCTCGATCTCGGCGAAGGTGACGGGGCAGGCGGCGGAGGTGACCGGGGTGGATCTCGACGAGAAGGTGATCGCCCAGGCCCGTCGCAACGCCAATCTGAACGATGCGCGGGTCCAGTGGGTCCACTGCGATGCCTTTAGTTATGCGCGCCAGATGCGTGCTGACGGCAAGCGGTTCGAGGTCGTGATCCTCGATCCGCCGAAGCTGGTGTTTGGTCGGGAAGACGACGAGGAGGGACTCCGTCGGTATGAGGATCTGAACATCCTCGGAATCTCGATCACCGAGCCAGGCGGGTTCTTGGTGACTTGTTCCTGCTCCGGACAGCTCCCGGCGGAGGAGTTCGAGCGGATCGTGGTGCGGGCCGGTCAGCGCATCGACCGGAAGCTCCAGATCCTCGACCGCACCGGACCGGGCCTCGACCACCCCGTACTTTCGAATTGTCCCGAGGGACGGTATCTCAAGTTGATCTGGGCTCGCGTCTGGTGAGCCAGGGGCGACTGCGGACGCTGGACGATCCCCCGGCATTTCCCCAGTCTCAGGGCATGAAGCCCGCTCTGATCCTCGTCCTTGGTCTCCTTGTGTCGCTGCGTCTCCTCGGGGGAGAGCGGGTGGCCTTGTTCGACGGCAAGTCCTTCATGGGGTGGGATGGCGACACGCAGAAGACCTGGCGGATCGTCGACGGGACGATCCAGGGCGGCAGCCTCACCACGATGGTCCCGCGCAACGAGTTCGTCGCCACGACCCAGTCGTTCACCAACTTCATCGTACGGGCGAGGTTCAAGATTGAGGGGACGGAGGGCTTCGTGAACTCCGGGATCCAGGTCCGCAGCCAGCGGGTGCCGAACGATTCTGAGATGATTGGCTACCAGGCCGACATCGGGGACGGCTGGTGGGGGGCGTTGTATGACGAGTCGCGTCGCAACACTGTCCTTGCGAAACCCAGCGATGCGGAGATGGGCAAGCCGGTGAGGAAAGGACAGTGGAACGACTACGAAGTCCGCTGTGAGGGGCCTCGCCTCGTCCTCAAGATCAACGGGGTTACGACCGTGGACTACACCGAAAAGGACCCCTCAATCCCGCAGCATGGGCGCATCGGACTCCAGGTCCATGGAGCGGGTAAAACGCTGGTGTCGTTCAAGGACATCACGGTCGAGGTGCTCCCCTAGGCATCAAGGTCGGCTTCTTGGAGAATCCGGGCCGATGATCCGTCTGGGGTCAGGTCACCTGTCTGGGGTCAGGTCACCTGTCTGGGGTCAGGTCACCTGTCTGGGGTCAGCTGCAGCTGCCAGAGGAGGCTGACCTCGGACTGGGGGCGGTAGGCGGCGTCCCAGAACACTTGCAGGTCGGGCTGGAGCTTGAGTGTGGGTGTGATCTGGAAGGAGTAGAAGAGCTCCGTGCTGTATTCGTTCAGGCGGTACACGGGGGATCCATCCGGCACGGCTTGGCTCCAGACAAAAGCGAGTCCGAGCAGGTCGTTGCTGAAGAGTGGGATCGGACCCGGGGCATCGATCGGGCCGGTCAGGGCAAGTCCGAGGGATCCCTGGGCCCGGATGTTCTCGAAGGCGATCTGGTTGCCGCAGACGCCGAGTCTTCCGAACGCCGCGATCGGGGTATGGATCCCGAGATCCTGCTGAAAGTTCAGTCCGACGCCCCCCTGGGAGTCGCCCTGGACGGTGGCAAGGAAGGGTTGGATGCGGTAGATGCCGGGGCCCATCCCGAAGGTGTTGGTGGTGATGAGGCCCAGCTCCAGCAAGTAGCTCCAGTTGTCGGTTCCGAGCGAGAGGACCAGGCCGCTCTTGGGAATCTGAAGATTCGATCCTGCCCCCAGCAGAAGGTAGAGCTGCCGGCTGGGCTGCCACTGCAGGTTGAAGCCGAGGTTGGCCTCGGGAAGTGGGATCGTCACGTTGTTGACGAGCGCATCGTTCAGGAACTGCGTCTGGCTGTTGTTGGCGTAGCTGTTGGAGTCGACGTAGTTGCCCTGGTCGACCATCCCGAGGAGCAGAATCCAGTCGCCGTGGGGGCTCGATATCTGGGCTGCGATCTCGGCGAGCCGGTACCCCTCCATACCGGTCACGTTGGCCTGGGGATTGGAAAGAGACCCGAAGTTGATCTGGGGGCTGTGTTCCATTGGGGCTTGGGTGTCCCGGGTCAGTCCCTCTTGGCCGGTGAACTGAAGGCTCAGCCCCAGGCCGGTTCCTCCAGGTGACCGGGCAACCACCCATTTTCCCTGGAACTCGGTGGTGTAGTACACCAGGGCATCCAGGCCGGTCACCGGGCGTGGGATGTCGACGAGACTGATGCTCTGATAGAAGTTGTACTCGAACCCCACCGATCCCAGCCGCATCTTCACTCCCTGACCCAGTCGGCTCACGGGGTCGGACGGGATCACCGGTCCCGGGGCCATCGCGGAGGTGCCGAATTGGTCGAGCGTGACCAGATAGGGCGCCATCGTTGGAAAGGTATCGGGAAACCACACCCAGTCGCCGGTGCCGGAGGCTGGTGGGACCGCAGCGGTCTTGGAGTTCAGGGAAAGCAGACCCATCACCAGCAGGAGGATGCGGGCAAGGCGGGTCATTGGAGGATTCGAGACTATGGGACGGGACCCTTCGGAGCGACGTTTTCGGAATGGCGAGATCGCACAATCGGGCCGGCCGATGTGGGTCACGACGGATCGAGCAAAGTCCGCGTTGGCGTCCCACCCCTTCGAATGCAGGATCCTCCGGTGCGTCGGCTCGGTGTGCATCCTCAGCGTCCAGGTTTCGTTTTCGTGGTGCTTCTGCTCGGCATCCTCGGCTGTGCTTCCGCGCCTACCGATCCGCGTCAGATTGCCAAGCGCCGGGTCGAGAGGGCGTCGGCCTACCAGGCACTGACGCCGGAACAGCGATCCCTGGTCGACCGCGGCCAGGTCCAGGTCGGCATGCCCGAGGATGCCGTCTTCATCGCCTGGGGAAAGCCCGCCCAGGTGCTGCGTCGGGGTGATTCGACCGGTGAGGAGACCACCTGGCTCTATTCCCGGAGCACGACCGACCAGTTCGTGAACTGGAACTACATCGAGGTCCGCGGCCGGGACGGCAACCGGTACCTCGACCGGGTGGTGACGACCGAGTACGCGTTCCAGGACTACGTGAGCGCCCGGCTGACGTTTCGGGGCGGGATGTTGACGCAGTGGGAGACGCTGCCCGCTCCGGGATCCCGAACCTTTATCTCGCCAGGCGGCCCGATTCTGCCCTGAAAGCCAACGAGGGGGCACCCGGGTCCGCGCCTACTCCGGGAGCGCCAGAAGGTGGGCCGGAGCGACCTCGATCTGGCAGGCCAGCGCCTCGGGAATGTCGACGGAGCGCATGCCGCCCTCGGGGGTCTTCTGGACGCAGACCACCACGAGCTTTCCAGCGGCCACTTCCTCCATCGGTCCCGGTTCAAGCCGACGGAAACGGATCTGGTAGGTCAGCTTCCGTCGGGTCTTCTCGGCCACGAGGAGGTGGAGTTCAACGAGGTCCTCAAACCGGAGCGGGCGCCGGTAGTCGCACGAGGCATGCACCCGGGGGAACCCCATCGGCGGCTCCATGCCGGGCAGGATCACCGAGAAGCCCAGCGATCGGATGAAGGCATGCTCCACGGTCTCGAAGTAGCGGAAGAAGGCCGAGAAGTGGACGATCCCGGCCATGTCGGTGTCACTGAACTCAACCCGCCGAGTGGCCTTGAAGTCGTGGGGCATGAAATGGGCCTGGGTTCAGGAGGTGTAGAGGGCCTGCTTGAGCTCGTGGACGAGGACTCCGGCGATCGGATGGCGTCGGGCGGGGTCCTTCTCGAGGCAGCGCAGGACAATCTTCTCGAGATTCGCGGGGATGTCGCCGTTGATCTCGCGGGGTCGGATGAACTCCGAGCGGTCCACCTGGCGGCGCAGGACCTCGTCGGCATTCTCCCCGGGGAAGGGTTTGCGGAACGTGAGCAGCTCGTAGGCGCTCACCCCAAAGGCCCAGAGGTCGACCCGGTGGTCGATCGGCTGCTTCAGGAGCTGTTCGGGCGCCATGTAGGCCGGCGTGCCCGAGAGCCGGTCCTGTTTCCGCGGGGGATTCGGGATTGAATGGGCCAGGTCGAAATCGATCAGTCGGAGGCTCCCGTTGCGGGTCAGCAGCACGTTCTCCGGCTTCACGTCGAGGTGCATGTAGCCACGGTCGTGGACCACCTCGATGGCCGAGGCGAAGTCGATCAGCACCTCGGCGATGTTCCCGGTCAGCACCGGATCCCCGGCGCTCATGAGCAGCTTGAGATTCGAGCCCTCGACATATTCCATGACCAGGGCGAGTTGCCCGCCGATCCGGCCGTGCTCGACGTACCCGATGATGAACTGGCCATCCTGGCAGGCCTGCAGCACCTCGCAGCCCGTGTTGAACCGCTTCCGGTCCGTAAAGGCGAACAGCGAGTTGTTGAGCATCAGCCGGACGGCGAACGGACGCTTCTCGGCATCCGTGGCCAGCCAGATCTCCGACTGGCCGCCCGAGTTGATCCGCTCGTGCAGCGTGTAGGCTCCAAGGATGTCGCCGGGCTCAGGCATGTGAAGTGGCGGCGGGGTGCTAGCACAGGCTCCCGTCGATGTGGAAGCTTGCGATGCGGTGGACGGGTTTCAATCCGGGCTTCAGACACCGTCCTGATTCGTCCCGGATGGATCGCCGGTCGAAGGGATCCCCAAATCTGGCGATGGTGGAACCGGGAGGGGATCGGCCATGCTTCCGGGCATTAGGTTTCTGGGAAATGACCCTGCATCCCATTGCGACGAGGTGGTGTGGACGGCGGCTGCGGCCACGGTTCCTGCGCTGGGGCGAGGCTGTCCTGGCGCTGGCTTACCCGCCGGTCTGCCAGATCTGCCACGCCGAGCGGGCGGTGCCACGACTGGGCTGGGTCGGACCCCGGTGCCGGCGGCAGGTCAAACCTGTACGGCCCCCGTTCTGCCATCGCTGTGGACTCCCATTCGATGGGGCGATCACCGGACCCTTTGAGTGTAGCAACTGTCGGGATGCCGACCTCTCGTTCGAGTCGGTCCGCGCCGCGGTGCTCGCCGAGGGGGTGGTTCGCGGGGTGATCCACCGGTTCAAGTATGATGGTGCCGTCTGGTTCCGACCGTTCCTGGGGCGCCTCCTCGTCCGTGCGGCACGTGCGGGATTGTCCTCGGGACACTGGGATCTGCTCGTGCCCGTGCCCCTCCATCCCACGCGGGAGCGGGAGCGTGAGTTCAATCAAGCGGAGCTCCTCGCCCGATTCCTCGGAAGTCGCGTCGGACTCCCGGTCCGAAGCGACCTGGTCGAACGGATTCATGAGACACCGACCCAGACCCACCTGGGACGGGAGGCACGTCAGGAGAATGTGCGACGGGCCTTTCGGGCCAGGCCGGGTTGTTCCCTGAAAGGCCTTTCGGTCGTCGTGGTCGACGACGTCCTCACCACCGGGGCGACCACCGATGCCGTCGCACGGCAGCTCCGGCGGTTGGGTGCCGAGCGGGTCTGCGTCTGGGTCGTGGCCCGTGCGCGGTAGCCCGGGTGGGGGTCAGGCCAACAGGCCCTGGACGACGTTCCCGGCGACATCGGTCAGCCGGTGGTCGCGTCCGTTGTGCCGGAACGTCAGCCGCTCGTGGTCGATGCCCATGAGGTGGAGCAGCGTCGCGTGGAAGTCGTGGAGATGGACGGGGTCCTGGGCGACATCGATACCGTAATCGTCGGAGGCCCCATAGACGCTGCCAGCCCGGACGCCGGCCCCGGCGATCCAGGAGGAGTAGACCCAATGGTGGTGCTCCCGGCCCCTCGCGTCGGCCGCCGCGTTGAACGGGGTTCGACCAAATTCCGAGGTCCAGACTACCAGGGTATCCTCGAGGAGTCCCCGGAGCTTCAGATCCTGCAGCAGCCCGGCGATGGCCTGGTCCACGTTCCGAGCGAGCGGCTCGTGGGCCATCATGTCGCCATGGGCATCCCAGTTGTCGGACGAGCCGGAGTCGATCAGCTCGACGAACCGGACCCCGCGCTCGATCAGCCTCCGGGCCACGAGGCATTGCCATCCAAAGCCGTCGTTGACCCCGCGCTTGAGACCATAGAGGTCGAGTGTCGATTCCCGCTCGCGCGACAGATCGAAGACCTCGGGCATCTCCGACTGCATGCCGAACGCGGTCTCATAGGACCGGATCCGCGCCTCGAGCAGCGGATCCGAGAGCCGGTGGGAGCGGTGCCGTTGGTTGTTGCGGGCGAGGAGCTCGAGCTCAAGCTCCTGGAGCTCCTGGGAGGCCACGCGGCGCCGGATGTTGGCGACCGGTTCGGCGCCCGGCACGACGAGGGTTCCCTGATGGCTCCCGGGCAGGAAGTCGGAACCCCAGACCTGTCCCCCCGCGTACGGGGTCTTGGGGGCGATCACGACGAACGAGGGCAGGTTTCGGTTCTCGGTGCCGAGGCCGTAGCTCACCCATGAGCCGAAGCTGGGACGCGTGAAGTTGAAGGACCCCGTATGCACACCGAGGGTGGCCTCGTAATGGTTGGTGTGGTCCGACTTCATCGACCGGATGACGCAGAGATCATCGACGCACCGGGCCATGTGCGGGAACAGGTCACTGACCTCCGTGCCGCACCGTCCGCGGGGGCGGAACGTCCACTGGGGACGCTTGAGGTACATCTGGAACTCCCCCTTGCGCCCCTGGAACTCATTGACCGAGACCGTGCGGCCACCGTCGGCAACGAGCTTCGGTTTGGGATCCCAGGAGTCCACGT
This sequence comes from Verrucomicrobiales bacterium, assembly GCA_005801385.1. Classification (GTDB taxonomy): domain Bacteria; phylum Verrucomicrobiota; class Verrucomicrobiia; order Limisphaerales; family UBA9464; genus UBA9464. The sequence goes on along the minus strand of SYEM01000207.1, from coordinate 6,221 downwards.
GGGACACCCCGCCGCTCATGTAGAGGAAGATGACCCGCTTGGCCTTCGGGGCGAAGTGGGGCGCATGGGGAGCGAGTGGATCCATGGCGGCCCCGCGGCGGGCATCCTCTGCGAGGAGCTCGGAAACGAGCCCCGGCAGCAGGGTCGATCCGCCCACGAGGGACCGGAGGAATCCGCGTCGGCCCGGCTGGGAATGGAGGCGAGGTGTCATGGATCAGTCGACGTGCAGGAATTCATTGCCACCCCAGACCACCCGGATCACCGCCGCCCAGGCGGCCTCGCTGGCGGTCCTTCCATCCCGTTCCCGCAGGCGGGTTCGATAGCGTTCCAGGAAGGATCGGATGTCCCGATGCTCCTCCTCGGAGGGGTGTCGACCCACCGAGCGCATCAGCAGCTCGTCGAGCCGGGCGTCGTCGGTGGCATGATGTACGACAAGGTCCCAGGCCAGCCGCTCCGCCTTCCGGTGCACGAAGGGATCATTGAGGAAGTAGAGCGACTGGGTCGGCACCGTCGAGGCCCCGCGCTGTGGGGTGCTGGCGTTCGGATCCGCCCCGTCGAACAACGCGAGGAACGGATGCCGCTTCAGCCGCTGAGTCATGAGGTAGAGGCTCCGATGGTCGTGGTCGTACACGGCGCTGTAGGGCCCGTGCTGCGTGTAGCCCCAGCCGATCGGGGAGGGGAAGGGATGCCCCTCGGCGGGGGTCCTGTCGAGGTCCCCGCTCACCGCGAGGATGCCGTCCCGGATCTCCTCGGCCGTCAGGCGTCGGCGGGGATATCCGGCGTAGGGCTCCGTGGTGGCCCTGCCGTCCTCGACCGGCGTCTGGGTGGCCTGTTGGTAGGTTGCGCTGAGGAGGATCAGTCGGTGGAGGGATTTGACCGACCCGCCGTCGGTCATGAAGCGGTGGGCCAGGTAATCCAGGAGTTCGGGATGGGTGGGTTTCTGGCCGCGGGTCCCGAAATCGTTCGGGGTCTTCACCAGTCCGTTCCCGAAGTGCTGCTGCCAGATCCGGTTCACCATCACGCGGGCCGTCAGGGGGTGGTCGGGGCGGGTCAGCCACTGGGCCAGTTCCCGCCTCCCGCTGCCCCGGGCGGACTCGGGAAGGCGTCCACCGCCCACTGCCTTCAGGAACCCGCGAGGCACGACATCCCCAGGCTTGTCGGGCTCCCCCCGCTGATGTAACCGGGCGTCGTGGGGGGTTCCCTCGACCACCCCGTAGGCGAGTTCCATGGGGCCTTCCACGAGGAGCCGGTCGAGCTCGCGTCGGACCGCCTGGATCTCCCGGGTGTGCTCCGACATCCGTGCACGGAGCGCCTGCACCTGCTGGCGCCGGTCGGTGGCGGTCCCGGCGAGGGCCGATGACGGCGAACCGGCGGGCGGAAGCGGTGTGGCCTGCAGGATGAAATTGTCGGCATCGAGGCCCGGTTTCACCCCAGGCAGATGGCCATGGCTGTCGATGAAGAGGTAGTCGATGGTGCCGTCCCAGCCTGTGGCGAGGCTTCCGGTGAACGGGGCCGTGCTCGTGCCGTTCCCGACCGTGCCACGGAAGGTCCGGGCCTGGAGATCCAGATCCAGCTGGACCTGATGCCAGTCCCCCGGCTTGAGGCCCATGGTGGTCTGCGTTCCATCGGGGGCCCGGTGGATCAGTTGGGACGGGGTGAGGAAGAGCTCGAGGGCAGCCGACGTCCCGCCGCCGTGACCGATATAGAACCGCCAGGACCCGTCGCTGCCGGCGGCGGCGTCGGTGGACCGGAACTCGAACCCGATGGAGAGCCGTGGATCCTTTGCGGCGGTCCAGGGTCGCGGCAGGGTGAGTCCGAAACCATTGTAGGCTCCACTGTTGGGAAGACGGATTCCGAGGGTGCCGACCGGATGGTGATTCCGGAACGGGCTCTGCGCCTCGCGTGAGACGTGGACCGCGCTGTTGGGTCCCGGATTCCATGGCGCCACGGGCGGCTTGCCGTCCTCCTGGAACTCCAGGTCGCCATCGGGTCCCACCAGCTCCCGGATCTGTTCCGGGATGGATTTCGAGGGGGCCTTGCCCGAGACGGTTCCTGCGAGCAGGGGTTGGAGTGCGATCGGTGCGATGTCGTCGGCTTGGACGGCGATGTTGTCGATTCGCAGGCCGGGCCGTCCGCCCTCTCCGGGTCCGTGGGAATCGAGTCCGATCTCCAGTGGCCCCGTCAGGCCCTCCCGTGCGAGGGGGATGTCGCCGAACGCGGATGCGTCGGCTGGCGTTCCCACGCGTCCAGACAGGATGCGGCGTCCCGGATCCAGCCGGAGCTGCACGGCCTGCCAGTGTGTGCCGTTGAATCGCCGGAGCACGTCGGTCCTGTCCCCGGCCCGCAGACGGATCTCGTTGGCGCCGATCAGCACCTCCACCGTCGGGGGGCGTCCGACGGGGCCCAGCCAGAAGCGGTGGGTGCCGGAACCGCTCGTCGGGTTCGTCTCCACCAGGAACTCCAGGTTGAGCGAGAGCGGCCACATTGGGGACCGTAGTCCGGTCTGGAGGCCTGGGGGCAGGGCCTGGCCGAGTCGATAGGTGTTGGTGCCTCCGGGAATCTGTGCACCCACGACACCCAGGGCGTAGGCATGCTTGAAGGGGCTCTGGGCCTCGGGGGTCACCGCGATCGGCCCGTCGTAGAGCCAGGGTTGGACCAGCACGCCGCGGCTGCCACCGGAAGCCGGCGACTGCATCTCGAAATCACCATCGAGCCCATCGAGGGATCTCAGCACCACGGGGGGCGCCGACTGCCCCTCCTGCCGGAGCCGGTCGACCAGCGTCGCGACGCGGACCTGGTGGTCGCGCCATCGGGGCTGCGCCTTGTCGGGGGGCACCAGGGGAACGAGCGTCCGACGCTTCTGCTTCTGTTCCGAACCCGGGAAGGCGAAAAGGGTGCTCTCAAAGATTCCGTAGAGAGCGTAGTAGTCGGTCGCCGGGATGGGATCGTACTTGTGGTTGTGACAGCGGGCACAGCCCAGGCTGAGTCCCATAAACGCCTGTCCGAGGGTGTCGATCGTGTCCTGCAGGGTCAGGTGGTGGTAGTTCTCGGAGTCGAAGCCGAACCGCCGCGACAGGGCGATGAAGCCTGTCGCGGTCACCTGGTCCGCATACCGGTCCTGGGGACCCTCGTGGGCCAGGATGTCCCCGGCGATCTGGTCGCGGATGAACTCACCATAGGGGGTGTCGGCGTTGAAGGCCCGCACGACGTAGTTCCGGTAGCGCCAGGCATCCGGGACCGGATAGTCCGCGGTCTCGCCGGCGGTGTCGGCATACCGGACGACATCCAGCCAGTGACGGGCCGCCCGTTCCCCGTACGCGGGGGACGTCAGGAGGCGATCGACCACGCGGGGCCACGCTTCCGGCGAGGCGTCGTCGAGGAACGATTCGATCTCGATTGGGGTGGGAGGCAATCCGGTCAGGTCCAGCGTCGCGCGGCGGATCAGGGTGCGTCGATCGGCCTCGAGTGCCGGACGTGCGTTCCTCGACTCCAGGTCGGCCAGGATGAACGCGTCGAGGGGCGTTCGGGGCCACGTGGCGTACCGGACCCTGGGAGGGTCCTGTGGCTGAACCGGTTGGAAGGCCCAGTGTCGGACCGTTGGCGTCACCGGGGCGGGGGAGGCCGCGGGAAACGGGGCCCCCTGTCGGACCCACTCGACGAGGTCGGCGATGGCCTCCGGCCGAAGGCGGGATCGACCCTCCTTGGGTGGAGGCATGATGTGATTGGGGTCTGATCCACGGACCGCCTGGATCAGCCGGCTGTGTTCTGGGTCACCGGGGATCACCGCCGGCCCCGAGTCGCCTCCTTCGAGCAGTGAGGCGCGGCTGTCGACCCTCAGCCCGCCACGGACCCGTTCGGCCCGGGAGCTGTGGCAGTCGTGGCACTGTTCCGCCAGCACGGGACGGATCCGGTTCTCGAAGAACGCATCCCCGTCCGTCCGCCCCCAGAGCGTCAACGCCGACAGGAGGGAGCCCAACAGCGCAGTCCATGGCGATCGGCTGGACCCATCGGGACGAGGGCCAGGGCGGAGCCAGGTGGAATGGGGGCGGTCCATCGGGATCACCCCTCGACGATCCGGCGACGGTCACAGGCCCGCAATCGAAAAGGCCGGATCGAGGCTGGATCCGGTGGGTGCCGGGAGGTGCCGGCAAATTCCGCCCAACTCCGCCCAACTCCACCCACATTCGACTCCCGTTTTTGCGATCCCCTGTTACGCTCGGGGGCATGAATCGGGTGCTTTCCGTGCTCTGTGTCCTCCTCGCAACCGCCCTCGTCCCTGTGCGGGCCCAGGTCGATGCCGAGGATGTGCGTCGTCTCCACGGGACGGTGGAGTCCCTGACCGAGGGACAGGAGAGTCTTCGCCGCCAGATCCAGGAGCTCCGGGATGTCGTGTCCGACCTACGTCAGGAGAATGCGCGCCTGAAGCAGCAGCTGGCGAGTGGCGGCGAGATGGTGAACCGCGAGCAGCTCAAGGAGGTCATCAAGTCGATCAAGCAGGTCGACGAGAAGCGCGCTGCGGATGCCGAGTACGTGAAGCGTCAGCTGGAGGAGATCGCGAAGGAGGTCAGCAAGTCGCTGTCGGCGCCACCTCCGGTGCGGGAGACCCCGAAGCCGCTCAAGCCGGCTCCGGTGGTCCAGGATCCGCCGGTCAACCTCCCGGAGAAGCAGTACGTCCACAAGGTGGGCACCGGAGAGACCCTGGGCGCCATCATTGCCGCCTACAACAAGGAGTACACCCTCAAGGTCAAGGTGTCCGACGTCCTGGCCGCGAATCCAAACCTCAAGGATCCCAAGCGCCTCAGGGTCGGCCAGGAGCTCAACATTCCGGCCGTGAAGTAGTCGGGGAGGTCGGCGGGACCCGGGGTTCCTCCGGCGCCGTGACTTCCGCGGTGGGTCAGCGGTGGACGACCCGGGTCTTTGCGATCCGGTCGTGGAGGGCCCGCTTGCCGGGATCGAAGGCGATCATCAGATAGCCGACCCCGAGGGTGAGCGAGGTGACGAATTCGGCGAGGCTCCGGACCGCGGCACCCCGATACCCCAGAGGCGTCCCATCCGCCCGTTCCACCCGGAGTCCCATCAGTCGCTTGCCCGGGGTGGCCCCGCTTTGGCCGTTGAAGAAGGTCTGGTAGGCCAGGGTGAGGGGCAGGTTGATGGACAACGAGACCAGCATGAACTCGAGCAGGACCCGGCTGTTGGGCGTCGTCGACTTCGCCTCCTGCAACGCCCCCTCCTGCAGGCGGCTCAACGCCTCCGCCCAGGGAAGGGTTAGAAGCGTCATGAGCGAGGTCAGGATCATCCAGTCGATGATGTGGGCCCCGAGCCGGACCCAGAACCCGGCGGGTCGGGCCAGGGGGTGGCGGGCGACAAACTCGTCGAGCGGATCGGGTTCCGACTCATCCGTGGCCCCGGGGTCCAGCTGAAGATCCCATTTCAGCTCGTCACGGAGGGATGCCGGCTGCCAGCGCGGGTCGTCCGACCTCCAGACCGGCGTCGAGGGTCCGACGCGCCCCTCCTCGCACCACGTTCGTAGTTCGTCGAGCGTCGCCGGACCGTACTCCAGTCCGTCCCCCCCGATGATCTTGTACTGCACCGACATGACGCGCGGTGGATAGGCTTCCCTCCCCACAATCGCAAACCAAAACCCCAAAACCGAAACACTGTGGACCCATGGCGGCGGCGGATCGGGGTGGCTCGCCGTGCGGTCCGAGGTGTCCTTCCCCTCCGCCCGCCCCGGGGCTACGCTCTCCCGCCATGGCGGCCGACCCCATTGTCTCGATCCGGGATCTCAGCAAGGTGTACCGACAGGGGGAGATCCAGGTCACGGCGCTCAACAACGTCTCGATCGACATCCAGGCCGGCGAGTTCGTCGTGCTCATGGGGCCGTCCGGATCGGGGAAATCCACGCTGCTCCACATCATCGCCGGCATCGACCGGGCCTCGAGCGGCTCGGTGCTGGTCCAGGGGATCAACGTCGCCAACCTGACCGAATCCCAGCTGGCCGCCTGCAGGAATCAGACTGTTGGGTTCGTCTTCCAGTCGTTCAACCTCAGCCCGGTCCTCCCCGCGGCCGAGAATGTCGAGCTGCCGCTGCTGCTGACGGCCCTCGGACGCGCCGAGCGGCGGCGTCAGGTCGCATTGGCGCTCGACCTCGTGGGCCTGGCCGATCGCGGGCACCATCGACCGGACCAGATGTCGGGCGGACCGCAGCAGCGGGTGGCCAT
>SYEM01000206.1 GCA_005801385.1 Verrucomicrobiales bacterium | reverse complement strand
CTCCGCTCTTGGGGCGGACGCCATCGCCTCCAACGCCTTCACCACCACCACGCTGGCCGCCGCGGTCGCAGGCTTCGTCTGGCCGATGTGTGAGTGGATCCTCCGCGGCAAGCCCAGCGTTCTGGGCTTCTGCTCCGGCATCGTCGCGGGTCTCGTCGTCATCACCCCCGCCTGCGGCTTCGTGACCGCCTCCTCCGCGGTGATCATCGGCGTCCTCGCGGGTGTCGTTCCGTTCCTCGCCTGCTCCTACCTGAAGAAGGCCCTCGGCTACGATGATGCGCTCGACACGTTTGGCGTGCATGGCGTGGGCGGCACCATGGGCGCCATTGTCACCGGCATCTTCGCCGACGAGAGCGTCAACGCAGTCCTCGGTAAGGGTGGCATGGACCTCCTCCCAGGTCTCCTGGGCAACCAGATCAAGGCGGCGCTCATCACCATTGTCTGGAGCGTCGTAGCGACCGCCATCATCGCGTTCATCGTGAAGGCGGTCGTGGGCCTGCGCCCGAGCGACGAAGTCGAGATCTCCGGTCTTGACCTCGCCGAGCATGGCGAGGAGGGCTATCACGGCTGATCTGGTCCCCGACACCCCTCAGGGCGCGCCTTCGGGCGCGCCTTTTTCATTTCCAGGGGTCATCGGTGTCGGAGGTCCCCATTCCAACTCCTGGCTGGAGGGCACCTCGATCCATGGCGGACAGGTGTCGATTGTGTGGTGTTTGCCATACACAGCACAGACATGGATGCCCCGAGGTTTCCCGCAACCTCTGGATGTTTAAAGCCACCTGGGGTTCGTGGTCCGTGTCACCCGTGCATCGCCCGGCCCAACCTTGACCCAAGGCATCTCCTCAGTCCGGGTGCCCTCATCCCGGGAGCATCCCGCCCCACGGATCCGACAAACCGCACCATTTTTCTTGTTCGGCTCTTCTGATGTCTGTAGAACTTCTCCAAGTTCTCCCCCGAATTTTGTGTCAAATTTTTGTCACGTGTCGCGGTGAGGCGAAACCCAAAGTTAGCATAACTTACTTATGTTCAACTCGTTGCCACGGTTGTTTCGGCGGCTCTCAGGCCGCTGGACGAGGAGCCATGGCGACGGTCTCTGCAAAGTAGCTACATCCCCTAAATCCTCACCAAGTAAACCTATGCAAATACCTAACCTCCGTACGCTGCCGTACGCCGCTGGCATTGCCGCGGCCGCGGCGCTGATCGGCATGTCGGCGACGCAGGCCGCCGACAAGACGTGGGACTTCACCAACGATCCGTCTGGTGAACTCACCATTGCTGGCAACAACGACCAACCGTGGCAGAACGCGGGTGGCAATCCCGGCGGCTTCCTGGCGCTGACCTATCCCCAGAATAGCCAGTACGCCGCGATCGTCTTCCCGAACCTGGACCCGGGCAAGATCGTCACCGGCTTCACCCTCTCGGCCGACCTTCGCGTCGGTAATCCGACGGGTTCTCGCGCGGCCGACGGCTTCAGCGTAAGCTTCGCTCGCGATGGCGACCCGATCCTCGCGGATCCGGGCAGCGACTCCGGCTTTGCCGGCCGCTGCTGCGCCGAGACGGGAACCCGCACCGGAATCGCCATTTCGTTCGATACCTGGTCGGGCAACTCGTTCCCCAACGATCCGGCCGACACGACCGACATCGAGGGCATCATCGTCCGCGTGGACGACGTGACCGTGAAGAAGATCGGCATGCCGACCCGCAACGGCGCGTGCGACGACCTCACCTCCCTCCAGACCGGTCCCCGTGACGCGGCCTATTGGGACGGCGGTGGCGATGCCCGCGTGGCTGACGCCTGGAAGACCCTCTGTTGGAAGCCGATGGCGGTCAACCTGACCACCGACGGCAAGCTGACGGTCTCCTGGAAGGGCAACACGGTGCTGGACGGGTTCCAGACCACGTACTTCCCGACCGCCGGACAGCTCGTCCTCGCGGCCCGTACCGGTGGTGCCAACGAGCACACCCACTTCGACAACCTCAAGCTGACCACGATCGCCCAGACCGTCACCGCGGTTCCGGGTGCCGTGAGCAACCTCAAGGCGGCTGAAGCCGGTGCAAACCGGGTTCTCCTGACCTGGGACAAGGCGGTTGTCGCCGGTGATGCTAACGCGAAGGTCGCCTATGATGTCCTCCGCGACGGCAACGTCATCGCCACCACCCTCACGACCCTCACCTTCGAGGATCGCGGCGTGAATCCGGGCAAGTCCTACACCTACATCGTGCGTGGCAAGAACATCGCCGGCACTTCAGGTCCGGATGCGTCCCAATCGGTCACGACTGCTGGCCTTGTCGACACCCTCGCCTTCCTCCCGGCCAAGATCTGGAACGGCATCGGTGGCACGGCGGTGGATGCGCTCCTGAGCGACCCGCACTTCCAGGATCCCCCGGACTCCACCCGCTATGTCAATGGCATGAGCTTCGGTGAGACCTCCGGTTTCGGAAACACCTACGGCGACAACTTCGGCGTCGTGATCCAGGGTACCTTCACGGCCCCTGAGACCGCCTCGTACAAGTTCTTCGTCCGTTCCGATGACGCCAGCCAGCTGTTCATCAACACGGCGGGCGGCACCGCTCCTGATCCGACGGCCAGCACGCCGATCGCGAACGAGGACGGCTGCTGCAAGGGCTTCCTCGAGGACGCCCCGTACGCCAGCGAGCCGATCGCCCTCACGGCCGGCAAGCAGTACGGCCTGACCTTCGTCGTCAAGGAAGGCGGCGGCGGCGACTGGGGCCAGGTGGCCGTCCGCAAGGAGGGTGACTCCACCCCCGCGGGCAATCTGAGCCCGATCCGCGGTGCCATCCTCGCCGGCAAGGGCGATGCGGTGGGCGCCTCGATCTCGTTGACCACCCAGCCTGCGAACCTGACCGTCACGGCCAACGGCCCGGCGGAGATGAATGCTGAAGCCACCGGTTCGTCGCCCTACGGCGCCGACTACGGCAAGACGGTCGTCTATCAGTGGTACGTGAACGGCACCCCGGTGCTCGGAGCCAATGGTCCGAAGTTCTCCGTGGCCGTCACCCCGAAGACCTACAATGGTGCCAAGGTCAAGGTTGTGGCTTCCGTCGCGGGCGCTTCGGTGACCAGCACCGAGGCCATCCTGACCGTCAACGACGACAAGGTTGCTCCGACCGTCAAGCGCATCAGCGGTTCCGACACGTTTGACTCCGTCACGGTCATCTTCTCCGAGCCCGTCGTGGATCCTTCCGCGCTGGACGCTTCGAAGTACAAGGTCACCGGCCTGACTCTCAGCGGCGGAACCCGCGTCAACGACCGTATCGTCAAGTTCACCACCTCCAAGCAGGCGGTCGACACCAAGTACGACGTGACCATCACCGGCGTGCTCGATCTCGCCAGCAATCCGTCGGCCTACACCGGGTCGTTCGTCTCCTACCGCTTCCAGTCGGGTGTGGTACAGTTCAACATTTGGAACAACGAGAGCGGCGGTTTCGACACCTTCGACAAGAACAAGGCTCCGACCCAGGTTCGCCTTGTCGACAAGTACTTCACCGGTACGGGTCTGTTCGAGAACTACTTCGGCCAGCTGAAGGGTGTGTTCAAGGCCCCGAAGACCGGCGACTATGTGTTCTGGGTGGCTTCGGATGACCACGGCGAGCTGTACCTCAGCACCGACGAGAATCCGGCCAACAAGAAGAAGATCGCCGAGGAGCCTGTCTGGTGCGATCCGCAGTACTGGAAGACCGACAGTGGTGCCAACTCGAACTCCCGCGGTGAAGCCGGTGCTTTGGCCAACCGTTCGGACGAGTATCAGGGCACCGAGTGGGCAGGTGGCCCGGGTGCCAAGATCACCCTCACCGCCGGCAAGAGCTACTACCTCGAGGTCCTCTACAAGGAGGGCGGCGGTGGTGACCACGGTGCCGCGACCTTCACCTACCTGGGTGACCCGGTCCCGAACAACGGACAGACCGCTCTCTCCGGCGACAACGTGGGTTGGTACATCGACCCGCAGACCTCGCCTCCGATCCTCACCAAGGGCCTGACCACCCAGAAGTTCGAGCGCGGTGGCACCCTGAAGTTCGAAGTTGGCGTCCAGTCGGCTCTGCCGGTGACCGTCAAGTGGTACAAGAACAAGAAGCTCATCGAGGGCGCTACGGGCACTACGCTCGAGTACTCGAACGCTGGTCCTCAGCACATCGGCGACTACTACGCCGTCATCTCCAACGAGAACGGCACGGTTTCGACCGGCAACGACAACCTGTCGCGTGCGGTCATGACCGGTGCGTACGTCATCGAGTCTGAGGACTATAACCACAGCCGCGGCAAGACCGTGGACACCGCCAGCAAGCAGCCGGTGGCCGACAGCCTCTTCAAGGGCCTGGACGGCTATCCTGGGTTCGACATCAACTTTGCGAACTCCACGGATGATCCGTGCGCAAACGGTAACAATTACCGCAACGGTTGGAATGATAACGGTACCTGCGTGACCTTCCCGGTCGGTGCGGGTGGTAACGTCGATGTCGTTCTGGACCCCGGTGCCAACCAGGACCGTCCGGACTACACCGCGCCCAACAACTACAAGATCGGCTGGATGCCTGAGGGTGCTTGGTTCAACTACACCCGTGACTTCCCGGCTGGTAACTACAATGCGGTGTTCGTGGGTTCCCGCGACGGTAGCGCTGTGGACGCCAATACGGTGGCCCTCGAGATCGTGGCTGATCCGACGGTTGAGAACGCCCCTGGCACGGAAGTCGCCCGGGTGACCTTCTCGAGCACGACCGGTTGGAGCAGCTTGGATCAGATTCCGTTCGTGAATGCGGATGGCTCAGCAACCACGTTCGCCCTCAATGGCAAGACCACGATCCGTGTTCGCAACCTCAAGGGCGGCACCGATCACGACTACATCCTCCTCTATCGGGCGGGTTTAGCGGGTCCGGCCATCACCGGCATCACCCCTGGTGCTGACGGCAAGGTCACCATCACCTGGACGGGTGGCGGTCAGCTCGAGGCGGCTCCTGCGCTGAACGGCCCGTGGTCGCCCATCGCGGGTGCCACGACCGGCACGTTCGTCTGGACTCCGGGTGCGAATGACAAGGTCATCTACGCCCGCGTCCGCAACTAAGCCGACTGTAGGTTAATCGGACGGGGCTGGAGGCAACTCCAGCCCCGTTTTTCATTTCCGAAGGACGTCCCCCAGGCTCGTCGTTGAGCCCTTTCCGTCTCTCCGACCTGCCGACCATGGGCCGGCATTTGGTGGGTGCCGCAGTGCTCTGCGGCACTGGGCGCGGAGCTCCCACCCGGGGCTTTACCTGCGTTGAGGGTTCAGACGGATCGGGGGCGCAGATCCACGTTCCCTCAGAACGAGGCAGAATCCTCGCGGGTTGGGTCCGTGGGGGGGATTGGGGTGTGGGTGAGGATTGAGCCTGGGGTGGGGTGGGTGTGCGGGGCGCACCCAGTGCTGCAGACCCTGCAGCACCCACTGGCGTAGGCCCGCGGCCAGCGGGATGCATCCGCTCGCGTTGATCCCCACTCCTGTCCAGACTCGAAGGGTGAACTCCAACGGGCGTTTCCACGGACTGCTCTTCCTTCTCACCGTGCTCCTCGCCACCGCGGTTCTCGGCACTGCGGTTCTCGGCACTGCGGTTCTCGGTCAATCCACCCAGAACGGTCCTGGGTGGGATGCGTGGAAGTCTTCCTGCGATCGGCTTCCTGCGAATCAGGCGCTCCTGAAAGGAGCGCCCCCCGCCTCTCCGGATCTCCTGCCGATCCGCCGTTTTGCCGACTTCGAATCCGTCCTCGACGCCTTTCTGGCCCTTGCTGTCCAGGGGCCGATGCGGAACGCCTCGAACTGGGTCGGATCCTTGCCGGACCTGACGGCGTTCCTGGACCTTTCCCGAAGTCCGGTCACACGCCCACCCCTGCCGTTCCAGCCTTTTGCCCAGAAACTGACCGTGACACCGGGATCCTCGGTATTGCTCCAAGGGGATCTGCATGGGGACATCCATTCCCTGATCGCGGTACTGTCGCACCTGCAGCAGCAGGGATGGATGGAGGGCTTCGAGCTCAAGCCGTCCGCGCCCCAGCTGATCTTCCTCGGGGACTATACGGATCGTGGGCAATACGGCGTCGAGGTCCTCTACACCCTGATGCGGCTGAAGCTCGCGAATCCGGACCGGGTCCATCTGGTCCGGGGCAACCATGAGGACCTGTCCCTCGTGTCCCGGTATGGATTCCTGGCGGAGGCGCAGGCGAAGTTCGGTCGGGATCTCAATGTCTCGAAACTCATCCGGCTGTACGACCTTCTGCCGGTCGTCCTGTACCTCGGCTGCGGAACCAATGGGGTCCAGCTGTGTCATGGGGGCATGGAGCCCGGATTCGATCCGCGTCCGCTCCTTGGGTCCTCGGGCTCGCCGCGGTTTGCCCGGATCGGTGATCTGCGTCAGGCCGGATTCCTCAAGGCCCATCCGGATTGGCTGAAGGCGGATCCGAAGTCCCGGGGTGAGGCAGAGCGGATCTTCAAGGATTTCACCCCGGAATCGCCCACGACCCCATCGGTGCTCGGGTTCATGTGGAACGACTTCACGGTATTCCGCGAGGAGCCGGGCTTCGCCCACAATCCGGACCGGGCCTTCGTCTATGGCGACTCGGCGGTGGGTCCGTTGCTTCAAGAGATCTCGACGCCGGGGTTCCGGATCTGCGCGGTGATCCGTGGGCATCAACACGCAAGCCAGTCGAACCCGCTGATGCGCCGTCTGGTGGCGTCCCGGGGACTCTACCGTCACTGGCAGGAGGTTCCGTCGGGTGAGGCCTTTGCGGCGACGGTCCAGGCCTTGGAGGCGAAGGTGGAGGTGGGGTCGAGCCGGGCGGTGCCGTTCGGCTCGGTGTGGACCCTGAATGTGAGTCCCGACAGCGTCTATGGGTTGGGGTGTCGATTCGGATTTGCGACCTGTGCCCGTCTGAAGCTGGAGTCCCGTCTGGAGGACTGGCGGCTGGAGCCGATCACCGTGACGGTGCCGGTCTTGGCCAAGTAGATCCCCGTCTGCGGCCGGAGGCGGGCCCTGTTGGGTGCCGCAGTGCCCTGCGGCACTGGGCGCGGAGCGCCGACCGACCCGGGGTTTGACGGCGTTGAGGGGTCCAGACGGACCGGGGGTTTCGATCCCGATTCCCCGGAAACGCGGCCGAATCCTTGCGGG
>SYEM01000205.1 GCA_005801385.1 Verrucomicrobiales bacterium | reverse complement strand
TTGTTGGAGGCACCGTCGATCTCCAGGACATCCATCGAGCGCCCTTCGGCGATCTCCTTCACCCGGGGATCGTCCTCCGAGAAATCCACCCGGGGGCCGCCCGTGGCGTTCAGGGCCTTGGCGAAGATCCGGGCCAGCGTTGTCTTGCCCGTGCCGCGTGGGCCACAGAACAGGTAGGCGTGGGCGATCCGACCCGACCGCACCGCGTTCATCAGCGTGGTCGTGACGTGCTCCTGTCCCACCACGTCCTCGAAACGCTGCGGGCGGTACTTGCGGGCAATGACCTGGTAGGACACGGGATCGGCTTGGGATCGGCTTCAGGATTCGCTCCCGCGGCTCGGAACCGGTCACGCGGAGAGGTGGGATTGGAGGGCCAAATCCCGTCTCCGGAAACCAAAAAGAGGGGAGGAAAGCCAGGGTGACCACGGCAGACGGGAGCAGACTACCGTTGCTGCCTTCCGGCCCTGGCGGGGTTCGTCAGTCCGCGTTCCATGGGCCCTGGCGGGTATGAATCTGGGTATCGACGCCCCCGGGGGCAAGCGAGGAGTCGGAGTTTCTACGGCAACACCCCTCGTCCCGATCAAGGAACCCCGACTTGAGAAGAGCCCGGACCTCATCAAGGCTGCGCGGGTGGATGCGACGCCAGACCTCTCGCGGATCGCCGCCGACCTCGGAATTCCGTCGGTCCAACGGCACATCGTGCTCTGCGCGGACCCCTCGAAACCGAAGTGCTGCCCCGCCGAGGAGAGCCTTGCCGCCTGGGACTTCCTCAAGCGTCGCCTCAAGGAGCTCGGCCTGGTGGGTCCCTCCGCCTCCGTCGCCCGTACCAAGGCCAACTGCCTCCAGGTCTGCGCAAAAGGCCCCATCGCTGTGGTGTATCCCGAGGGCGTCTGGTATCATTCTTGCACGCCCGAGATGCTGGAACGCATCGTGCAGGAACATCTGATCCATGGCCGCCCCGTCGACGAATTCGTCTTTGCCCGGAACCCGCTCGACCGAGGTGGCTCCTGACGTGAGCCAGCTGGACTTCCTGCGTCGGCTGTGGCCGAGCCGGAGTCCAGCCGCCCCGCCCGCATCCCAGCGGGACGGATCCCTGGCCGTCGACGAGCTCGCATGCGACGACTCCGGTGTGGTGGTCCGCTTCGTCCGCCACCCAAGGGCCCGACGGTACCGGCTGACCTTCCGCAAGGACGGCACGGCGCGCTGCACCCTGCCCCGGCGCGGCACCCTGGCCGAGGCCCGTCGGTTCGTCGCCTCCAACGAGTCCTGGCTGTTCGAGCGGTTCCGACAGCACCGGAGCCGGACCGGATCCACCGACGCGCTGCGCCCCGATGGCCGGGTGTGGTGGAACGGTGAGGAACAGATCCTCCGGGTGGAGGCCAAGCCGGAGGGTGGGTTCGAGGCCACCCTCGGGGCACTGCGATTCGATCTCGAGACCGCCGAGGGGGATCTGAGGAAACCCGTGGAGACCCTTCTCAGGAAGCGGGCCGGGCAATTCCTTCCTGGACGACTCCGTGAGCTGGCCCAGCAGCACGGTCTGGACGGCCGGCTCCGTTCGGTGAGCATCCGCAACCAGAAGACCCGCTGGGGCAGCTGCTCGCCCCGGGGACTCATCTGTCTCAATTGGCGCCTGATGCAAGTTCCGGATTGGGTCCGCGACTACATCCTGCTCCATGAACTGGCCCACCTGAGGCATCTGAACCACAGCCGCAGCTTCTGGAATGAGGTCGAGCGGCTGTGCCCCAACTACAAAGAAGCCGAGGCCTGGCTCAAGCGGAGCGGCAGGACGGTGCTGTAGAGCGCAGGGTCCGCGTGGGTCTTGCGTTGCGCTTGCCCCTGGAGGGTGGGTGCCGCGGTGCTCGGTGGTGGCATCGCGTCACCCACCGGTTCCACTCCCCCTGCCTCGGACCGCCGCGATGGCCTCACCGGCCCCGCAGAGCAGCCCCATACCTAAAAGCATGCCCCCGGTCATGCCCACCCAGGCCCCCAGGAATTGCCAGGGGTGCATCGGACCCAGCAGCGCCAGCACCAGATCCCCTCCCCAGGCCATCCCCAACACCATCCCCACCGTGGCCAGCACCAGCCGCGGTCCACGACCCAGCCCGCTCCCGGGATCATCCTCCCCCACCATGGAGGGCAATCCCCCCGCCAGCATGCCCACCACCATCCAAGGCACCGAACCCGTGAGGTCGAAGTACTGGTGGGACCGGCAGCAGAGACAGGCACCCCCGGACATCACCGGGTTCCAGTCCGCCTCCACCCACCATCCGAGGGCCATCCCAAGGTTGCCCGGCCCCAGCATCGCCAACCCCATCCGAAGCGCCGCCCCGTCCCAGACCCGACCCAGCCACGAGACGGAAAGCCTGCGCAGCCAGGGAACCGCCGCGACGCCCAACAGCACCGCCGCCGTCACCCCCGCCTGCACCGGCACCAGTTGACCCAGGTGGATCAACAGCGGGATCTGGGCAACCACGCCCGCCGTCCAGCAGATCCGGGCCCACCCAGGCTGTTGCCCCGCCTCATCCGGGCCATGGCAGGCATCGGAACCGAGCCGGGCCGCACGCAGGACCACGATCGTGCTGCTGCCCACCATCAACAGGGCCGCAGAGATCGGACCGATCCGCCCCGTGGCGGCGAGGGTCATGCCGAGGAGGTTGTATGTGGCGGCAAAGAGCAGGTTCGACCGAACACCCGCCTGGACCCGGCGAGTGAACTCGATCGCGCGGGGAACCTCCGACAACTGTCCTCCCCAAAGCACCACCTCGGCGGTGGCCGTCGCGAGGCCGGCACCAGAGTGGAGCGCCATCCCGACCGCGGCCGTCCTGAGGGCGGGCGTGTCGTTGACGCCGTCCCCCACGAACAGCACCACCTCACCTGCCGCCTGATGCTCCGCCACCCGCCGGGCTTTCTCCTCGGGAGTGAGTGACCCCACCAGTTCCAGTCCCAGCGCCTCCGGCAGAACCCGCGCCGCCCGTGCCTCCCGATCCCCGGTGAAGACGCTCAGCCGGCATCCTAGGCGAAGCAGATGGCGACACACTTCCTCGACTGAATCCCGCAGCCGTTCCCGCACCACCGCAATCCCCTCAAGGCGTCCATCGACCGCCACATGGATGAGCTGATCCGAAGGCTCGCACCGGATCTCCTGTCGGAGCCGTTCCTCCACAGGATCGGATCCGGTCGCCGACTCCAGGACCCAGTGGCGAACCCCGACCCGCAGATGCCGAATCCGTCCCTCGTCCTGGACCACCGCCTCGATCCCACAGGCGGGTTCGGTCCTGAGGGACTCCACGCCGACTCCGGACGGCACCGATTCCGGGATGCGGTCGAAAGCACGCGCGATGGGGTGAGTGCTGCCAGCCTGTGCGGCTTTCAGGAACGCCATGAGCTGAACCCGCGGCAGCCCATCCGCCCTCACGGCAAGATCGATCAATGTCTGACGGTCCTCGCTCAGGGTCCCCGTCTTGTCGAAGACGACCCGGTTCACCGCCGCGAGGCGCTCCAGCGCGTCACCCGATCGAAACACCACACCTCGGCTGGCCAAGGTCGCCAGGGCACTCCACCACGCGAGGGGAGCCGCCAATCCCAGGGCACAGGGACAGGCGACCAACAGGACCGCCAGTCCGTGGAACAAGCCCTCCCGCCATTGTCCGCGCAGCGACCAGACCAACCCGGTCGTCACCGCCGCCACCAGGACCGTCGGCAGAAACCAGGCCGTGATCCGGTCTACGAGGGGCCGGAGCCGGGGCCCGATTCCGGCGTCCGATCGAACCGTCTGGCGAGCCTCATCGACCCACGCCACCAGACGATCCAGCTCCCGATCGCGTCCAGGAACCGTCGCCTCGATGACCAAATCCCCGTCCTCGGACCAGCTGCCGGCCAGGACTCGGTCCCTTTCCCTTCGGACGACCGCATCAGGCTCCCCAGTGAGCGGGGTCTCCCGCACGAAGGCCGCACCCGAGAGAACCCGGCCATCGACGGGGATCGGTTCACCGGCTCCAACCCGGATACGGTCGCCAACGACCACCTCAGCCGCCCGACAGCTCTGGAGCGTTCCATCGGCAGCGATCCGCTGGCAGACGTCGAACACATCCCGGAGCCGGGAGGCCTCGGCCATGGCCCGCTGGCGCGCCTGCGCGGTGAGCGCCTTTCCAAGTGTGTAGAACACGAGGAGGATGGCAACGACCTCGTAGTAGACGGCACCGAAACCGGTCAGGCTGCTCCAGACCGAGGCCCCGAAGGCTCCCACGATGCCGGCGAGGAACAGCCATTCCACCGTCAGGCGTCGGCGGCACGCGCAGTCCCAAGCCGTACCGAGCAACGGGCCTCCCAGGATCGCGAACACCAGCAGGGAAGAACCGGCGAGTGCCGCATGCAGGAGCGGGCGGATCGATCCCTCCGGTGGGGTCAGGTTCACGGCGAACCCGACCAGCATCGCCTGGCTGGCGATGGCGACACCCAGGCCGATTCGGAACCAGGGCACACGGTCGATGCCCCGATCCTCCCCGGCCATGGACCGTCCCACGGCGGAGGCACCCAGGACACGGCACCCATAGCAGCAGAAAACCTCCCCCTCCGCGGACCAGACCGGATCGGCCGACACCGGGACCCGACAATAGCCACAGCGGAAGGCGGACGATTGCATGGACTTGGCCATCGGTTCCTGCACCCGGGTTGAGACTGCCGCAGGGAATGCGGTCAGGACATGCAGAATCCCCACCGGGCACGCGAGGGATACAAGACGGTTCCGCCGGAGATCCGCTGCCCGTCGGATCAATCGAACAGCAGCATGAGGGCCGCCCCGAACAGAAGCAGGTGGACCGCACCCAGGAGAAGATTGGTCCGGGGCAGCGAGAAGGTCAGCATGCTGGTGACGAGGGTGAGGGCCAGCATGATGATCTCCGGGGCAGCCAACCCGAGCAGGAGTTCACGTCCCGTCCCCAGCGAGACGCCGATGACGATGGGGACGGTCAGGCCGATGGAGGCGAGGACCGATCCGAGGAGGATGTTGACCGACCGCTGGAGCTCGTTCGACCAAGCCGCCCGGATCGCCGCGATGGACTCCGGGGTCAGGACGAGGATCGCCATTACCAGTCCCCCGACCGCGTTCGGGGCACCGACCCGACCCACGAGCAGATCCAGCGGCTTGGCCATCTGCTTGGCCAGCAGGACCAGGGGAATGCCGTAGAGGACCAGGAAGATGCCGTGACTCCAGGACGAACCGGATTGCGTGGGAGGCTCCGGATGCCCGTGCCCCGAAGCGCCCGCCTCGGCCTGGATGAAGAACTCCCGGTGGAGCCGGTTCTGGAACACCAGGAACACCCCGTAGATGCCGATCGACAACAGGGACAAAAACGCCATCTGGAAATGCGACAGCGTCGGGCCCGCGGTGGACCGGGTGAAGGTCGGCAGCACCAGCACCAGGACGGTCATCGGGACGAGCATCACCAGAAACGAATTCGCACTCTGAAGGTTGAACCGCTGCTGGTTGTGACGCAGCGCCCCCAGCAGAAGCGCGAGCCCGAGGAATCCGTTCAGGACGAGCATCACGACCGAATACATGGTGTCCCGGGCCAGGGCCGGCTTGGGATCTCCGGTCGACATCACGAAGGCCACGATGAGGACCTCGAGTCCCGTGATGGCCAACGTGAGGAGCAGCGTGCCGAACGGCTCACCCAGCCGATGCGCCAGTGCCTCCGCGTGTCGGACGATGGCGACCGCCTCGGAGAGGATCACGCCACACAAGAGGAGCAGGAACAGGATGAGGAACACCGTGGACTCGAGCAGCGGGGCAACGACCCCGGGTGCTGCCAACACGATGCCAAGGACCGCAACGGCGAGGACCAGGGGCCACTCGCGGAGCAGCGATCCCGATCCCGGAGAGGGCTTCATCGGTCGCCTCCCGAAACGGATGCCGAAACCAAGGCCCAATGCCGAACCGATGTGATCTCCGGGTCACCAGAAGTTCCAGCAACAGGGGCTGTCGGTCCCGGGGACGATTCATGGGTTGAGGGGAAGACCATCATCCATGGGTTCGTATCACGGGCCCCATCGCATGAGGAACAAAGATCATATGCCAGGAATCCGGGACTTCACCCTCGAGGCCATCGGCGGCGAGTGGGTGGACGAACCGGAGCGGATACCCGCGTTGGGGCCTGGTTTTGCCGCGGCCTACTTCACCGACATCGCGAAGGGTGAGATCCTCAACGGCGGCTTCAACCAGCTCTTCTACAACTGCGGCAGGAAATCAGCAGTCCTCGCAAAAGCTGGTGCCGAATTGCTGGGCATGCACGGGTTCGCCGCCCTCCTCGGACGCGCCCATGAGATCGAGGAACGGGAGCGCCCCCGCCTGGAGAAGATCCGTGAGGCCGGGTCCTTGGAGGTGTTCTTCGAGTCCTACCAGGATGATCCCTTCAGGGAACTTGATGACGCATCCAGCCAACTCGATCCCAAAACGGGCGTGGCCCTGGTCCGGCTGGTGCGCATCCGCCCCGAACTGTTCTGCGGCCGGGTGAAGCCCGGACGGAAACCACGACGATGAGCCGGGTCCCTTGCCCACTTTGTTGAGTGCCACCATCCATGGTCGAACCGAGGGAATGGTCTCCAGAGGTTTGAGCCCCATCGCCTTCCTCGTCGGTGGGGAGGCCGGCAGCACCTTGCCTACGGCCGCTTGGGCGCATTTTCCTGCGTACCGGTGCGGGCCTTTTCGAACTCGCTGAAGTCCCCGTCGGGCCGTTTGACACGGTGCACCGAACCGTCCGCCAGGCTGTAGATGCGTTCCCAGGTGCCGTCGGGCAGCCGTCGGGCCTGCTTTTCACGAAGCAGGATCTGCTCGGGCTCCGATAGGCCAACGGCCCTCTCGTGGACGTGAAACTCGAACAGCTCGAGGGGGACTCCACTCACCATGCCATCGGGATCGAGGACGTCTCCCAGGATGGGCTTCAGTTCCTCAATCGAGGTCGGAAGCTGACCTTGATGCTCGATGGCATAAACCTGCAGTGCCAGACCCAGATGTTTCTGCGCGTTGACCGTCCGAACGGCAACGGCGTCGGCCGCCTGCATGGCTTTGACGAGGTCTTCGGACTCCACCTCCGCGGCCACCCCGGCATTCGGCGCCGCCGCCGGTCCGTTCCGGGCGTCTCGCGTCGCCTGCCGAAGTTGGGCCACCTCCCCGCGCAGGCGCAGCAGTTCGTCCATCTGGCGGGTATCGGCCGGCACCGTGTTGCTGGCGGGAGCGTGCTGCGGAGTGGCTTGGCTTGCCTGCGCAGTGGCCAACTCTGTCCGCAGTCGCTGGTTTTCGCGCCGCTGAAAGATCACCGTGGTTGCCATCCCGGCAGCCACCAGGGCCGCCATGCCGAGTTTGAGTTTTGTTGAGGCCATAAGCTGAAGAATTCCCAAGGTGGAAAGAGCCCCGGTCGTCACCGTTGCCGTGCCCGCGGCGATGGTGCCGGCCAGTGCGAGGGGCGCGGTCTGCACGGCGTTCGCGGTCAAGACTCCGGCCAATGTGGTGGACGGCACGGCCAGACCACGGGCGACGAATACGCCGCGCAGCCGTTCCAGCGTCCGGGCGACGCGCTTTTGCGCCGCTTCCTCACCGACGCCGAGGCGGCACCCAATTTCCTTTGCCGTCTGGCGCTCGAAGAAGCGGAGCAGCAGCGCATCGCGATCCGTATCGCTGAGTTCGGCCAAAGCGTGGTCGAGCTGCGGAGCGATCTGTTCCCAGTTCGCGGTGGATTCCGGGACGGGTGATTCCTGCATGGCGATGGCCTCCTGTTCACGGGCACGACGACGTTCCTCCCTTCGGACCGTCGCGGCCGCGTGGTTGCGGGTGGTGACATGCAGCCAGCCGGAAAGCGGCGTGCCTCCCTCCAGTCGCCGGGCCACTTCCGTGGCTTGGCGGGCCAGCGCCGTGAACACCGCCTGCGTGACGTCTTCGGCCAGGTGCGGATCCATGACCAACCGTCGAGCGGCGGAATACACGAGATCCACCTGCCGTCAAACCAGTTCCGCGAATGCCCCTTCGTCCCGCTTCCGGGCGTAGCGCATGAGCAATTGCTGATCCGAAATTCCATTCACTGTCCCTTGTTATCCGCCGGCGCAGAAACCGGACACCTCGGATTGCATTGGGGTCCCTCCTCCGTTTCCAGGGGTCGCTGAGCGGATGGACGCCACGGGGGCGACCCGGCCGATCCCTGCGGCATCGAGTCTCGTGGGCCATGGAGATGTACCCACCGAAGACGAAGAGGAATCCCCCCTTTCTCCCTCCACGGTTCCGTCTGCTGCCGAGGACACAGAAATGGTTTCACGGAGCATTTGCCTTCCCTACCAACGGGGGCCGGGGGCACGATAACCGAGAGTGTTTCCCATGAATCCATCGTCGGATCCCAACGCGCCCTGGTGGCGTCTCCTGAACCGCTACCAGTGGTTCGTCCTGATCGTCGCCGCGCTGGGTTGGCTCCTCGACTGCATGGACCAGCAGCTGTTCGTCCTAGCCCGGGCTCCGGCCATGAAGGAGCTGCTGACCGCCGGATTCCAGCGTCCGGCCACCCCCGCCGAGATCGGCGAGTACGGGGGCTATGCCACCGCCATCTTTATGCTGGGCTGGGCATCGGGTGGACTCGTGTTCGGCGTGCTGGGGGATCGCTGGGGACGTGCGAAGACGATGCTGCTCACCATCGTGCTCTACTCGGGATTCACCGGACTGAGCGCATTTGCGACCCGCTTTGGTGATTTCGCCCTCTACCGGTTCCTGACCGGACTGGGCGTCGGCGGGGAATTCGCCGTCGGCGTCTCCCTCGTCGCCGAGGTCATGCCCTCGCGGGCCCGTCCCTATGCCCTGGGTCTCCTCCAGGCGCTGTCGACCGTCGGCAACATGACGGCCGCCTTCATCGGCATCTCGCTGAGCGTGTTGGAACAGGGGCAGAACCTGGCAGGCTGGGCCCCCTGGCGGTGGAAGTTCATCGCCGGTGCCCTGCCCGCCCTGATCGTCATCTTCGTCCGACGCGGACTCAAGGAGCCGGACGCCTGGCTCGCGACGCGCAACCAGCCCGAGCTACGGAAGCGGATGGGCGACTACGGCGAGCTGTTCGGCAACCCGAACTGGAAGCTGCCCGCATCTCTGGCCGGGATCACCCTGACCGGTGCCATCCTGCTCGCTTTCCTCGGTCCAAAGGCGTGGTCCGACGCCGTCGTCGTCCCGGGCTTCTCACAGCTCAAGCTGTCGGTCGTGGGCGTCGGACTCGTCTCCTTCGGGTTCGGGCTCTGGTGCATCTTCGGCGGCGGGGGCGACACCCGATACCGCGGACGCGCCGTGACCGGACTCCTCCTGGCCCTGAGCGGCGTGATCGGGGTGTGGGGCATCGCCTTCTTCAGCGCCGACCTCGTCCGGGGCGTGCTCGAGAAGAAGCTGCTGGCGGAGACCCTTGGGATCTCGCCCGACGCGGTCGCTCGCCTGATCCGCGAGGGCGGTGTGAAGGAACAGCTCGCCGCCAAGGGAATCGATCCGCAGTTCATTCCGTCGCAGCTCACGCGCTGGACCGGCATCAATTCGATGGTCCAGAACTTCGGCGCCTTCTTCGGGATCTACGGCTATGCACTGCTGTCGCAGCGCATCGGCCGCAAGCCCGCGTTCGCGATCAGCCTGGTGTCGGCCATGCTCGCGACGGTGGCGACCTTCTGGTTCCTGCGCGACTTCCGGGACATCTTCATCTTCGTGCCGCTGATGGGTTTCACGACGCTGTCGCTGTTCGGCGGGTATGCGATCTACTTTCCCGAGCTATTCCCGACGCGGCTCCGCAGCACGGGCACGAGCTTCTGCTACAACGTCGGCCGGTTCATCGCCGCCGCGGGACCGGCGGCTCTGGGGATCCTGACCGGGGTGGTCTACAAGGACACCGCGGAACCCCTGCGGTACGCCGGCATCACCATGTGCGCCGTGTATTTCATCGGCCTCATTGCCCTTCCCTTCGCCCCGGAGACCAAGGGCCAGCCCCTCCCGGAGGAGGAACGAGGGGCAGCCCACTGAGACTGCGCGCGACCGGCACGTGCCGGTCCGCCCGATCACCTCATCCCCTCCCCATCGTGTCCTGGAACCTCCGTCTTCCGAGGACGGTACGAGGAGACCTGGATGCGCCTCGCGACGGAATCCGCGACTCGACGACCTGCATCCGCTGCGGGATGGAGGTGGTCCGAATCCTTCTCGGCCTCGTCCTGCTCCTCCCCACCCTCGGACAGGACGAGGAGTTCAAGACCCGGCTCTCTCCGTCGGAGCGGATGACCCGGCCCCATCTCGAGGCGGCCCATCGCTCCGCCACCCGGTACCAGAGGATCCGCCGCCCGATCCCGGAGCGGCCCGGCTTCCGCGACTTCCGCTGCATCCTGCATGCCCATGCCGAGGATTCCACCCACACCGGCGGGACCCGGCCGGAGATGTGCGGCGACGCCGTCCGGGCCGGCGTCCACGGGGTTTTCCTCACGGACCATTTCCGTCCGCCGCGCGACTTCATGGACTCGTGGCGGTTCAGGACCAACGGGGTGCTGTTCATCCCCGGGTCGGAAGTCCGCGGATTCCTCGTCCATCCTCCGCGATCGATCCTCGGGGCGATGCAGCTGCCCACCGACCGGTTCATCGAGGCCGTGACCCAGGACGACGGGATGATCTTCCTCTCGCATATCGAGGAGCGTCCGGATCACCCGCTGGATGGCCTGACGGGACTCGAGATCTACAATCGCCACTACGACGCCAATCAGGACTTCCGAGGGATGCTGACGCTGGGCTTGAGGATGACCGATCCGGAACAGGCGACAGAGCTGGCGGCGCTCCTCAAGGAATTCCCCGATGAGCTCCTCGCATCGCAGGTGCAGTATCCGACCGCCTATCTGGAGAAGTGGGACGAGGGAACGAAGACCCGCCGCCTCACCGGCGTGGCGGCCAACGACTGCCACCACAACCAGGTGCTGATCGTGAAGATGGTGGATGCCGACACGGTCCGGGTCGGGACACTGGTCGACAAGGACGAGAGCCTGCAGTCGATCAGCGCCACGCTGCGCCCGTCGATCCGACGCCTCACCCGCGGACGAAAGCCCGGAGACATCCTGGTGCGCCTGGACTTCGACCCGTACTTCCGGTCATTCCGGAATGTCTCCACCCATGTCCTGGCTCCATCGCTGGAGGAGGAGACCCTGCGCCGATCGCTTCGGACGGGTCGGGCCTATGTGAGCCATGATTGGATGTGCGATCCGACCGGCTTCCAGTTCGAGACGGATGGGGGTTGGATGGGGGATGAGGTGACATGGCATCCCGGACTCGAGCTGCGGACACGGTCGCCGGTTCCGGCCCAGATCCGGATCCTGCGCCATGGCGAGGAGATCGCCTCGGGTCATGGCACCCGCTTCGGGGTGAAGGCACCCGGACCCGGAGCCTACCGCGTGGAGGCCTGGCTGGAGATCGGTGGGGAGCTCCGTCCCTGGATCTATTCCAATCCGATCTACCTGCGCTAGGGTCCCTCCATGCTGCATCTCCACCTGCTTCGACATTCAAACGCCGAGGATCTGCCTCCCCCGGGGAGCACGGAGGACTCCGATCGGCGACTGACGGAGGACGGGCGGCTGAAGGCCCGCCAGATCGGGAGCGCACTCGGGCGCCTGGGTCTTGTCTTCAACCTCATCGTCGCCTCCCCGGCACTCCGGACACGCCAGACGGCAGAGCTCGTGTCGGCCCGCTGGAAGCCCCGGCCGCCGCTGGAGTTCCTCGACGACCTGCGGATCGGAGGGGATGCGTTCCGGGCGATCCAACGGCTGTCCCGGAGGAAGGCGCACGGCGACCGCTCAGTGCTCGTCGTGGGACACGAACCCGAGCTGGGCCGGCTGGCATCACGGCTCCTCGCAGGCACACCGGATCTGTCCATAAGCTTCAAGAAGGGGTCCATTTGCCGACTCTCGATTGAGAGGGTGGCCTCCGGTCCCTGTGCCACGCTAGAGTGGCTATGGACCCCCGGACCCTTGCGTCGTCTTGGCGGGTGGAAGGGTTGAACGGAGTCCGGATTCGGATGGGGGGAGCTCTTCCCCTTCTTCCGAGGGGCTTGGCTCCGACTGCAGGCTGCTGATAGGGTCCACCGATGCCTCAGGGCTTGCGGACTCTTCAACTGGCGGTGGTGGCGGCGTGGCTCGGTGCGTCGATCTTCCTGACCTTCTTCGTGGGTCCGGCCTTGTTTTCCCCTGAGGTCCTGAAGGTGATCCCCAAATATCATGCCGGCCGGGTGGCCCAGGTGATCCTTGGGCAGTTTTTCTGGCTCCAGCTGACCTGCGGCTCGGCCGCGATCCTGCTGTCCCTCGTCGGATGGGCCTTCGGCGGAACCCGAGAGCGCACGTGGGTGGCGCTACTGCTCGTCGCCATCGTCTCCGTGGTGGTGGTGGCGGGCCAGACGCTGCCTCCGAGAATGGAGCGGTGGCACGCCATCCAATATGCCCCGAACACAACCCCGGCACAGAAGACCGAGGCCCAGTCGGCCTTCCGTCGCCTCCACGGATTCTCGCAGATCGCCAACCTCGCCGTGATGCTCGGCGTGACCCTCTACTTCCTCCAGCTTGCCCGTCCCGCACAGCGCCGAACGATCGGCAACGCCTGAACACCCTCGGCGGAAGGGCGGCGTCGACTAGGCCGGGGCTTCGGCGCCATCGGTCTTACGGGTCTTCCGCGCCCGAGGAACCCGGGGGGCATCGCTCCACAGACCCTCCAGATCATACTGGGACCGCGTCTCGGGACGCATCACGTGGACGATGACGTCGAAGAAATCCGCTACGATCCAGTGAGTCTGGCCGGTGCCATCGGTCGAGTGGGGACGTATTCCGTGGTCACGGTCAAGGGTGTCGAGGATCTCCGTCTCGACCGCACGGAGCTGGGGTTCACTCGTGGCCGTAGCAATGACATAGAAGTCGGTAACGTCGGAAACCTTCCTCACATCCAGGACCACGACATCCTCGGCTTTTTTGTTCTCAGCGAGTTCCCGGCACAGCTGTGCGAGCTTTTTTGAATCCATGACCGGGGCCAGAGTGCCGGTGACGTCCGAGACGAACAAGCGACGAGTTGCCCTGGGGACGTTCCGGGCAGGGCAACGGGATCAGGCGGTTCTACGATCCGGCTCCAGCATGGGGTACCCGGGGATCCAGAACCTCCATTCCGTCGGGCTCCGCGGACCATCCGACACGCAGCCGGGGACGGGGGACGGGGGGATGGCATTGGATTCGCTCCTGGGAGCCAAGGTTCTTCCTTGGAGGATCCTCCTGACCGGAGTGACCGGTCGACAAAAACCCCTGCACCATGCCCCACTCCTGCACTTGCCAGTCCTGTGCTGCAGCACATCCCTGCCCATCTCGGGGTATCGGATTTGACCAGATTCAGCGCGTCTCTGACCGTGATTTTCGCATGGCTGAGAACTCGTTAGACATCGACCAGGGTCGCGACACGGAGAACCGGAAGCACATGGAAGGTTCAGCCATCCCCTGGACGTTCTTGGGGGTTGTGGCGGCCTCTTGGATCTGGGCGATATTGGCATTCAAACGGTTTTGGGAGCGGGATCCGGACTATACCTACGGGTGGTCCGTTCCCCCGCTGGTGGCCTTTTTCCTATGGCGGAGGCTTGGCGATCTTTCTCCAGCCGTGTGGGCCCGCATGGATGCTCGATCCACTCCCGGGATATCCGTCCAACCCTGGCTCCTGGCACTTCCAGCGCTGGCCATCCTCCCGCTGGAGGTCTACAGGATCGAGTATGTGCAGTCCGGATTCTTCGTGTGGAGCGTCAACCTCTGGGCCGTGGGCCTGACCCTCGCCGCAGGATGGTGGCTCGGTGGGCGGATCCTGCTTGGAACCCTCCTGTTTCCGGTCCTGTTCTATCTCACGGCAGTTCCTTGGCCGGCGATCCTAGCCTTACCCGTCAAGCAGGGGCTGATGACCCAGGTCGCCCAAGTCGTCGCCGAGATCCTGCTCTGGATCGGCATCCCGGTCACAGTGCAGGGAGCCCAACTCCACATGACCAACGGCGTCGTAGGTATCGTGGAGGCCTGCAGCGGGATTCGATCCCTCCAGACGGCCATCATGGTCAGTCTTGCGATCGGCGAACTCCAGCTCCTCAGTGCCGGTCGACGGGCCGGACTCCTCGGCGTGTCGGTGCTGTTGGCGCTTGCCACCAACCTCGGAAGGACCTTCACGCTGTGCTGGATCATGGAGAGGCACGGCGACAAGGCGATGCACGATGCTCATGACCCCGTAGGCAATGTCGCGATGTACTCGCTCCTTGCCCTGATCTACGTCGGCGGCCGTCTCCTGAGCCGACCCGATGCGGAGATGAGTGCCTCGGTTGTGTCGGTCCCGTGGGCCAGCCGGCTTAAGGCCCTGAAATGGGGGACTTTGCCCGACTTCCGCCCTTTCCTCGCCGTGGGACTGCTCATGGCGGCAACCGTGCAGACCTGGTATTTCGCACTCCGGGTGAAATACAAACCGCAGGTAGTCGGTATCTTCACCCCGAAATTGGTGGATCCGGCGTCGGCGGCGAAACGGGAGTTCGACGAACACGTCTGGCGGGCTCTCGCGGCGGATTCCGGTGTCCAATTCGACATCCTTCCGAAGGCACCTGGAGAGAGACAGATCAGCGTGTATCAACTGTTCTGGAAGCCGGGCCCGCGGGTGCAAGACGCCCTAGGCCACAGGCCTGACACCTGCATGCCAGGGGCGGGCTGGATTCAGCAGGGTGACGTCCGAAAGACCCAGATCCGGTTCAACGGACACGTCATGGACTTTCATGTGTTCACCTTTGATCGCGAGGATTCGAAAACCAAGGCCTTGCAGCTTTGGGGCATCTGGAGGAACGGCAGGCCTGTCGAGATGGACTACAGTCGAATTCTCCGGAATTCACCCGAAGTATTCAGCCTGCTCCCGAGTGGACGTCACCTGATGGGCGTCGAGGTCGTCTCGGCATTCACCACCTTTGAGGGGGAGGCTCCGGGGCTCGAGTTCTTCGAGCGGGCACTTCCAAACTACTTTGAGGTGAATCCCTGAACGATCTTGGCACGCCAAACGCTCTACGGAGTGATCGTTCTCGAAACTGCTCGTGTCATGCCCCCCTCTGCCCCCCCCCCCCGGAATCACCCCGACAACACCCACTCAACCGGCACAGGGCTCCTGGGGTCGTCGCCTGTTTTGGGGAACATCACTCCTGATGGTCCTGGGCCTCGGAGTGTGGAAGTTCGCCCTGCCCAGGGCGAGGGTGATGCGCGGCATCGCCTATTCCGAAGAGGCCCGCGCATTGATGCCGTCGGGAGACCTCCGGGGTGCGTTCTCAAAGCTCGATGCTGCGCTCCGATTCGCCCCCAATGATCCGGAGGTACTGAGAACCGCAGCCCACATGTACAAGGACGTCGGCAACCCGGCGGGTCTCGGTCTCTTCGAGAAGCTGATGATTTCCGGAGTCTCCTCCCTCTCTGACCGGAAGGCGTACATTGAACTCGCACTCGCGCTCCGTCGATCCGACCTGGCCGGCCGCGAATTGGAAACCCTACTCAAGGGGAACTCCAAGGATATCGAGTTGGTGCACCTGCTGGCGCTCCAGCAGCAGATCGCCGGGGACTACAAGCGTTCCGCCCAGACTGCTGAGTATGCGGTCTCCCTCGACCCGAACAACCGCAAGAGCCAGCTTCTCCTCGGCTCCCTCCTCGTGCGCAGCACAGAGCCCACGATTCGCAAATCCGGGACCCGTCTCCTGTGGGGAGTCACACTTACCGGAGGGGAATACAGCCATCAAGCGGTCGACGCTCTCGCCGAGAGCGCAGAATTGTCCGAGGGGGAGACCCATCTTCTGATACGGGATTTTCGATCGAGGACGAACTTCCAGGCCAACGACTTAATCCAGGCTGAGAACCTGAGGATCAAGCTGAACCCGGAAACCACCGCCGAGACCGTGACTCGGACGGCCACCCTGATCTCCGCCACAAATTCAACCCCCGAGATGCTTTCTTCTCTGGGCCAATGGTGTCTCCAGCACTCCCAGGCGCGTGCAGCGCTTCAGGTGATCCCCAGGGAGATGGCCGCAACCAACTCCTCCCTGTCCTCA
The DNA here is from genome assembly GCA_005801385.1 of Verrucomicrobiales bacterium. Lineage (GTDB taxonomy): Bacteria > Verrucomicrobiota > Verrucomicrobiia > Limisphaerales > UBA9464 > UBA9464. Next base: position 10,930 of record SYEM01000205.1, on the reverse strand, counting down.
GTCCGGGCCTTCGCATTCGCCCAGTCGGGGCAATGGGATGAGCTCATGAAGATCCTCGACAACAAAAACTCGGTCCTCGAGGCCTCGGTCGTGCATCTACTGAGGGGACAACGCTCGCTGTCGCGAGATGACCGTAAGACCGCCGAAGTGGAGTTCCAGAATGCGCTCCAGCAGTCGGATCTGACCGTGGACCGAGTGGTCCTGATCGCCCGGACCGCCGAGGCAACCGGTTTCCCCGTCGTCGCCGTGAAGGCCTACCAGCGCCTCTTCAAGGTTCCCGGACGCGGAATCTGGGCAGCCGTGGAAAGCCTCAGGGTGCTGAGGGGACTCGATGACGCGCTCCTGCTGCGCGATGTGCTTCGGGAACTCAACCGACAACTGCCCGGGGACGATTCCGTCGCGGCGGAGCGCGCGTGGGCGGAGCTGTTTGTGGACAACCGCTCGGCTGACGCCAAGACCATCGCCAAGAGGCTCACGAGCGCCCAACCCAGCGATTCCAATGCACGTTTTCTGACCGCCCTCGCGCTTCTCAAAGAGGACCGGCACTCGGAGGCCCTCGCAGAGATCGAATCCTCGTTCTCCAAGTGGGAGGATCTCCAACCCCGCTGGCAGGTAGTCTACGTCGCCGCGCTAGGCGCCAATCACCAGCGAGAGGCCGCCCGGAATCTGGCCTCCCGCATTGACAGGAAATCAGTCCGGTCCGCGGAGCTCGATCTGATCCGCTCCTACCTACCCACACTCTGAGGCTCGTCCATCGCGGCGATCCTGCCGCCCGCCCGGCAGACCCATCATGTGGGAATTGAATAGTTTGGGGCCCATGGCTAGCTTCCGGCGATGCAAAGGTCCCCGATGGGTCTGTACCACGGAAAGCTCGTGATCCACATGCCTTCCGGATCCTTGGGGATTGCCAGCTCCCGAAAAAATCCTTCACCCAAGGACGAATGCGAGTCCTGGGACTATTTGCTTAGGCGTGGCGACCAGACCAGGACCCCGTTCTTCCCACAACGGGAATTCCGGCTGGCGACCGCCTCCCAGAAATCACGGTTCCAGGAATTCCGAAGGAGCCTTGCGCCCCGCCAGCCGAGGCCTTCTTGGCGCCGGCAGTCTGATGCCGCCCCAGGCTCGACCACTCACGACCGAGGGACCGTCTGAATCTGCTCAGCCGGCTTGGCGGACAAAATCTACCGCCAGGGAAGTCGCCTCCCACGCATCGAGCTCACCCGCCCGCGCGACAAGAGCCTTCCGGGACTTCTCCAGGGCATATCGACCGAGCACAAGTCGGAACGGTGGATTGGCCGCCCGGGACAACTCGAGGATCGCATCCGCCGCCCGGACCGGATCACCCGGCTGGCGCCCGTGCATCCGGCTCAGGAGGGTTCGGAAACGACCGGACGTCGACTCGTAGTCCGGGATCGCCGACTCAGCGGCCTCGATGGACGCCTTCAGGAATGGGGTACGGATCGGACCCGGCTGGACCACGGAAACCTGAACTCCGAAGGCCGAGGCTTCGGACCGTACGGACTCCGCGACGAATTCGATCGCCGCCTTGGATCCTCCGTAGACGGCGAACCCGGGATAGTTGGAGATGGTGGCTGCCGCGCCGATCAGGATGAACCGACCCGCCCTCTGGGACCGGAAAATGGGCAATGTCGCCCTGATGAGATCGATCGGCCCCATGAGATTCACCGCGATGTTCCTCTGGATCTGGTCCCTCGAACACTCCTCGAGCCCGCCGATTAGTGCACAGCCCGCGTTGCTGACCACGACATCCAGCCGTCCCCACACCGCGGCGGATTCCTCGACCACCGACAGAATCCGATCAGGCCGTGCGAGATCCAGCTCGACCACCCGAAGACGCCCGCCGGAGCGCGTCACCAGATCCTCAAGCTGTTCCGGACGTCGGGTCGTGGCGACCACCCGCTCGCCCCCGTCCAGGACCCGTTCCACGAGGCTTCGTCCCAATCCACCGGACGCCCCGGTCACGAGCCATACACGCGCATCCTCTGTGGCGGGGGAATCCATGCGGCCTCATTGGTGCCCCAGGAATCAGCCTCGTCAACCGCGGGCCGGAGTTGGGCCCCACACTGGGGTGCCGAGGAAGTTCCGCCCCGGCTCTGGCGATGCTCCTCCCTTGACGCTTCCGCGGGCCGTTTGGAACCCTTCGACCCGCGGACATGGCGAGAGATCCGTCCAGAAGAGCCGGTCGACCACACCAGGGCGTAGGCGCAACCCCGTTCCCGGGGAATCAGATCCCGGGAGAGCCCTCCGGGAAGGGCTGAACCGCGATTTGCCCGTCTCCGCTCCCGTCTCAGATCGATGCACACCATCCATTTCTACGCCCCGCAGGACGTCCAACAAACACTCATTTTTCACGACTATACGACCTGGCATGGAACGTCGAGCAACTTCGTGGGGTGGGTGGCCCAGACCTACTTCTATCTCAAGCGACTGGGCTTTGACTGCGTGCCCTCCCGAACCATCCCCGAGGAGGGGATCCTCCTGGCGGACTGGGATACGATGAACCAGTTCTTCCGTCCTCTCGATCGCGTGATGCTGATCTCGGCCCGGAGCGACGGGATGTACCACCCCTCCGCGCACTTCAACATCCTCCACAACCCTTCGCTGTGCGAACAGGACCGGAACTCGATCTGGAAACCCCATTTCGTACCGCACTGGCCGATGCCTGGACTGATCCGTCGGAATCCAGAGCGGGGCCTCTCGCCCAGGACGGTCGCGTACATCGGTCATCCCAGCCAGCTGGCTCCGGAACTCCACTCCCCAGAGTGGGGCGAGCGCCTTCGTTCCATCGGCCTCGACTGGGTGAACATCGAGAGTCCCTACCTCTGGCATGACCTCTCGGCCGTCGACGTGATCGTGGCGGCCCGCAAGTTCGATGGACATCCGTATCTCGGGAAGGGTGCCAACAAACTCTTCAACGCCTGGCATGCTGGCATCCCCGCCGTGCTGTCACCCGAGGTCGGATTCCTGGCGGAGCGCCGCTCGGAACTCGACTTCGTTCTGGCCCGGAACGTGGACGAGGCCTTCGAGGCGGTGAAACGACTGAAGGAGTCTCCCGACCTCTACCGCGCCATGGTCGCCAACGGCGCAGAGCGGTCCCGGGACCATTCCATCGAAAAAACGGCGGACCGCTGGGTCCGTTTCTTCAACGATGTGGCGTTTCCGGAATATCCGGAGTGGTCCGCCTACAGCCTCGCGTGGAAGCGGTCACTTCATCTCAGGCGGTACACCGCGTTCCGGATGATCCGCCTCCGCATGCGGATCAAGGCGCTCCTCGGCAAGGACCAGTATCGGTAGCCGCCCGGGAGCCTCAGGAATCTCTGGTCGGGCGTGGAGGTTCGTCCCTACTCTCAGGGGATGTCCACCGAGAAACCCAGGATGGGGACGACCTTCATGGTCTGGGCTCTCCTGTCCCTGACGCTGACGGCCGCTCCGCCCTCCGCGGATTCGATCGCAAAGCTCCCTCCGCCTTCGGGGAGCAGGATCGATTTTGCCCGCGATATCCAGCCGATCCTCGAGTCCGGCTGCATCAAATGCCATGCCCGGGGCAAGGCGAAGGGCGGATGGCGGATCGACACCCGGACCGACGCCCTGCAGCCCGGGGAGTCCGGACCCGCCATCGTCCCCGGCAACAGCGCCCAGAGCCGCCTCGTCCACCTCGTCGCAGGGACCGATCCCGAGGACGTCATGCCCCAGAAGGGCACCCGTCTGACCCCCGAGGCCGTCGGCCTGCTGCGGGCCTGGATCGACCAGGATCTCCCGTGGCCCGACACCGTCTCGTTCGCCAGGACCCCGGCCCGCAACCTTGTGCCTCGCCGTCCCGAGATCCCGGGCCCCGGGCAGACCAATCCCATCGATCCGCTCGTCGATCGCTACTTCGGTTCGACCCGACAAAAGCCCCCCTCCCCTGTCGACGACCGCCAGTTCGCACGCCGGGTCCACCTCGACACCCTCGGCCTTCTGCCGACCCCGGCCGAGCTCGATGACTTTGTGAAGGACCGTTCGAGGGACAAGCGGACGCGGCTCGTGCGTCGACTGCTTGCCAACGATGCCCAGTATGCCCAGCACTGGCTGACCTTCTGGAACGACCTCCTCCGGAACGACTACCGGGGCACGGGATACATCGACGGAGGGCGCAAGCCGATCAGCACCTGGCTCTACGCCGCGCTGCGCGACAACAAGCCCTACGATCAGTTCGTCCGGGAGCTCGTGGATCCCAGCGATGCCAGCGAGGGTTTTACCAAGGGCATCGTCTGGCGCGGTGAGGTCAATGCCTCGATGACCCCGGCCATGCAGGCCGCCCAGAACATCGGGCAGGTGCTGATGGGCGTGAACCTCAAGTGCGCCTCGTGCCACGACTCGTTCATCGACGACTGGCAGCTCAGCGACGCCTACGGACTGGCCGGGATCTACGCCAACGACCGCCTCCAGATGGTCCAGTGCGACAAGCCCACCGGGAAGTACGCCCCCTTGAAATTCCTCTTCCCCGAACTGGGCGAGATCGATGCCAGCGCTCCTCGACCCGAGCGGCTCAAGCGCCTGGCCGAGATCATCACCAGTCCCCAGAACGGGCGGCTTTCCCGAACGATCGTCAACCGCCTCTGGGGGCGTCTCATGGGTCGCGGACTCGTGGAACCCCTCGACATCATGCAGAACCCGGCTTGGGATCCGGACCTGCTCGATGCACTCGCCGAGGATCTCGTCGCCCATGGCTGGAACATCAAGCGGACCCTCGAGCTGATCCTGACCTCGAAGGCCTACCAGCTCCCTGCGGTCAGTCTTCCCGAAAAGCCCGAGGAGGGATTCGTCTTCCGGGGACCTGGCATCCGAAGGCTCAGCGCCGAACAGTTCCGGGATGCCATAGGATCAATCACCGGGGTCTGGCAGGACCGGCCCGAGGGAGGACTCGAGGCCCTGTTGGCGACGTCGGATGGCGCCAAGGCACTCGAGGTGGATCCCTTCTGGATCTGGGGACATCCCCACGGAGCCAACGGGGTCCCCCCGGGAACCAACTGGTTCCGCAGGACCCTCGTGCTGGATGCGCCACCGAAGGAGGCCACGCTGTGGGTCTTCGCCGACAACTCCGCACGGGTCTTCGTGAATGGAACCCGGGCCAAGGGCACGGAATCGGGGGACTGGAGCCAACCCAGCGTGCTCGACCTCCGGCCGCTCCTCAGGACCGGCACGAACGTCGTCGGCATCGAGGCCGTCAATGGCGGCGATGGATCGAATCCGGCCGGAATCCTCGCCTACGGCAAGGTCCGTGGCTCCAGATCCAAACCCGGTACCGTCCTCGATTTCGCCTCCGACGCCACCTGGACCGTGTCCACCAGCCCGGTTGCCCCCTGGACGGAATCTCTCCCGACCCAGACCTGGTCCAAGGCACAGGTGCTGGGCGGAACCGACCTGGCGCCGTGGTCCATCGGCCCCAGGGTGGCCCAGGCGGTCGCCCGGAACCACAGGCCCGAGCAGGTCCGCGCCTCGCTCACGGCAGCCGACCCACTCAGCCTGGCACTGGGACGACCCAACCGGGAACAGGTCACCACCGTCCGCGCTTCGACCCCAACCACCCTCCAGGCCCTCGAACTCACCAATGGCAACACCCTGTCGCAGCTGCTCCAGATGGGGGCAGACCAGCTGGTCCTGAAGCATCCGGGCGGCACGGAACTGACCCGGTGGGTGTTCCATCAGGCGCTGTCCCGTCCCCCATCCAGGAAGGAGCTCGAGCTCGCCGTCTCGCTGGTGGGCAGGAAGCCCAGTCGCGAGGGCGTCGAGGACCTCCTGTGGAGCGTCACCCTGTTGCCGGAGTTCCAGTTCATGTATTGATTGCCAGAGAACGCCCATCCGCCATGCGAACCACCGACTTCACCCGACGCCAGTTCGTCCAGACCCTGGGCGCCTCAACCCTCGGAGCCCTCGCTGCGGGATACCCGCGGGCCGTGCTCGGGGAATCCGCTCCCGGACGGCTGACGGCCACCGCCGACACCGTCATCGTCCTCTGGATGGGCGGCGGCATGGCTGCGACCGAGACCTTTGATCCGAAACGCTACACTCCCTTCGAGAAGGGACTCGATCCCAACCGCGTGCTGTCGACTTTTCCCTCGATCCCCACCGCGGTCGACGGCATCCGGTTCAGCGAGGGACTGGAGAGGACGGCAAAGGTCATGGATCGGGGAACTCTCATCCGGAGCTACACGGCCGGGGATCTGGGCTTGATCCTGCACTCCCGGCACCAGTTCCACTGGCACACCGGGTACGCCCCGCCCCAGACGGTGGCCTGCCCCCACATCGGGTCCGTCATCGCACGGACGCTCGGCCCCAAGGACCCTGCCGTTCCCGCGTTCATCAACATTGGGCAACGACTTGACGTTGGCGAGGGCGAGGAACTGAAGGCCTTCACGTCGGCAGGGTTCCTTGGCAGCGAGTTCGGTCCCTTCAACGTGCCCTTCCCGGATGCCGCAAAGGACGTCGTCACTCCACCCGGAGGCATGAGTCCCTCCCGGTTCGAGAACCGCGACCGGTTCTATCGCAGGCTCGTGGAGGCCTCGCCGGTCGGACAGCTGGGCAGCACCTACCAGAAGGAGTCCCTGCTCCGATCCCTCGACAACGCGAACCGGTTGCTAGGCTCCCCCGCGGCCAAGGCCTTTGATCTCTCGCTTGAGAGGCCCGAGGTCGTCGCGAAGTACGCCCCCGGAGGCTGGGACTTCTCCCGACGCCTCGGCGGGGACTTCACGCGGGACGGCAACTACGAGAAGTCCAACCTCCAGCGCTTCGGACTCGGCTGCCTGCTGGCCCGACGCCTCGCGGAGGTCGGAGCCCGCTACATCGAGGTCACCACCGAATACATTCCGTTCCTCAACTGGGACACGCACGAGAATGGCCACGAGAAGCTCGTCCAGATGAAGCGCGCCATCGACGGTGCCATCTCCCAGCTCGTCCTCGACCTGGAGGAACGTGGTCTCCTGGACCGCACCCTGATCGTCCTCGCCAGCGAGTTCAGCCGCGACATGATGCAGGAGGGCAAACCCGACCGGCCCATCACCAACCAGGTGCCGGTTCCCGACAAGATCGAGTCCCCGGCCCACTACGGCATGCACCGGCATTTCACCGATGCCGGCTGCGTCCTGCTCTTCGGCGGTGGCATCCGCAAGGGACACCTTCATGGCGTCACCGCCGATGAGCGCCCCTGCAGGACACTGAAGGACCGTGTCGTGATCGAGGACCTGCACGCCTCGATCTACCGGGCGATGGGCATCTCGCCCAAGCTGGCCTACGAGATCGAGAAACGTCCGTTCTACGTCACCCGCGACGGCGTCGGGCAGCCCATCCAGAGCCTGTTCGCGTAGCGACAGAACCCACAGGCGAGGCGGACCCGTCAGCCACCACCCCGCCCCGCCTTCACCCGGGCGCCCAGTTGGGCGCCCAGTTGGGGAGCCTGGTGCACCGGCAGCCGATCCTCGGCCGTCCATCTCTGCCCGTCCCGGTGCCACTCCGCGGTCAGGACGACCTGATGTCCCTGCACCCGACCCCAGGCGCCGACCGGCAGCTGACACCCTCCCCCCAACGCGGCGAGGAAGGACCGCTCGGCCTCGACGGCGATGCCCGTGTTTCGATGGTGGATGCTGCGGCACAGAGATCGGCACCGGGCATCGTTCGACCGGATCTCCAGCCCAATCGCTCCCTGCCCCGGCGCCGGCAGCATCTCCAAGGGATCGAGGAGGGTCCCCTGGATCCCTTCCGGGGGAGGTTCCAGCGCAGCGCGCACCGGCGCCGGCAGACGTGGATCGATCCGCAGCCGACCCGTTGGGCTCAGATCCCAACCCAGCCGGAACAAACCGGCCGCGGCAAGGAGCGTCGCGTCGAACTCCAGAGATGCCCAGAGTTTGCGCAGACGGGTCCCCACGTTGCCCCGGATTGGCGCGCATTGGAGGTCCGATCTTCGGGACTCGACCGAGGCCCGGCGTCGACTGCTCGAAGTGGCCACCACCGAGCGCGGGGGCAGGTCCATCAGGGTCTGATGTGCGCCGCCGAACCATGGCTGTCGTCCACCGGGCGACCAGTCCTGGGTTCCTGGAGCGGGGGCCGACGCACCCTCTCGGCTCCGGTACAACAGGACCTCCCGGACATCCTGACGCGGCAGCACACCGGCAAGCGCGAGTCCCTCCGGCAACGTCGTGGGGAGGTCCTTGAGGCTATGCACCGCGATGTCGGCCTGATCCGCCAGCAGTGACTCCTCCAGTTCCTTGGTGAAGACACCCAGCGGTTGGGAAGACCCCGGACCCCAGATCGGAGCCCCGAGTCGCTGATCCCCGAAGGTCTCGACCACGACACGATCGACCCGGAGTCCGGGATGGGCCTGTTGGAGAAGCCGTTCGACCTCCCGGGCCTGTGCAAGGGCCAAGGCAGAACCACGCGTGGCCAGACGGACCGGGATGTCAGCTCCGAGCGGCATCGGGTCGAACTGGATGCATGCCCCCCATCCGGGCAAGGCGACGCTGCATGCCCTCAAACCAGGCCATCGACCGTTCCTCGACCATCCGCCGGCAGCGGTTCCGCTCCTGTTCCCGGGCCTGCAGATGGCCTTGGGCGATTCCCTGCAGGTCGTCGACATCCACCAGGAACACGCCCTCGAGATCCCGAACGGCGGGGTCGATGTCCCGCGGGACGGCGAGGTCGATGAGCAGTAGGGGACGCCGGGCGCGATGGGCCAGCAACCGCTCGAGTCGAGGGCGGTCGAGGATGTGGTGGGGCGCCCGGGTGCTGCTGATCACGATGTCGAGCCGGGCAAACTCCTCCTCCCACGCGTCGAACCGGATGGCCCGCCCCCCCAGCTCATCCGCCAGGGCCAGGGCGCGGTCGTGGCACCGGTTGCTGACGATCACCGACCGGGCACCCCGGCCGAGCAACGCGCGAGCGGTCTTCTCAGAGGTGTCCCCCGCCCCGATGACCATCACCTCGCGCCCTTCAAGACCACGACACATCGACTGGGCCAGCTCGACCGCAACGGAGGCCACGCTCGTGTTGCCACGCTGGATGCCGGTGGTCGACCGGATCTCCTTGGCGGCATGGAAGGCCGACTGGAACAGGGTATTGAGCACACGACCCGTGCCACCATGTCGACTAGCGACATCGTAGGAACGCTTGACCTGCCCCAGGATCTCGGTCTCACCCAGCACCATGGAGTCGAGGCCGCTTGCCACCCCGAACAGATGGGAGGCGACCCCCCTTCCCTCGTGTCGGTACCATCCGGCGACTCCCTCGGACGAGGCCAGGGCACCCCGGTGTTCCAGCGAGTTCCTCAACCCGGCCACCGCGGAATCCACAGGAAGCGGGGATGCCACGTAGAGCTCGACCCGGTTGCAGGTCGACACCACCACGACCTCGTCGACCACACCTTGCGCCTGCAGGTGCCGGGTCAAGGACGGGATGTCGGCTTCGGGTACCGCGAACCGTTCTCGCACCGCAACAGGAGCCTGGTGGTGGCTCAGACCCAGGACCAACAGGCTCATGCTCGACGCCAGGCGGAGGGGGCGACGCGAGCAGACGGGGTCGTGGAACGGACACGGAGTCGGGGTCGGGATCCCCACTCCAACTGCAGGCCAGCCGATCTGTGCTTCGCGCGTTTCACGTCCCTCAGTCTATGAATCACATCCGGCTTGTCCATCCAAGGGCGTGACAGCGTGCGGCGCAGGACACGGAGTGAATCCGTTGCCATGGCGGAGGCGCTCACCGTAACCTCGGCGGCGTCGGTGGGCATATGGAGTGGGACTCGGTCAGTCCACGCCGTCGCCTTCACCAAGCGATTCATGATCCCGGTCTCCCAACGCTGGCTCCTCGGCTCGATCCTCGTCGCCGCCGCGGTGGCCCCCATGGCGGGACGGATCGATTCCTACGTCCTCGACGTCCTGCTCGGGGCCACGATCAACATCACCCTCGCCGTCAGCCTCAATCTCATCAATGGCTTCACCGGCCAGTTCTCCCTGGGGCACGCCGGATTCATGGCGGTCGGCGCCTACGCCTCGGCCCTGTTGACCGTGGTCTATGGCAGGTCCTTCGGCGCCCTGCTGGGCAGCCAGCCCTTCCTGATGCTCCCGGTCGCACTCCTGGCGGGCGGGCTGGCGGCTGCCGTCTCCGGCCTGCTCGTCGGCGCTCCGTCGCTCCGGCTGAGGGGTGACTACCTGGCCATTGTCACGCTCGGCTTCGGCGAGATCATCAAGGTGATCCTGCAGAATGTGCCCCTGCTCGGCGGAGCGCTCGGCCTGAACGGCATCCCGACCCCGATCAATCGTGGATGGGCCGAGCCCGTCCTCTTCTTCAACCTCGCCACGGCCTGCGTCACCGTCTACGTCGTCTGGGCTCTCGTGGACTCGACGTTCGGACGCGGCTTCCTCGCGGTGGCCGACGACGAGGTGGCCACGGAGGCCATGGGCATCAACACGACCCGCTACAAGATCCAGGCCTTCGTTGTGGGTGCCTTCTTCGCGGGGATCGCCGGAGGGCTGTACGCCCACCTGAAGGGCTCGCTGAGCCCCACCGGATTCGACTTCAACCGCAGCATCGAGATCGTGGTGATGGTCATCCTGGGCGGCATGGGACGGCATGTCGGTGTCATCGCGGCAGCCATCCTCCTCACGATCGTGCAGGAACCGCTCCGGAAACTCGGCGACTGGCGCATGATCCTATACGCGCTGCTCCTGATCGGACTGATGCTGACCCGCCCTCAGGGACTCTTCACCTGGCCGCTGCGGCGTCGTACCGCCCCGGCGAACTGAGCCCTGCCCTCCGGATGTCCACCACCGCCTCCCAGAGCCCGCTGCTGGAACTCGACCAGGTCACGATCCGGTTCGGCGGCCTCACGGCGGTCGGCGAGGTCTCGGCGACGGTCGGAGATCAGGAACTGGTCGGCCTGATC
>SYEM01000204.1 GCA_005801385.1 Verrucomicrobiales bacterium | reverse complement strand
CTGGTGGCGGCGTTGGACGGAGCAGTCGCGCTCGTAGAGGTGGATGACGTTCCCGTGCTGGTCGCCAAGGATCTGGACCTCGATGTGCTTGGCGCGCGGGATGTACTTCTCGAGGAAGACGGCGGGGTTGCCGAAGGCGCGTTCAGCCTCGCCCTGGGCTTCGTCCAGCAGCTGAGAGAGCTCCGATTCCTTGCGGACGACCCGCATGCCGCGTCCGCCGCCGCCGAAGGCGGCCTTGATGATGAGCGGGAAGCCGATGGACTTCGCGGCCTTGAGGGCGGCGGAACGGTCGGAGATTGGATTCTCCGTGCCGGGCAGCGTCGGCACGCCGAGGCGCTCCGCCACGGCTCGGGCTGCGGTCTTGTCGCCCATCATCTCCAGCAGTTCCGGTCGGGGGCCGACGAACGTCACGCCAGCCTTGGCGCAGGCCCGGGCGAACTCGGGGTTCTCGCTCAGGAACCCGTATCCGGGGTGGATGGCGTCGACGCCCTTTTGTCGGGCGACGGACACAATCCCGTCGATGTCGAGGTATGCGGCGACCGGTCCTTTGCCCTGGCCGACGAGGTAGGACTCATCGGCCTTGAACCGGTGGATGCAGAAGCGGTCTTCCTGGGCGTAGACGGCGACCGTGCGGAGGCCGAGCTCGGTGCCGGCGCGGAAGATGCGGACGGCGATCTCCGAGCGGTTCGCTGCCATCAGCTTCCTGAAGGTCCGGCGCGTGGGGGTCTCGGGGGTGCGTTCTGAAGGGACTCGGTTCGACATACGGCGGACCGGGACCCTACCCGGGGATCCCGGGGTGGAAAAAGCTGGAAAGCATGGTCTGCGCCCGCCCGTGATCCCCCGGGCGGGGCATCACGGCTTTTTCTCCGGCAGCGACAGCGCGGTGAGATTGGTCGAGGTCCGGCTGATCCAGCCCGCCGCCATGGCCTTGAGGTCGTCTGGGATGATCCAGGGTGTCCTGAGCCCCGAGAGGACAAGGTCGTTGTAGAGGAAGCGAATCGGCACTAAGTTTTTGACTGGGATGTCCCCGGGGTTGGCCCCGTTCAGCACCTCGGCTGCCAAGTCACCAATCGTGTGTCCGACCTGCAGGAAGTCTGACCCGAGGTCGAAGACAGCCCCCTGTTGGATCCTGGGCGGGACGCTGGTGAACACCGGGATCCCGGAGCGTTGTGCCGCCGCGATGAGGGAGTCGGACGCCGAGGTCACGGTGATGTCCCCGCTGATCCAGAGGGCATCGATGCCCCTTGAGAACAGGGACGTTGCCGCCTCCATGACCGCCGTGGTGTTCTCGGCGTTCGCCTCGACCAACTCGATTCCCATTTCGGAGGTCACCTTCCGGGCAACACGGGTCTGTGCGAGGGAATTGGCCTCCGCGGCATTCCAGACGAGACCCACCCGCTTGAGGCTCGGATTCATCCGGCGCGCGAGGGCGAAGGTCTGGTCCACCGGTTGCATCGACCCGTACCCGGTCATGTAGGGTGGATGTTCCGACGGGTTGTCGGGGTTGATGCCGACACCGGCGCCGGCGGGGTCCGTGACCACCCCGAACACATGGTGTGTCCTGGCCCCGGAGCGATTGGCGTTGGCGAGGGTCTGCAGGGACGGGGTGCTGATGCTGATGATGAGGTCGTAGTCTCCCCCGGTGACGGCACGGGCGATGGTGTTGGCGGTCCCGAGATCGCCTTCGGCGTTGAACCGGGAGATCCGGATGCGCTCTCCCTCCCGGAATCCGAGTTCCGCAAGGCGTTCCACGGCGCCACGAGCACCATCGTCGAGGGCCTGGAGCGAGGTGTGCTGCACCAGCGCGATCTGGAGCGGACGGTCCTTCGGACGATCCCGCCGGGCCGAGCGGCGCGATCCGCGGTCGGTGTAGAGCAGCACCGCCGCCGAGAGGCAGATGAGGATCAACCCCAGGCCAAGGCGCCTGACGAACTCGATCATGGGCCAATGCTACCCGTCGACCCGCCGGATGGCGAGGGGTCGGAAATGCAGGGTGGGTGGCCTGGGGTGTCCTGGGCTGGCCTGTCCCTGGCTATTGGGCGGTCAGACGGAAGAAGGCCTCCACGAGGCTGGCGGGCAGTGTGACGGCGAGGGTCTGGAGGTTGCCTTCCGTGCCGACGACCACAGGGGCCAGCCGCTGCCATTCCGTCCCTCCGAGGGCTCCATTCGATTCGAGTCGGACGGCCACGAGGGCGCTTCGATCGGAACGGACCCGGAACCGGACGACCACACCTTCGGCGGTTGCCTCGATCACGACAGGGGGCTCGGGTTCGGGGCTCGACGGGGAACGTCCAAGGGCGAATTCCAGCAGGTTTGGCAACCCGTCCTCATCAGCGTCGGCATCGGGACCCTGACGGCCCGCAGGCAGTCCGAATCCGGAGATCCAGCCCGTGAACCCCTGGCCGTTGATCGGGGCACCCGGCGTGGGGGTGCTGGCCGACCAGGGGGCCGGGTCGTTGCCGTAGGCCGCCTCGTCCGACGTCTGCAGTGATTTGCCCGTCAGCAGGGCCCCCTCCGTCCAGGGCGTCTGGCTCAGGTAGTTCACGCGATCCACCCGGGCATAATGGCGGATGCCGAGTTCATCCACCCCGGCAGGACGATCGAGCTCCACGGTCTCACCGCCGTTCGAGAGCCGACCGCGGGTCCACTGGAACACCGGCACGCCGTCCGGCACCTGGAATGCAGCCCGGAAGCGGTCGAGATTGGCGACGAGGACGAGGCGACCCTGCGGGGGTAGGACGACGGGCGGGTTGGTAGCGAAGTCGAATTCCACCCCGTTACCGATTCGCCAGGCCGCCTTCCGGTCGGGATCGAAGAGGGTGACGGGTGACGGGGAGACATTCACCAGTTCGAGGAATTCCGTCTCGGGATCGGTTGAGGGGGCGTAGTGGATCTCGGAGATCACCACGGGTCCGATCCGCGGTGGGCTGTTCGGCTCCCCTGGGGTCGGGACGAGAAGCGGCACGAAGTTCCAGGAGTCGGTCGATCCCTTGTAGTGGTTGCCCTGCGCCTCGCCCGGCAGGGACGCTCCGAAGTCCTCCTTCGTGTCGTATTCGATCTGGCCGCTGACGGCGAAGGCCGTCAGATGAAGCGTCTCGCCCAGATCACTCAAGGCGAACGGCACCAGTCGGCCCGGATCCGTGGAGGCATCCCCGAAGTGGAGGTCCTCCCGGAACACGATGCGGCCTCCCGGCTGCAGGAGGGTGCCCAGCGGGATGCGGTATTTCTGGAGTACCGTGCCGCTGTCGCTCAGATACCAGCCGCTGATGTCGACCGGTACGCTCGACCGATTCAGGAGTTCCACCCAGTCGGCGCCCGAGCCGGAGTTGGCAAGAACCTCGTCGATCACCACGCGTTGCTCCGGGGCGTAGGGATAATCACCAAGCTGATATCGGTAGGGGGCACCGATGTCGGCCCGAGACCCGTCCGGGTCCGGGGTATGCGTGGGATCCCCGGCATCCACGGCGGGGGAATCGGGCCGCAGTTGGAAGTTGAGGATCCCTGGATCCATGAACCGGGGATCTGCCAGCAGGTTTCCGGTACCCGGGATCGCGAGGGTGTCGGCCAGGCAATAGCGGGTCTCGACGCTCGAGAGGGCGTCAGCCCGGACGGCTGCGACGGAGCACTTCGAGAACACGGTGTTCATCACCGTCGCCTGGCCACCGCCGTCACCGAAGTTCTTCTCGTAGACGTCGACCCCGACCGCGCAACGGACGACGGTGTTCTGGTCCAGGGTCACCCGGGAGCCGAGGTCCTTGACTCCGACGCCCAGGTTGCAGCCCACGATCAGGTTGTGGCGCAGGATCACCGAGGATCCCTGTCCGACCGAGACCCCCTTGTCCGAGTTGAAGTAGATCCGGTTGCCCTCGAGCAGGACGTCCGTGCAGGCCTCGCCGATGTCGATGCCGTCGCAGTTGGGACCGGCAAAGCGGACGATCGAGCAGTTCCGGATGATGCCTCCCTGGACGCCATCGTAGTCGATGGCATCGGTGTCGGGTGCGGTGTTGCCGAAGAAGGTGCAGTTCTCCGTGAGGGCACCGCCCTGCTTCACGTTGATGCAGTCGCCGGTGTAGGGAGTGTGGAGCCGGCTGTTCCTGAGGGTCACGAAGCCGCCCCGGCAGAAGATCGGTCCCTCGCATTCGTCGATGTCGAGCCCGTCGAGAGTCAGCTGGGCATTCAGTCCCGAAATGGCGTAGGGATAGATCGCGGGATTGAAGCCGCGTGTGGCACCCCGGAGGACCACATTCTGGAGGGTCGAGGAAACCTCCGGGGTCTCAAAGCTGATGCCGCCCCAGCGGGCTCCATTCCGACCGACGACCCGCACCGGCTTCTCGACGGTGCCCTCGATCTGGAGCGCGCCCTGGACCCGGAGGTGGCATCCGGGCTGCATCTCGAGGATGACCCCGGGATCCACGGTCAGGGTCCGTCCTCTGGGGATGATCAGGTCGGCCTCGATGACGCAGGGGGAATCCGCCGCGGCAAGTCGACGGTCCGAGTCCAGGATTCCACCCAGCACGCTTCCGGATGCGGGTTCGAATTCCGCGACGAGCTCGCCCGGACCGGTCACGGCAAGCGTCTGCACTGGGCCGCCGTCACGACCCCTCCAGCGCACGAATCGATGGCCTGGTGCCGCGATCGCCTGGACCTCGAACGGGACACCCTGGAAGAGCCGGAGAGCTCCGTTGGGGACCGCAACGCCCTGGATCCGCAACGATCCGCCTGCAGAGGGGGAGGCCCCGACGGTGATGCTGACGGCTTCGGAGGCCAGGCCGAGCTGCTGTCGGATCTCAGCCAGTGCCCCGTCGTCCTGGTAACGCCGCTGGATGAATGTCCGCATGTCGGCGAGAGCACCGGCGCGGCTTGCCGGGGTCAGGCCGCCCAGCGGGGCCCAGCGTTCGGAGTGGCGCGGGATCTCCAACTCGACCTCGGCCGCCATGCCGTCCAGCAGTCCGGTCACCCTCGAGGGCAGGAAGGTCGACCCGATGTGTGCCGCGAACCGCTGAACGAGGCGGTTGCGGAAGGTCGAGCTGGTCTTGAGCAAGACCAGCAGGTCTTCCTGCTGCAGCATGCTCGAAAGGACCCCCCCACCGACCTGTGACAGCCGAAACGTCTGGTCCATGTCGGGCAGGAACCACCGCCACCGGCCGCCAGGCGCACGCGGGCGCCAGAACTCGCGGTTGTGACGCCAGCTCGTGTTGACGCCGTACGTCTCGCTCACGACGAAGTCGATGAAGCTGTCGATGTCGATCTCCGCCTCCACCGAGGCCCAGACCGCAGGGTCGTTCAGGTCATGGGTCCTCAGATACGCGAGGAGCGCCAGCCAGGACACCGTATCCCCGGTCTCCGCACCGAGGGTCACGCTGGAGGAGGTGAGGTGTCCGTAGATGAGGTGGTCCACCGTCCCTGCGTTCAGCCGGTGATGCTCAAAGAACCACATGTCGTCCCACCGCGAGCGGACGTCATGAATCCCCCAGTAGGCACCGTTGATGTACACGATGCTCGGTCGGTAGTCGGATGTCCCCACCTCCATCTGGTCCTTGGCGAGGAACGACCAAAGGGCGTCCCGGAGCATCTCCCGATCCCAGGCATCGCCGCCGTCGCGGAGGGTGAGCGACTGGTGCAGGGCGATCCCGGATCCGGGGAAGAGGTCATATCGGATCTCGGTGTCCCCATAGGCTCCCCGCAGCGCAAAGTTCAGGGCCCGCTGGGCATGAACCCAGTTGTTCTCACCGCCCATTCGGAACCCGCCGTTTGCACGGAACCCGGGTCCGCCATCGGCAGGAAAAAACTCGAGGTGACCCGGTGCATCCTTGCCCTTGTAGACGTCCCGCAAACCGGAACCCCCGGAGGACGCCTCGTGCTTGTTGTAGTAAATACCGATCCGATCACCGAACAGCCGCTCGGGGTCGCTCACGACTGACATCACCGGCAGGGCGCTCTCAGGTTCCCCGATCAGGTAGGTCCGCGTGGCGATGGGACCGGGTTGGACCCCGTCCACGAAGGCGCGAGCCCGGACGACCGTCGTCTTGGTGAGTTTCAGTGGACTCTCGTATCGGAGCGAATCCGATCGTGGGTTCGATCCGTCGAGGGTGTAGCGGAGTATCCCTGAAGAGGTGGTGAGCGTCACTTCCACGGGTCCGCTCCGACGGCCAGCCTCGGGGGAGATGGACACCGTGGGGCCTTCGATCCGTAGGCTCGCCACCCTGGGACTCGTATTCGGAGCCATGGGGGTGGGTTCGACAAACTGGACCCATTCCCCGGCCCCATCTCGGCCGCGTGACACGTCGGGGAGCTGCAGACCATACGAGGTCTGGTCCACGATCGCGGCCTCCCCGGCGGCGGAGGCAACCAGGGAGAGATCGAAGCTGATGTCGGAGCTGTTGGCGGCGACCTGGTGCACCTCCACGGCGATCACGTTGGTGCCGGCCACCAGGGCTGTGGTGGGAATCGAATGGGAGGTGAACTGGCTTTCGGCGGCCCCACCGATCGAGCTGCCGGCACGCGTCTGGTGGGTGATCTCGCCCGAGGGCAGATTCTGTCGGACCACTTCCTCGCCGTTCAGATAGACCACGGCCCCGTCATCCACCATCAGCTGCAAATTCAGTGCCGTGATGTTCTGGGGATTGTCGACCGTGAACGCGTGGCGGAAATAGGTCGTAATGAAGCGGTCATTGGCGCTGGGGCCGGATCCCACCTCCGTCACCTCGTCCCCATCGCCGTAGCCCAGCTGCGCAGGCCCGGATTTCCAGGCGGTGTCGTCGAAGGTGCGGCTGCGCCAGGTCATTCCCGGATTGGATCCATCATCCAGGTACCGCCACCGCGCCGCCTCCAGGGGGGGCGTCGGCTTTGGGGTGCCCGGCATGATCAACTGGATGCTCAGGGCTCTTTCCGAACGGGAGAGCACGATCGACTCGCCGGTCGCCGAGAGGGAGAAGTTGGCGTGATGGCCCTCGGTGACGAAGCTGCGCCAGGGCCAGTAGCCCCGGGGATGGGTCTGGCCCGGGATCGCGTCCTTTCCGTCGGCCCAGACGAGCAGGAATCCGCGGGCCGGAATCACCGTGGTCGACGGCAGGGCCCAGCGCAGCGGCCGCGCAGGGTCGTCGCTCAGATACCATCCCCCCAGCGACACCGGTTGATCCGTGGTGTTCTCGAGCTCGATCCAGTCCGGGTAGTCGCTGAAATCCACGATGTCCGGGCGCGACTGCGCGTTGGAGGCGAGGAATTCGCTGATGCGGACCTGGCCGAATCCGACTCCGCCGGCGAGGCACTGCAGGACCGCGGCGATCGTCGCGGGTCCCCACCCCTGCCAGCGCCTCTGGGTGGAGGGTTGACGCGGGTTTCGGGTTTCCTCCGGGAGACGGACTGGAAAATTCACGGTGATAAAACTCTAACAGCTTCGCTGCCGGGTTCGAGGAGAGTCTCGGCATGGTGGTGGGGGTGAATGCTACGGTCTGCGCCGGGTCCCTGGGTCCGGACCTTCATGGATGGGCGGACCTCGATCGATGCCGTGGAGGGCCTGTCCGGGTCGGACGTAGGCAGCGTCGGAACGTGTCGGAGCCTGGGTCGGAGCCTGGGTCGGAGCCTGGGTCGGAGCCCGGTTGGAATCGGCTGACTCCGGGATCCGCGCCGCCTAATGTGTCGCGACGTGACGACGGCCCCGCTTTCCCCAGCCCGATCCGGGTCATTCCTTGGTGGGGCTCGTGCCGCGGCAGGGCTCGTGGGCGGGTTTGGGATCCTCCTCCGATGGAGGGTTCGGGCATGGGTCCGGATGGGACTCGGGCTGCTGGCCCTGATGCAGGCGACCGGTGCCGTGCCGCGGGCGGACACCGGTGGCGATACCGCCGACCAGGTCAACAAGGGATTCCTCTACTGGCACGAGACGGTGTCGGAGGTGCCGTGGTCCATCTACATCCTTCGGCTGGATCGCCGTCGTCGGGACCTGGTCCTGACGACATCGCTGGGAAACGGACATCGGATCGGCAAGGCGACGATCTCGGACCAGGTCCGGCTGCTGCCCGATTCGATCGGTCGTCCCGTGGCGGCGATCAACGGGGACCTGTATCTCGACGGGGGTGGCCTCTCCGGGGATCCGCGGGACCTGTTGATCCGGGAGGGTGAGCTGGTCAGCGCCCCGTCTGGGCATGCGTGCTTCTGGATCGATTCACGGGGGCGACCGCATCAGACGAATGTCCATCCCAGACTCCGGGTGATTCTGCCTGGCCGTCGGGGCCTTGTGGTGGGCCTCAACGAGGTGGGTTTCGATGATGGGCGGTCCTGTACACGGCCGCCGTCGGGTCCCTGACCCCGCCGACACCCGGCGCCCAGTATGTGCTGGAGCGTGCCCGTGGAGATGGCCTGCCCCTCCGCGTTGGACGGCGTCTGGATGTCCGGGTCCGGGAAGTCCGGTTCGGAGGACGGCACCCGGTCGGACGGGACGATCTGGTGCTCGCGCTGGGCGACCGGCTTGGACTGCACCTCGCGGTCGGGGATCGGTTGGAGGTGGTTCCCCAGACCCAGCCCGATCTCTCCGGAGTGCGGACCGCCCTCGGGGGGGGGCCGACCCTGGTCCGGGAGGGAAAGGCCATGACGTGGTCGGGCTTCCAGCGCCGCCACCCGAGGTCCGCCATCGGTTGGGACAATCGATGGTTGTACCTCGTGGAGGTCGACGGGCGCCAAGGGGGGGTTGTCGGTCGGGATGACCTTCCCGGAACTGGCCGCCTACCTGGTCCGCCTCGGGTGTCGTGAGGCCGTGAATCTGGACGGCGGGGGATCCTCGACCCTGTGGCTGTTGGGTCGGGTCATGAACAGTCCCTCCGACGGGATGGAGCGCCCGGTGGCCAACGGTCTGGTGGTGATCCAGAAGGAGCGTCCTTCCGGGGAACGGGTCCGCTGATTCACGGATGCCAAGAGGGGCCGGACCCCCGGTCGTCACGGTCGGCTGACGGCGCGGTACACCCGGTCCGGGAACTGGGCGGCGGCGGAATCCTGGAGGTCGAGGGTGCCGTTCGGGCTCTGGGCGACACCCACGGCGATCGGCTCCCACGTCACGGCTCCCGATCCCTGGAAACGGGCGGCCTCCAGCGCATAGGTCACACCCGGTTCCCCATGGATCCGCAGCACGAAGGCACCGGTATGCAGAAGACCCACCGGCTCGAGCCGGGGTGGGAGATCCGTGAGCGGGATGGCTGACACGCGATAGTCGTCGAACACCATGAAATTGTCCCCGGGTTTTCCGGGCGTGAGGATCACCCACGCCGGATCGATGTCCCCCACGGTCAGGGCTTCGCCGATCGACGTGATGGGAAGTGCGGTGACGATGGCCTGGCCGTTGATGCGCGCGGTCCACTGGTTGCGCTGCAGGTTGAGGTCGATCTCAAGGTCGTACGCCTGGCCTGCCTCGAACGAGAATCCGGTAGCAACGATCGGCGGTGGGGTCGACCCCTTGGCGTCGTCGAGGATGTAGTTCACCGACAGCGTCTCGTTGTCGAAGTCGAGGCTCAGGAACCGGTGCTCGGTGAGGCTGTAGACGCTCCACCGGAAGCTGTCGAAGAACGGGGCCGCCTCGGTGGAGTCCTCGATCTGGAAGGCCACCTGGAAGCGCACCAGGGGCAACGGGGTCGAGGAGGGTTTGAACTGGACCGGCTTCCAGAGGCTGAAGTCGGCCGTGGTGTCCGGCGCCGTGTAGCCGATGTAGGCGTATTGACCGCTGAAACCCGGCAGCGGTTGGGCCAGGACCCCGTTCCCACCCGGATCCGTCACCTTGCCCGCCAGGTCGCCCGCGAATCCGACCCAGCCGCCCTGGCCGATCAGGTCCTGGTCGGCCTTGAAACCCTCGAACGCTTCAAACCCCGTCTCATACAGGATCCGGGTCTGGCCCCGCACCGGGAGGTCGCAGACCGACGCCACTGCGAGTGCGAGAACGAGGACGGTTCCCAGGTGGCTGGGTGCTCCCGGAAGACCGGATGGCCGAGGGGATCCTGAGGGATGGGCGGATCGGATCATCGGTCGACGGGATGGGATTCAGCGACCGCCAACCGGGTCGCGATCAGAGGCTGTTCGGACGCGCGAGATTGGGACGCCCCACCGCCCCCCCGTTCTGCATCATCGGCCCCGCACCGCGGCCGACGGGCATCGACGGGGTGAAGGTGGGCGCACGCTTGGTGACGGTCTCCTGCATCGGTCGCACGGCCGACGGCACAGACTGCCGCTGGGAGTATCCGGTGTTGAAGGAGGTCGTGGGATTCTGGACCGGCTGCGGGGTCTGGCGGGGCGTGACGAAGCTTCGAGTGGGGCTCGGTGTCGTCGGTATCGTCGGTGTCACAATCGACGGGGTGGGGCGGACGGGCAGGGTCGACGGTGTGGTCAGCCCAGGGGCAGTCACGGGTGTGGCATTGGCCCGGGGTTGCACCCGGATTCCGGTGGACGCCCCGGGCCAGTTCGCGGTCGAGGACGGGGTCTGTCGGACGGGAGCGGTTGCGGACTGTCCCGGATACTGGACCGCGGGACGAACGGGTGTGGCCCGGGCGATGGTCGTGCCGGGAGCCACGGTGGTGGCGGGCTTGCTGCCGCCCGCCGTGCGGATCGAGGTGTCGGTCGGGGCTGCCGGGCGCGTGGCCAGCCTTCCCGAAGAGGCTACCCCCGGCGGGGTCGCCGTCTTCGGGCGGTCACCCAGCAGCTGGATGGGCGACGGCGTCAGGTTCATGCCGGGGGCGGTCGGGGTCGAGCCGGCCGTGGCGGCGCTGCCGGGTCGTCTCGGAAGACTCGAGCTCCCCGCGCCATGGATCGTCGTGCGGGTGGAGCCCGGACGGGACAGGTCCCGCGACACCGTCACAGCGCCCTTGTTCGCGAGATCCTGGCCGATGTTGGGCCTGTAGACTGCGAGCCGGCCCTGGTCCGGACTCGATCGCGGACCCACGGACCTGCCGGCCTGGCTGGGGGTGGCGACATCGGCGAGAGCCACCTTGCGGATCTCGCTTCGGGTGTGCTGGGTGATCGTGGTGGGGGCGATGCCACCATTCACCACCGTGTTGTTGTTCCCGGTCACGTAGTTGTTGATGACCGTGCTGTTCTGGCAGACCTGATTCACCTGGGACCTTGGGACGCCGTAGGTCCAGCAGTTGGCTGCGGTGAAGCAGGAGGCCGGGGTCCAGCAGTAGTCCGCGGCACCGAAACCGAAGCTGAATCCGACGCTGATCCCGGATCCGGACCAGGTGAGGCCGACGCCCGTCGAGAATCCGCAGCCCGGGGGCAGGGGAGCCCAGCCGCAGTACCCGCCGCCGTACCGGAAGGTCACCCACGACGGGGCCCAGGTGGAGCCCGGAACCCAGCACCAGCCGACACTCGGGGCCTGGACCCAGGAGCCGTAGTGGAAGGGTGCCCAGCCCCAGGAATACGAGGAGTTCCAGTACCAGCCCGCATCGGTCCAGGCCCAGCAGCCGTTGTTCCAGTAGGGACGCCATCCTGGTGTGGCCACCGCGCAGGCGGGCTGCCAGACGTAGCCGTAGGTCGGCACGGTGACCCACGATCCGTACGGGGCGAGGGAGTTGTAGAAGATGTTGTAGTTGTTGACCTGCGTCGCCGGCTCCGGAGCGCTGGCGGCGACCGCGGGGCCGATCTGTGGCGCGGGCACCGGCTGGGGTCCACCCGGGTAGACGGTCGGCGCCGCGGTCTCAGGTGCTGTCGGGGCGGCCGGTGCCGGCTTTGGGGCCGGCGTTTCGGGAGGAGATGGTGGGGTGGTGGATGCCAGCAGCTGCTCCCGGGAAAGCAGGGCATCCAGGACCGTCTCGGAGAGTCCGACGTCCCGAAGATAGACCACCTGGTCCGCCTTCAGGTGGAACGGTTCGGTGAGGTTTGCAATGAACTGCTGGATGGTGGAGTCGCCCACCCGCGCGTGGGCGAGTCGGGCCACCTCCCGAGCGGGCTCCGGGAGATCCTCGGGGAATTCTGTCACCGGGGTCGGCGAGGCGGCGGCCTGGACCACGTTCGTCGCCGGGACCGTGTTGGTGGTGGAGGATCCGGACGCAGGGGCCTCGGGGTCTCCCTGAAGACTGTAGCCCACGAAGGGAACCAGGAGCGACACGAGGACGAGGAAGGGTTTCATGGGGGAGGGGGAAAACCGCCGGGAAGAAGGGGTATCCCGGAGCGAAGGTGGGATCAAGCGGTTCACCGTTGGGACCGTCGATCGGGTGGATCGAGCGTTCCCGGTCAGTCAGACGCCGAGGTGCCTGCCGTATTCAGTGGCCGGTGAGGCAGGGGTGTCGGGAGGGTTCCAGGGCCGGAATCAGGGCCTTCCAAGGGTCGTCCCGTTGCCAACCCCACGGGATTGTGTCATGGGACTCTCCATGGCGAATCCCCCCGAGCGGCCACCAACCCTCGTTCCCGAGGTCCTGCCGCCGGAGGCTTCCGGCTCCGCGGTGCGCCCTTCAGCCCGGGACACCACCCGGGATGGAGCACCCGCCGGTGACCGGAGGGCGCCGTTCCACGCGGTCGCGGCCCTGGTGCTGATCGGCGTCGACAACCTCTGGAACCTCGAGGAGTTCGCGGCACCCCCGCTGATGGTGGTGACCATTCCGCTGTCGTTCCTCTCGGTCCTCTTTGCGACGGCCTGGATCCAGCGCCGCCTCCATGGCGACCGACCTCGGGTCGCCTGGTGGAAGGCGCTGTTCCTCGCCGTCATCGCCGCGGTTCCCTTCTCGGTGACCGGCACCCCGGTCGGACTCGCACTTCTGGCCTGGGCGGGCATACGGCATCCGTGGCGTCGATAGGGCCTCGTCGCGCATCGAAGAGTGGGTTGGGCTTGGCTCGACAGGCGGAGGGCTCGCATACGACAACTCGTGGACCCGGAGCACCCCAAGCCATGAACGCCACGCGTCACAACTCCCCGCAGGATTGGTCCCGGAGGGCCATCGGCATCCTCGAGGCGGACTTCAACCGCTCGAGCGACACCCACCTCGTCCCACTCCCGCTTCCCGCCTTCCCCGACATCCATCTCTACTTCAAGGACGAGTCCAGCCATCCGAGCGGCAGCCTGAAGCATCGGCT
>SYEM01000203.1 GCA_005801385.1 Verrucomicrobiales bacterium | reverse complement strand
CAGCTGTCCGGCGGCCAGCAACAGCGGATCGCCATCGCCCGGGCCCTCGTTCACAAACCCCGGATCCTGGTCTGCGACGAACCAACCGCGTCGCTTGATGCCACCACCGGAGCGACCACCATGAACCTGCTCCGGGAAGTCGCTACTTCGCCCGACCGATGTGTCGTCGTGGTCACCCATGACCCCCGCATCTTCGGCTATGCCGACCGGATCGTCACCATGGACGACGGCCGCATCACGGAAATCCGGAAGGCCCAGAAGATCGATAGACCACAGCCCCACCTATGACCCGAATCCTCACCCTCCTTGCCGCCCTGCTCGGCGTGCTGTCCTGCGCCTGGCTGGCCTACCGGATGGACCGGCAACCCGGACCGCCGGAACCGTTGACCGAGCCTCCGACGGCACCCTTCAAGGACTTCGTCAGCGGACTTGGAAGCGTGGAGGCCGACAACGGCAACGTGATGATCGATTCCCGCAAGGACGGCATTGTCTACAAGATCCATGTGAAGGTCGGGGACCATGTCCGCGTCGGTGATCCCCTGTTCGAGCTCGAGTCCGACAGTGCGCGGGCCCTCGTGGTCTCCCGGGAGACCGAGCTCGCGGTCTTGGAAGCCACCATCCGCATCGCCGAACAGAAGGTGAACGAGCGACGGGACATTGCCGATCGACACAAGGTCCTGCGTGCCGAAAACGTGAACTCCGAGGTGGAGCTGGTGCAGGCCCGGTTCCAGCTTTCGGAGGCGGAGGCACAACTCACACGGGCCAAATCCGAACTGCTCCTCGGGAAGGCCCGTCTCAATGAGGCAAAGACCGCCCTGGAACAAGTGGTCACCCGGACGCCACGGGATGGTGAGATTCTTGAGGTCAACATCCGCGAGGGGGAATTCACGGCACCCACCCTGGAGGGGCATTGCATGATCGTGGGTGACACCCGCCGGTTGCAGGTTCGGGTGGACATCGATGAGGACAGCGCCTCACGCATCTCCCCGGCGGCCCAGGCGGTCGCCCAGGTGAGAGGCGTGGCGGGCAACCCCATCCCGCTCCGGTTCAAGCGGATCCAGCCCACCCTGGTCCCCAAGCGGAACTTCACCGGAGGAGCGAAGGATCGCGTGGATACCCGGGTGCTCCAGGTCGTCTATACTTTCGATCGACCGGCATCCCCGCCGATCTACGTGGGACAGCTCCTGGACGTGTTCGTCGACTGCGGCCAGCGCGGATCCGATTCTGCCGTAGAACCCTCCTCCCCCACAAAACAGTAGCCCTCAGCCGGGCACCATGACGGCCGCGTTCATCGACATCGACAACACCCTGCTGCACGGGTCGTCGCTGTTCTACCTGGGTTGGGGAGCCTGGCGGCACGGATACTTCTCGGTGGGTCACCTTCCCCGGTTCCTGGTGGCGGGACTTCGATACCACTGGACCCGGAAGGAACGGGTGGACGATGTCCGGCAGTGGGGCGATTTTGCGACGACGTTCATCGCGGGACGTGATGCGGACGAGATCCATCGGACGGCCGGCTGGATCTATGAGGGGCTCGTGGCGGATCTCGTGGATGCCTCGATCGTGGACCTGGCCCGCGGGCACCTCGACCGGGGTGAGGAGGTCTGGCTGGCGAGCACGACTCCCCAGGGAATGGCGAGCCTGATGGCGGAGCGGCTTGGATTCACCGGAGGCCTCGGCAGCCTGGCCGAGGTGACCGATGGGCGCTACACGGGGCGGATGGCTGGACCGATCCTGCATGGCCCCGCCAAGGCGGCGGCTGTGGTCCTCCTGGCCAGCCAGCGTGGAGTCGACCTGAGCCGATCCCACGCCTACTCCGACAGCATCCACGACCTACCCCTGCTCTCCTCCGTTGGACACCCGCATGTGGTGCGACCCAACGCGGCGCTGCGACGCCACGCTCTCCAGAACGGATGGCCCATCCATGAGGCACCGGGATGGGGGCTCACCCTCGGCTGGAAACTCGCCCGAGGCCTGCTGCGACCCATGCCCCGCCGCTGACAGTGGCACTTCTGCCTGGGTGATGGGCCGGGTTTTCCGGTGATGACGCCGCCGCGCTTCGAGCGGTCCCACTCCAGAGGCTCAGGGCGTCCGGGATGTGGACCCTTCCAGGAACGGTCGGAAGACCTCGTCGAGGATCTCCCGATATCTGCCGAACCACGGCCCGACATCCCGCTGGGAACACGGCAACAGTGCCAGATCCGCCACGGGACTCCACGCCGCCAATCCGTGGAAGTGTGCATCATTGCTGTTGGCGTACTGCTCGAAGTGGTTCGGCGAGGGGACCATCAGCAGCGGCTTGCCCTGCAGCATGGCCTCCGCGCTCGTCGCAAACCCCCCGCTGCAGATCACTGCCCTGCAGGTCTTCATCCGTTCCTGGAACCGGGGCCCATCGAGTCCGTGGATCGTCAAGTTGCCGGGAGTTTCATGGTGTCGGGTCGTTCGCACAAAACATTCCACTCTGAGCTCCGGATGCCGTATTGCACTCGCGATCAAGGACCCCAACAGTTCCTCATTCATCAGGTAGGCGAGGATGAACTCCTGCCGCTGGTCCGAGCGTGACCGACTGGCATTTCTCAGGAGAGGTGGACACGGGATCACGGAATCGTCGGTGAATTCGTAGTAGCTTAGCGCGACCTTCCGCGCCCGGAGGCTCGTGGCCCAGTTGGTGACCCACAGGATGAACTTCTGGAGTCGAAACCCCGCCAGCCGTGGGTACATGGCAAGAGGCATCGCGTATTGGTGCCCAAAACAGATGAACGGGGTTCCCGGAACGAACAGGGCCGCCACCCCCACGAGGGGCTCGTAGAAGTTGACCACGACGTCCGGCTTCTCCCGGCGGATGATCCGAACAATCCGCCACAGGGAGCGGATCAGTCGGGGAAGCTTGAGGACGTTCCCGATGATCGAACGCAGGACCCGGACGCGTCCCTCGGCGTCAAACGCGATGTCGATGCCCTCGTGCTCGATGACACGGAACTCCTCGGTGAAGAAGCGAGGCAATCCCTTGGGTTTCCGGGCGGCGAACACGGCTGCCACCCAGGCATCGTGGGACCGGAGGTGATCCTGGACGCAGAGGGATTGGATGATGTGGCCGTTACCCTCTGATTGGACACCGAACAGGACCTTCATGGGGTTCGGTTGGACGGGATCCGGGATCAGCCTCAAGGGGACGACGGCCTCGATGAGGCCTGGGGGCTGGGCTGAAACCCGCCCTCCGCGATCAGCGAAGCACCTTGTGGTAGTCCTTCTTGAGGGTGTTGATCTCTCCCAGAAGGGCCGAGATCTTCGCCGACTCCCCTGCCTTGACGGCGTCCGAAAGCTTCCCAAAGCGATCCTCCAGCGCGCCGAGACCCTTGGTAAACTGCTTCTGGTATTCCTCGAGTTTGGTCCCCGAAAGCTCGGATGCCGGGCCGGACTTCTCGGTCTTGGCGGCGGTGATGTTCTTTCGGATGGCGGCGATCAACTCCATGGAGCTGTCCTTCTGGGCGGTGTCCGAGATCTGCCCCGACAGGGTCTTGAAGTCTCGCGCAATGGATTTCATCCGGGTCGCAACCGGGGAGTCCTCGGATTCGGCCGCGAGACAGGAGAGGCTGACAAAGATGAGGGCGAAGAGGCTTCGGAGGTTCATTGTGGGTTGAACGCTAACGACGTCTCTCGGAGGCGTCTGCTGAAAACACATGCGTGCGAAAACGTCGTGCCGCCTGAATCAAGTCTGCTCTCCACAACCCGGGAGTGGATCTGTAGTCTCTGGATCAAATGAACAGGATCCTCTTCGCGCTGATGTGGATTGCCTCGGTGCTTCCGGTGGCTGTCATGGCCGCCGATGGGGATGGCGAGGGATCGGTCCGCCCGGATACCCGCCCGCTTCCCGAGACGCCGCTGGCGCTGAAAACCTTGGCGGTGAGGGACCTCCGGGACGTCACCACCAATCTGCTGACGCTATCCGGACGCCGGTTGACGGTGATGGTCTTCCTGTATCCGGAGTGCCCGCTGTCGCGACAGGCCATCCCGGTGCTGAACCAGATCGCCGAGGACCTTTCGAGAAGCGGCGGGGCCGTGCTCGGACTGTTCCATGAGACGGTGACGCGGCCGGAGATCGAGGGATTCGCCCTCGATTTCAAGACGCGGTTCCCGCTCCTTCGGGATCCGGGTGGCCAGGTGGCCCGGGCACTGCAGGCCACCACAACCCCCGAGGCCTTCGTCCTCGATGCCACCGGCAGAGTCCGCTATGCGGGTCGGGTCGACGATCAATACAGGGTCCGGGGCGTCCGCAGGCCGGCTCCAGAACGGGAGGATCTTCAGGAAGCCGTCCGGGATGTCATCGCCGGGGTCGAAGTCCGTGTCCCTCGAACCCGTCCAGTGGGCTGCCCTCTGAATCGCGAAGAGGATCCAACCGAGTCGGAGCCAAACGGTGCCGACATCACCTACCACCGCGAGGTCATCCGGATCCTGAACACCCACTGCCTGAAGTGTCACTCCGAGGGGGGCGTCGCCCCGTTCACGCTCACGAGCTATGACGACGTGACGGACTGGATGAAGACCGCGCTTCGGGAGATCCAGGCCCGCCGCATGCCCCCGGGCCAGGTGGAATCGGATATCCCGCTGGCCGGTCAGAATGAACTTTCGCCAACAGAGGTCTTCACGCTGCGGGCGTGGTACAAGGCGGGGATGCCCGAGGGGAACCCGGCCGACTCGGCCAATCTCCAGATGAATCACCCGCCGAAAGACTGGGATCCCGCGATGGGACGTCCGCCTGACATCATCATCGAACAGCCGGCCGAGACACAGCTCGGTCCCAAGGGTAAGGACGTCTATTGGATGATCAATTTTGAGCTCAATCGGAGCGAGGACATTCGGCTTGAAGCCATGCAGTTGCTGCCCCGCACTCCAAGGATCATCCACCACGCACTCATCAGTGCTGTTCCCCACGCAGACCTGAGCTCTGCGGTTGCCCGCTTTGCCAATGATAAACCCGGTATCGAACCCGGTGATTGGATTCCAGGGTACAATTTCAAACATGGACTGGGCTTCGTTCCCTCGACCCCCAGCGGGAGCGGGATCATGAGATACCAGATGTTGCCAAGCTACCTGCCCGGATCCGGCGGCGTTTTCGTGCCCGAGGGCTACGATTGCACCATCCCAGCCCATTCCGACTTCTTGATCCAAATTCACTACAACCGGTCTGGCAAGCAGGAGACGGATCGATGTCGGATCGGGCTTTGGCTCAACCGCAAGCCGGTCTCGGCAGACAAGAAAATGTTCTTCGTGCCGTGGAGCAGCCCTTTTGTCGTGATTCCAAAAGGGGCAAAGAATGCGGTGCTTCGGGGCGAGTTCACGCTCCCGGATGAGTACAGGGTGGCCGCTGTATATCCGCACTGCCATCAGGTCGCGACCCAGGTGAGTATCGTGGCCCATCCCCCGGATGGACCCGCAACGGTCCTTGTGAGGGTACCCCAGTGGGATTTCAACTGGCAGGCGGGGATCTTCCTTGCCGAACCGATCTGGTTGCCCAAGGGGACGGTTCTCGAATGCACCCAGATCTACGACAACACAGAGGACAATCCGAGGAATCCGCACTCGCCCCCGGCGAATGTCTACCTGGGCGAGAACACAACGGATGAGATGCTGTTCCCCGGCGTCATCCTTCTCGGGAGGGAGCACCCAGACCCAAAGGGCACAACCGTCTCACGATTCCTATCGGAGGTTGCCCGCGGAGATGCCTTCCAGCAACTGGTGCGGCATCAGCCGAACTACGTTGTTTCCCCTGATGGAACCGTCAGCCAGAAACCCAAAGCCAAGGCGCACTGATGTCCTCCCCAATTCAAGCCCCCAGCGGTTTCCACATCTGTTTCGACAACGTCACCTTCCGTGTCCCGTCCGGACGGGACACCGTGGAGATCCTCCGGGAGGTGTCATTCCAGCTTGCCCCGGGATCCTTCGTCTGTCTCCTCGGGACCAGCGGTGCCGGCAAGAGCACCCTCGTCCGGCTGCTGCTGGGAGAGGCCCAACCCACGGAGGGCCGCATCCTGATCGATGGCCGTCCGCCCAGTCGGGACGACTTCAAGTTGATCGGCTACGTGCCTCAGAACAACATCGTCCACGAGGCGCTGACCGTCGGGAAGGCCCTCACCTATGCAGCACGCCTGCGCCGGCCCGATGACACCTCGGACAGGGAGATCGCGGACGCGGTACGGGAGGTCGAGAAAGCCCTTGGTATCGAGTCGCGACACGACATCCAGATCGCCCGCCTGTCCGGCGGCGAGATGAAGCGGGTCAGCTTGGCGGCGGAACTCCTGGCACGGCCCCAGCTCCTGGTAGTCGATGAAGCAACCAGCAGTCTCGATCCCGCGGCCGATCTCCGAATCATGCGGCATCTTGCCGAGCTGGCCCGCACCCAGGGGACGACCATCCTCTGCGTCACCCATCACGTGGAGAATTCAGGACTTGCGGACAACCTCATGATCGTCCACGGCGGACACCTGGTCTGGTGGGGACACAAGACCGAGGCCCTGCATCATTTCGGAGTCGACCGCCTGACCGAGATCTTCATCGGCTTGGAAGATTCGGGCGTGACTCGCCGCCCCGCCCCCGCAGCACCCTCCGCACCCCTCGCCTTGGAATCGGCCACGCAGCGGACCCCAAGAATCGAGCATGGGTTTGTGCCCCAGTTCCTCCTTCTGTTTCGACGGCATCTCGACGTGTTCGTCAGCGATCGACGTGCCCTCCTCGTGTCCGTCCTAGTCCCACTCTTCATGGTGATGCTCGCCTTCGTGGGCTTCGTCGGGGAGGACTTCAATCAACCCGCCGTTTTGACCCGGCCGCTCAACTCCGAGGAGAAGGAATCCTTGGTCGAGGCCTGGGGCACGGTCCAAGACGCCCTCAAGAAGGAGAAGGGATCTATCACCGATTACTCCGACCTGACCGTCGCCATGCAGCTGCGTGTCTATCTCGACGCGAATCCCCAGATCAAGGAGTACCTCGGTTCTGAAGGACTCGCACGAACTATCAAAGCCAGCCTGGCTGGCGAGGTTCCATTGATGCCGGTTGCGACGATTTCCAACTACTGGCCGACCTACAAACTCCAGTTCACGGTGCTGTTCGGCCTGATCCTCCTGGGTTTCATGGCGGGAGTGGGCGCGATCGTCGGGGAACGGGCTGTGCTCCTTCGTGAAGTTCCTGCTGGATTGAGGCTTGATGCCTATGTCGCTTCCCGATTCACCTTCGCGGCTGTGATTCTGCTCGCTCAGACCGTTGCCGGTGTCGTCGTACTAAACCTGCTGTTTGCTGAGTCGACCCACTGGAATCAGACGGGACCGGTGGCTGCCTACCAGCAGCCCCTGGCATCCCAGCTGGTCTTCCAATGGCTGACCGGATGCGCCTGTGCCGGGATGGCTCTGATGGTCTCCGCGGTGGCCACACGCCGCGGCCAGGCGCTCGGCATCATTCCACTGCTGATTCTTCCCCAGCTGTTGCTCGGGGGCCTGCTGATTCCGCTCCGGGAGGGGTTCCTAATGATTCTGGGCCAGACTGTCTCCGCTTCCTACTGGGGGTTCCGCGGCATCGTCATCCAGGATCCCACATGGCCAGAGGCTTGGCGGATCTTCGGTGAAATCTCCCCGGGACTGACGATCCCATTCATCGCCCTGATGCTCCAGATTGGGTTCACCGTCGTCCTCACCTCGATACTGCTTCGACGCAGCCTGAAACGCTGAGCGTGTCGAACAGGTCAACCCAAGCGGTCGTACGTGTCTAGCTCGAGGTGAATTAAGGGGATGATGGGCATTGCCCTGGGCTCCAGGCCCTCGGCTCAGTTCGTCTTCAGCACCTCGACGAATGCCTCCTGCGGGATCTCCACGGAGCCGATGGACTTCATGCGCTTCTTGCCCTCCTT
>SYEM01000202.1 GCA_005801385.1 Verrucomicrobiales bacterium | reverse complement strand
TGTCGCACGCGCTCGAGAGCGCGGTGACCCGGCGACGGAACAGCGTCTCCTCCATGTATTCCGAGGCCGCGTTCCAGAAGCTGGCCGGGTCGCTGGTCCGGGTCCTGGACGTGCCCAGCGATCTCCAGGCCCGTGGGGACATGCTGCTGGGTGCGGCGTTGGCGGGACTCGCCATCGAGTGCTCGATGCTGGGAGGAGCCCATGCCTGTGCCAATCCGCTCACCGCACGGTTCGGTGTCGTCCATGGAGCCGCTGTCGGCGTGATGCTTCCCGCGGTCCTCCGTTACAACGCGGTGCCGGGGTCGGAGGCGGAGTCCGCCTATGCGCGGCTGGCCCTCTCCGCCGGCTGGAGCTCCACGGGCGCTCCGGACGACGTCGCCGCCGCGACGCTGGTGGTCGGCGTCTCCCGGCTCATGGACCGGGCCGGAATCCCGAGGTCGATCCTCGACGCCGGGGCCACCTTGGACGCCATTCCTCAGTTGGCTGCGGCCGCCGCGAGGCAATGGACGGCCCAATTCAACCCCCGCGATCTGGACGTCGACGCCTTCGGCGGCCTGTATACGGCCGCGGCAGAAACGCGGTAGCGAGTCTGCCCCCTCCGGAATTGGCCCGTGGGGTCAGGGAGTAGGTCGGACCACCTCGAAAAACCGCACCGCAGTGTCCGTCGGCAGCAGCCAGTTCATCTCTGGAAACCGTCCCGGCACCGGTGTGCCCCCGGTGAGGGGAATCCCCAGCTGATCCGAGGCCTTCAGCTCGAAGGTGTCGGTCGGTCCCGAGGACCACGACAGTCTCAGGCGCCCATCTGGATCCCGCGATGCCATCACCTCCAGCATCTCATCCCGTCGCGAAGGATCCCGTCCCGAGAACTGCTCCGAGGCGGTGATCCACCCGTCACGGTCCGGGTCACCCGCGGGACCCTCGCTCAGCGTTCCGAAGTGGGTGCGCTCCCAGCCGTCGTCCAATCCGTCCCGATCCGTGTCTACGATCGCGCGTCCGCCCAGGATGAGTTCGGCCTCCCGGAGCTGCCCGGTCTCGCCGGACGCGGTGTCGAGCACCTCGAGGACCCAGTCGCCGACGCTGGATTCGCCGAGGTGCTGGACGGTGGAGAAGGTCCAGGCCTCGGGCACGGGATCGGACTCCGTTCCTCGACGCAACAGCAGGCTGGTGAATCCCGAGGGTGCCGTCAGCCGGACCTCGAGGTCCCGGCCGCGGGAATGGGTCCAGTCGACCCGCACCTGCACATGTTGCAGAACGAGGGCGTTGGAGACGGGGAATGTCCAGCGCAGCCCCTGCGATGGGGTGTCCGGGATCGGCTGGGGCGTCGCGAGCGGCACCCGCTCGACCCTGGGCGCGGCCTGCGGAATCCAGGCACGGGCGAGGCGCACGGCGGCCCCGGCGTCGGGGATCCCGAATCCCGTGTTCTCGCTGACGCCGAGTCCGGCTCCATTGGTCCGCAGATCCGGATCGGCCCGGTGGAGGTGTCGGGCCGACAGGGCAAGGATCTGCTGGACCTCGAACCATCGGAGATCCGGTCGGGCGCTGACGAGGAGGGCGGCAACGCCGGAGATCAGTGGTGCCGCGGCGGACGTCCCGGTGAACGCCAGGTCCCCGAGGAGGTAGTCGATCGACTGCGGGTCCTTGGGATCCCAGACCACGTTGCGTCCCGCGGATCCGACCCGGTCGGTGGTCACCAGTCCGGGGCTGCCGACGAGGCGCTCACCGCCAGGTGCAGCGACGAGAACGCAGGCGCCCGGGGTGCTGTACCCGGTCACGCTGCCGTCGACCCGCACGGCCCCCACGGTGATCTGGCTGATGTGGTTGGCGTAGCCGTCAAGGTTCACGTCGCCCGCCGTGCCCGTGCTGAACAGCTGGCGGTTGTTGCCCGCGGAACGGACGAACACGATGCCCCGCCCCCCCCGTCCCTCGGTGATCGCCTTCTCCAGGGCATCGACCTCGAGTGGCCCGGGCCAGACGAAAGCGTAGCCGTAGTTGCCCCAGGAGTGGTTCTGGACGGCCACGGTCTGGTTGGCGGTACCGAACAGTTCGGCGAAGCCGACCTCATCCGGCTGGTTTGTGTCCGTGTTGTCGAAGATCACCCAGCTGGCGAGCCGTGCCCTCGGCGCGGTGCCGATGGCGCCCTTCCGGTTGTCCCCGACGGCGGCGATCACCCCGGAGACCGCCGTCCCATGATAGAGCCGAGGGGCGGCGTGATCCCCGCTGTCGGTGTCGGTCAGGAAGTTGTGATGCGGGCCCACGACATTGGCGGCGAGATCCGGATGTGTCCGCTCCATGCCGTCGTCGCCGACACCCACGACCACCCCCTCGCCTCGGGTGTACGCCCAGGCACCGCGGAGGTTGAGGTCCACCGTCGGCGGTGGAGGGTTCGTGCTCCCGGGCGGGGTCTCGAGGGCATACTGCCGGGAGAAATAGGGGTCGTTGGGGACCGGGGATCGGAGGAAGTGCGGACGGACCGGGGAGCGCAGGGCTGGCCTCGCGGCGATCACCCCCGGTTGTCGACGCAGATGGGCGACGGTCTTTTGGGCCTCCTCGGACGTTGGTGTCTGCAGCACCCAGGTCGTATCGGAGGGACGCGAGCGGACGGTCACGAATCCGGGCAACTCCTCCATCGGAACCGGGACCCCGGACTCCATCGTGACGATCACGTGACGTCCGTGGTTCAGGGAAGGGGAGGTGTCGCCAGAAGGGGCGGCCTTGAGGGGCGGTCCGACCGTTGCGGTCAACAACAGGAGCAGTGCCGAGCCCGGGATTCGCGTCACACGGTCAACCTACCCAAGGCCACCGGTTTTGTCATGGGCTTTGCAGTTGGCGACAGGTCGCCCATGGTGGAGATCGTGCATCTGGCCCAGCTCCGACTCCGCGACTACCGGAATTTCCTCCGGTTGGATGCGACGTTCGAGCCTGGCTTCCACCTCTTCCTGGGGCGCAATGCCCAGGGCAAGACGAACCTCCTCGAAGCCCTGTATTTGGTTGCCACGCTCCGGTCGTTTCGAGGCGTGGGTGGAACCCAGCTGGTCCGGGAGGGGGCCAAGGGGTATTTCGTGGGGGCCACGGTCGAGGGACAGGGACGCGCGGAGGTGAAGGCGTTCTGGTCGGTCCGGGAACGCCGGCTCACGCTCAATGGAGCGCCGGTGAAGCGGATGTCGGACTACCTCGGGACCTTCCGGGCCGTGGTGTTCTGCTCCGAGGACATCCACCTGGTGAAGGGAGCGCCGCAGTTTCGTCGACGCTTCCTCGACCTCCTCCTCGCACAGACCCACCCGGGCTACCTGGCCCTGCTGCTGCGGTATCTCCAGGCGCTGCGGGCGCGGAATGCCCTGCTCAAGCAGCCCCGGGTGGACGAGGACCAGCTGGCGGGTTTCTCTGCGGAGCTGGTGCGATTGGGGCAGCCCCTGATCGAGGCCCGCAAGGCGTTGCTGCCTCAGCTGGCGTCGGTGGCGAGGCGCTCCTTCGAACGGATCGCGGTCGGCACCGATGAGCTCTTGATCGACTACGTGCCCACCGTCTCCGGGGATTTCCAGGTGGCCCTCGCCGCCTCCCGGGTCCGGGAGCGGAGCCAGCGCACGACGCTGGTGGGACCCCATCGTGACGACCTGGTGCTCCGGGTGAATGGCCGCCCGGCGGGCCCCTACACCAGCGAGGGACAGAAGCGGAGCGTGGCGATCGCGCTCAAGATGGCCCAGGCCGAACATCTCGCGGCGGTCCATGGCTCGGCCCCGGTGCTGCTGATCGATGATGTCATGGGCGAGCTCGACGCCCACCGCCGGGCGGGGTTCCTACCGCTGCTCCACCAGGTCCACCAGTCCGGCGGACAGG
>SYEM01000022.1 GCA_005801385.1 Verrucomicrobiales bacterium | reverse complement strand
GATCTCCCGCTCAACATCTCGCGCGAGACCATGCAGGACACCTCGCTCCTGCAGAAACTGAACAAGGTCCTGACGGGTCGCTTCCTCAAGTTCCTCGGCGAGCAGGCCGAGCAGCAGCCCGAGACGTATGAGAAGTTCCACGCCGAGTACCAGCGGTTCCTCAAGGAGGGCATCGTCACCGACTACCAGCACAAGGAGGCCCTCTCGAAGCTCATCCGGTTCGAGACCTCGGGACTGGACGCCGGGAAGAAGACCTCGCTCTCGGACTACGTGAAGCGGATGCCCTCGGATCAGAAGGAGATCTATTTCCTGCTCGCCCCCAACCGGACCTCTGCCGAGAGCAGCCCGTATTTCGAGGTCTTCCGGGAACGGCGCTTCGAGGTCCTGATCCTCGAGGATCCGTGGGACGAGTTCGTGATGGATCACCTCCACGAGTTCGAGGGCAAGCCTCTCAAGTCCGCCGAGAAGGCCGATCTCAACCTGTCGGAGACCCCGAAGAAGGAGGGGGCGCTCGACGAGGGATCGGCAAAGTCGCTGGCCCAGTGGATGAAGGAGTCCCTCGGCGACCGCGTGGGCGAGGTGCGGATCTCGAGCCGGCTGGTCGACAGTCCGGCGGTGGTGGTCGATGCCGACAAGCAGACGTCGGCCAGCATGCGCCGCATCCTCAAGGCGGTCCGCCGCGACGATTCGACCCCATCGCCGGATCGTTACGATCTCGAGATCAATCCCACCCATCCCATCCTCGTGCGCCTGGAGGCGATCCGGCAGAAGGACGAGCCCTTGGCCAAGGACGTCACCGATCAGGTGTTCGACAACGCGCGTGTGGCCGCGGGAATTCTGGAGGACCCGCGCGCCATGCTGGGGCGCCTGAACCAGCTGCTCGAGAAGGTCCTCCGCTGACCGGCTCGCCAGCGTTCCTGGGTCCTTCGGCAACGCCCAGGAATCCCCGGGAAAACGGGTGCCGCAGTAGACCTGCGGCACCCGTTTGCCGTTGCGTCCACCGCCGTACGTCGACCCTGCCCCACTCTGGCCTCTCGACTTCCCGGAGGATCCGGTATTCTTCCGGCATGCCCGCTGTGCCCGTCTGGTTCCGTCCCGTCGCGAACGCCCTGACCGTCATCGGCACCGCCAGCGCGCTGGGTGCTGCGGATGAGCTGTCCCTCGGGGTCAGGACCACCGAACCGCTGAGTCCCAACGAGCAACGGGCCCAGTTCCATCTGCCTCCCGGATTCGAGATCCAGCTCGTCACCCACGAGCCCGAAATCCACAAGCCCATGAACCTGGCGTTCGACGCGATCGGACGACTCTGGGTCACCACCTCCATCGAGTATCCCTGGGCCGCGCCGACGAATCGCGTGGGCCGGGATCGTCTGATGATCTTCGAGGATTTTGGTCCCGATGGCCGTGCGCGGAAGGTCACCCAGTTTGCCGACGGCCTGAACATCCCGATCGGGGTCTATCCGTTCAGGACGGAGGATCGGGGATGGAAGGCGGTCGTGTGGAGCATCCCGAACCTCTGGCTGTTGGAGGACACCGATGGGGACGGGACCTGTGACCGTCGGACGGTCCTCTACGGTCCGTTCGATGCCTCCCGGGACACCCATGGCAACCAGGCGTCCTTCCGACGGGGTTTCGATGGCTGGCTGTATGCCACCCATGGGTTCAACAACGACTCCCATGTGACGGCGTGGGATGGAAGCCATGTCGATCTCAACTCCGGCAACACCTACCGGATCCGCCTGGATGGATCCCGGATCGAGCACCACACCCACGGCCAGGTGAACCCGTTCGGCCTCACCTGGGATCCGAGGGGCAACCTCTACTCGAGCGACTGCCACACGGCGCCGCTGTACCAGCTCCTGGCCGGCGGCTGGTATCCCAGCTTTGGCAAACCCGACGACGGCCTCGGGTTGGCGCCTGTGATGCTGGAGCACGCCCACGGCAGCACGGCCATCGATGGGGCCAGCTACTACACCGACGACCTCTGGCCCGAGTCCTTTCGGGATACGCTGTTCATCGGGAATGTCATGACAAGCCGGCTGAACCGCGATGCCGTGACCTTCCTGGGGTCGACCCCCAAGGCGACCGAACAGCCGGATTTCCTGACGTCCACCGACCCCTGGTTCCGTCCTGTCGACACCCTGCTGGGGCCGGATGGCGCCCTGTACATCGCCGATTTCTACAACCGCATCATCGGACATTACGAGGTCCCGCTGACGCATCCCGGTCGGGATCGCGAACGGGGCCGGATCTGGCGCGTGG
Source organism: Verrucomicrobiales bacterium (assembly GCA_005801385.1). Classification (GTDB taxonomy): domain Bacteria; phylum Verrucomicrobiota; class Verrucomicrobiia; order Limisphaerales; family UBA9464; genus UBA9464. Next base: position 20,233 of record SYEM01000022.1, on the reverse strand, counting down.
TCCATCGGGGCGAGGACGGCAAGCTCCGGCTCCGCAATCCCGCGCTGACCCAGGATCTGGCGGGGCTTGTCGGTGAGTTGGCTTCGCCCAGCCTGGGGCGTCGGCTCCTGGCTTCTGCGGATCTGCAGGACCGGTTTGGCGCAAGGGCCGTCCCAGTTCTGGAGGAAACCCTAAAGGCTCCCGCGAATCCGCTCCAACGCGTCCATGCCCTGTGGTTGCTCCAGCGACTGGGGGCCGGCCGTGAGCATGTGGAACGCACCCTGACCGATACCGATCCGTTCGTTCGGGTCCATGGGTTCCGCATGGTGGCGGATCGCGGGGACTCGTTCCCTGACTGGACGATTCTCTGCCGCAAGGCGGTGACCGCGGATCCCGACGGGCTCGTCCGGCGCTGCGCCGCCGAGGCCCTCGGTGCCCACCCACAGACTGCGAACATTCCGGTCCTGCTGACCGCGCTGGCGACCGTTCCTCCGGAGGACACCCACCTTCGGTACACCGTCCGGAAGGCGCTGCGGGATCACCTGTCCCAGCCCGACATCTTCCAATCCATCCTCAATTTCTCAGGGTCATCGGAGGAGACCCAGGTTCTGCTGGGGGTCGCGCTTGCGGTGCGGTCCCGGGAATCGGCGGCCTTCTTCCTGTCCCATTTGGATGCCCTGTCCTCCAAGACGGTCCCGACCCTTCAGGTCGCGCTACAGCATGCGGCGCGCTACGCTGATCGAGAGGAACTGCCGGCTCTGGTGGAGCGGATCCGATCCCAATACCCGGAGGATCTATCGACCCAGCTGGAACTCTTCAGCGCCCTCGATGAGGGACAGCGACAGCGGGGTGGTGACATGCCCAAGGCGTTCTGGGACTGGGGTCTGTCCCTGGTTACGAAACTCCTGTCATCCGAGGTGTCGCAAGGATGGCAGACCGTACCGCAGGGTGAGAAGCCGACGACGGATCCATGGGACTTCCAGGAGCGTGCCCGCGACGGAGGAGGGACGATTCGTGTCCTCTCCAGCATTGTCCGGGGCGAGTCGTTGACTGGAATCCTTAGGTCTCCCGCGTTTGAGCCCGGCGATGCGGTTTCGTTCTGGCTGTGCGGTCATGATGGCTACCCGGACAAAGCGGCGGGGCACCGCAATGCGGTCCGACTGGTGGATGCGGTTTCCGGTGACGTGCTGGTTGAGGCCTGGGCACCGCGGAATGATGTAGCGCGTCGGATCGTGTGGGACACCCGCCTTCTGAGGGGTCGCCAGGTGCGTCTGGACGTGGTCGACGGAGACACGGCGGATGCCTACGCGTGGATCGCCATCGGCGAGGTGTCTGGGGCTCCGGCATTACCGGACCGTTCGCCACGGAGTCGGACCGAGCAGCAGCTTGCGGCGATCCGGATCTCTGAGCGTCTGGGGTTGGAACCCACCCACCCGGCCCTGCGGCCTCTGTTGACCGTATTCCGGGATCCCCGCGCGGACCTCGCGGTACGGGCCGCGGGACTCCGTCTCCTGATGCCCGCGCTCCGGGCGGACGCCGACTTCATCGCCGATCCCCAGATCCCCGGCGTCTGGCGCCAGCTCGCCGCCGATGCCGCCACCTCCGGCGATGCCACGCGCCGTCAGGAGCTTCTCCGAAGGCTCTGGAAGGAGGCTCCCCGTCGGGTCCAGATCCGTGCCGCCCGGGGTTTTGCGACGCAGCCGCAGAGTGCCCGTGAATTTGCCCTGTCGCTCGATCGCGGGGAGATCCCCGTCGGGATCCTGCGGGACGCCGCCCTGCGTGAGGCGCTGCTCAAGCAGGCGGATCCCGCCACCAAGGGACTCCTCGAGAAGGCGATCGGATCATTGCCCTCCGGAGAGGAGGATCGGCTTCAGCTGGTGGCGGCCCGCCGGAATCGCCTCGGCGCGACCGTCCCTGATCTGGACACGGGACGCCGGGTGTTCGATCAGAACTGCCGGGCCTGTCACCAGCTGGGAGGTCAGGGTGGACTTGTTGGACCCCAGCTGACCGGGATTGGCAACCGGGGTGCCGAGCGACTCTGCGAGGATATCCTGGATCCCAACCAGAATGTGGACCACGCCTTCCGTCAGACCCTTGTGACCCTGAAAAATGGGGATTCACTCTCGGGACTGTTCCGACGTGAGGAGGGTGAACTACTGGTCTTTGCGGATGCCACCGGCAAGGAGTTCACCCTCGCCAAATCGGACATCGCCGAACGCAGAGAGACGGCCCAGTCATTGATGCCGGACAACTTCGTCGAGGCATTGCCCGAGCCGGAGTTCAACCACCTGATGGCGTATCTGCTGGGTCAGCGGTGATGGGTCAGCCCAGGGCCGACGTCTCGGAGCGCCCGGCCAAGGTGGCAACTGTCATTCACAGGGTAGGGACCTGGTCCCTCAGGTCCCCATCTCGATCCGCTGCGCGTCGTGATCCCCTGAAGGCAGACGGGGTCGTCTGCGGCGTCAGAGGATCCCGGCTCCCCTCAATCGAAGATCACCGTCCGGTTGCCACAGAGGAACACCCGGTCCTCGAACACCAGTCGGAGGGCCCTGGCGAGGACCATCTGCTCGACGTCCCGACCCGACCGTGCTAGCTCCTCGGCATCGTGGGAGTGGTCCACCGGGATCACCTGCTGGACCAGGATCGGCCCCGCATCCAGCTCGTCGGTGACGAAATGCGCCGTCGCTCCGATCACCTTCACGCCCCGTTCGAAGGCCTGGTGGTAGGGACGGGCCCCGACGAAGGCCGGGAGGAAGGAATGGTGGATGTTGATGATGCGGGCCGGGAATTCCCGGACGAACCCCGGGGACAGGATCCGCATGTACTTGGCGAGGACCAGATAGTCGGGACCCAGTTCCTGGACCCGCTCCCGCACGGCGGACTCCTGGCCTGTCCGATCCTCCCCGGCGACCGGGACGTGGTGGAACGGCAGGCCAAACCTCCGGACCAGCGGCTCCAACGTGGCGTGGTTGCTCAGGACGGCGGCGATCGACGCATTCAGTTCACCGAAGGCGTGTCGGACCAGGATATCGGCCAGACAGTGATGTTCCTTCGAGGCGAGGACCACGATCCGCTTCGGGTTCGGCCGGATCAGCCGCAGCGTCGCCGATTCCGGAAGCACCGCGGAGAGTTCCTGTGTGACGGCACCTTCGTCGACCGTGCCGTCGAACTCCGTCCGCATGAAGAACCGTCCCAGCGCGCGGTCGACGAATTCGTGGTTTCCAACCACGTTCACCCCGCGCCGGAACAGGATGCCGGTGATGTCGTGGACCAGCCCGGGGCGGTCCGGGCACTCGACGAGGAGGATGCGCGATCTCATGTCGGGACGTCTCCCGTCCGGAGGTGCGGACGGATCAGAGCTTCAATGCGTTGAGAGGCTGCTGGAAGGCGTTGAGGTACCGGCTGGTATCGAGCGTGTCCCGGAGATGATGGATGGCCGACTCGATGTCGATCACCGAACGGGGAAGGGTCGTGCCGGCGGCGTTGGGATGGCCACCGCCCTGGAGCTGGGTCGCGGCGGAGAGGGCCTCGCCATTGAGGCTGCGGAAGCTGGCCACGAAGGTGCGATTGGCCTTCGGGAACAGGGTCACCAGGACCTTGTAGGGCGTCGAGCGGCTGTCGAGGAGCTGGTGCACGATCAGGTTCGTGTCGCCGATCGAGGTGTGGACGAGTCCGACCTCGGGCGTGATCTCCTCCACGTGCTCCCGGGCCCAGGCGAGGCCCAGCGGATTCTCGACCGTGCGCTTCACCGTCATGACCTGGAGCAGGGGATGGTCCACGAGCCGCTCGGGATCACCACCGATCACCTTGTGGAGATTCCAGAACCCGTACTCCTTCACGAGCGCTGCATAGTCGTTCGCCAGTTCGAACTCCGGGTCCTCGTTCTTCCAGAGATCACCGAGATTGGTGAGGTGCACGAGCCGATCGAGCTTCGGCGTGGCGAGCCCGTGCTCCTGGCACCAGCCATAGACAAGGGCTGACGCCGACTTATCCGGGCTGTGGACCAGCCGGGCGTTCCTGGGCGGACCGGCATGGACGTGGTGGTCGAAGATGATCCATCCGTGACGATCGAGTCGCGGTTCGAAGGTGAAGTCGGAGATCCAGGCGGTTGCCTCTCCCATGACCCGGTTTTTCCACCCCTGGTAGTTCCAGGCCTGGAGCGGGATGTCCGTCCCGAAGAGCTTCTGGGCAAGCCGGACGAGGAGGAGGCCTGAGACTAGCCCGTCGAGATCGCTCTCGTGGGTGCAGATCACTTCCGGCTTCTGGGCAGAGTCCATCCCGGAGGCTACCGCGGTGCCATCGGGTGTCGACGTCAGATGCGCGACGACCGGCTCACGACGGGACTAGTGTCACGGGCCGGTGTTCGGGGCGGTGCGACACCTGTTTCCCGGAGCCTACTTCCCGGTCGTCGAGGCGTCGTCCACCAGCACGCAGCGGAATCCGGCGCTGACATTGCGGTTGGTGGGCTTGCTGGCGTGACGGTAGGAGGCGTTCAGCGCGGATTCGAGGTTGTCGATCCAGGAAGCGCCCCGCAGCACCCGCGAGCCGCTGCCGGGTTCCGATTCATCCTCGCACCATTCCCAGACGTTGCCCCCCATGTCGTATAGGCCCAGCGCATTGGGCGCGAAGCTCCCCACCGGGGCCGTCCTGGGGAACGGATCCCGGTAGTAGTCGATCACCCGGAATTCCTTCGGCCAGTCGACCTCCGAGGCCTCCGCGCCCGGGTAGTTGCCGACCGGGTTGTTGTCGATCAGTGGCGGGAATCCCGTCCCCCACGGGAAGACATCGGGCACGCCACCGCTGCGGTCCTTGGGTGTCCGGCCAATCTCCGGCTGCAGACCCACAGCCTGGCTCCATTCGAGATCGGTGGGCAGTCGGTAGGCTTTCCCCTCCTTCTTGGAGAGCCAGGCACAGAAGGCTTTCGCGTCCTCCCAATTCACGCCACAGACCGGATGCCGATCCGTCTGGGCAAATCCGGGCGACACCCATGAGCCCCCCTGTCGGGTCCACCGGTTGGTCGTCAGGGAATAGACGGCATTGGTGGCGGTGTACCCGGTCTCCTTGACGAATTGGGCGAAGTCCTGCCGTCGTGTCTCCCAGGTCGAGACAAGCACTTTGGTGCCGGGCAGGGCGACGAAGCGCATCCCGATCGAGTTGGTCCAGAGGCGCTTGGAGGGCGTCGAAGTAGGATCCGCCGAGTCCGCAGCCCATGCGAGTCCGCAGCCGAAGAGAAGGCCCAGCAGGAGGCTCCACGAAGTCATCGATCGCGTGGTCATGCAGTGACAATTCCGGACGTCCCCGATGCCTGCAACTGACAATCTCCGACCGTCGAACCGAGGGCCCGGGTCCGGGGATCGAGGACCCGGGACGCAGCGCTCTCCATTCTCACTCCGTCCGGATCACACGCTGGATCCGGACCGGGGGTGTCAACGTCTGGCCGTCGGCCGGGGAGCCATGGATCCGTCGAACCACATCCATGCACTTCACGACCCGACCGAACGCCGCGAAGCCCTGGCCGTCGGGATTCCGGCGGCCCCCGAAATCCAGTTCCGGCTGGTCCCCGACGCAGATGAAGAAATGGTCCTGCGCCGTGTCGGGCCTGTCCCGGGCCATCGACACCGTGCCATCGAGGTGCCTGAGCCCCGAGTCCCGGGTCCGCTCCAGCGGGATGGGGGGCAGGAACTCGTTGGTCCGCGACGGGTTCGCCCTGGCCTGGATCACCGCGATCTTGACGGCATTCGTGGGCTGGTTGCCCGGTGTGACCGTCCGGAAGAATAGACCGTCGGCGTAGAGTCCCTGCTGGGCATGGTACAGGAAGTTGGTGACCGTCCGGGGGGCGGCCCGGGTGTCCAGCTCCAGCTCGATGTCCCCCAGGGCGGTCTGCAGGAGGAGACGGGGCTTCGCCACCACGGCTTCGTCCCGCCAGCGGAAGCGCGGTGCCTTCGCGGGGTCGAATCCCGCCAGATGGGTCCGATCCGACGGATCGCGGAACGCGGGTTTCCGATAGCGCCAGGGCCTGTCCCCGAAAACCTCCTCGCAGAGGCGGGCGACCCCGGGGTCGAAGGCCCGCAGTTCGGCCCGGGTGTTCACGTGGTTGTGCAGGGAGTCGTTCTCCCGATTGTCGTCAAACCACGACTGCACCGCCTCGGCCCAGTATTCCTCGCGGTTGGATCCCGCATAAGTCCCCTTCCAGAGACCGCGGCGGCTCGCGTCGTCGAACGCCGTTGCAAGGCGGCTGTCGAACGTCGGGTCCACCATGCTGAGTCCCATGCTGTGGATGGCGTGGGCAAACTCGTGGATGGCGATGTTCTCGGTGCCGTAGGGATCGCCAGGGTAGCCCAGCAGATTCTCCTCGGCGCAGCTCACGGCCGGCGCCTCGGGTGTGGCCCCCAGTCCACGCGCCCGCCGATCCCAGAAGATCCGCGGACGCAGCCCGGCGTGTTCCGGGATGTCGGTCGTGTATTCGTCAAAGGCCATCACCGCCAGCCGTGTCCGGTTCGTCGCCATCGCCCCAAGGAGGTCGTCACGTCCCTCCATCAGGTGCCGGACGATCCACGCCGCCTCGCGCAGCGCCGGATCCGAGACCTGTGACGATCCCACGATCGGCAACGGACCCACCGCAATGTGCTTTTGGTAGAAGGGAGCCAGCTGGAACCGTTCCCGCAGGGCAGGCGGCACAGGGCCGACCTCTGAACCGGGAACGGCTGCCCTGTCCTGGGCGTGCAGGGGCAGGGCCAGGAGACCGAGGCCGAGACACAGGAGCAGGGGTCGGATCATGGAATCAGGGGGACGGCGATCCGGTCGGGCTGAACCCTCCCAGGAACCGTCGGTGGAGGGGACGCGCCAGGAGCCAGAGCAGAAGGCCGGCCGCCACGGTGATCAGGAAGACCTTGAAGAACTGGGCCGGCATGTCCTGGGCCCGGGCTCCGGTGACCTGGCCCGCGAGCAGTCCGGCCAGCAGGTTGCCCAGCGAGGCCGCAAGGAACCAGAGCCCCATCATCTGGCCGACGAACCGGGACGGTGCCAGCTGCGTGACGGCCGAGAGTCCGACCGGACTCAGCAGCAGTTCCCCGAACACCTGCAGCAGGTAGGTGGTGAGGAGCCACGTGGGCCAGGCTGTCCCGTGGTCGAGGGCGCGACGGGAGCCGATCTGGAGGACCCCGAAGCTGAGGGCCAACAGGATCAGGCCCCAGGCCAGCTTGGTGATCAGCAGAGGCTGTTGGCCCCGACGGGAGCGATGCACCCACCCGGCGGCCACCACCGGTGCGAAGACGACGACGAACACGGCGGGGACCGATTGGAACCATCCGGCCGGGATCTCGAAGGAGCCGAGTCGGCGTTCGGTGAACCGTTCCGCGAACAGGTTCAGGGACGATCCGGCCTGCTCATATCCGCTCCAGAACAGTGCAGCGGCGAGGAACAGGATCAGGATGACTCCCACCCGGCCCCGTTCCCCGGGACCGAGTCGGACCCCCAGCAGCATCCAGCCGAAGGTCCCGATCGCGACCGCGGCGATGACGCCTGCGGCGTTGCGGGCGAGCCCGACGGGGTCGGGGTGCCACCAGCCGAGGAGTCCGATCAGGAAGACCCCCACGAGGCTCGTGGCCGCACCGGCGATCATGCTCCAAGCCATCCCCGGACGCGGATGTGGATGGACCGGTTGGGTCCCGAGATCCCCGAGATGTTTCGACTGCACCCGGTACTGGATCAGTCCCAGGATCATCCCGACCCCAGCCGCCCCGAAGCCATAGTGCCAGGCGATCTTCTCTCCGAGGGCGCTGCACAGAAGGGGGCCGATCGCGGCACCGAGATTGATGCCGAGGTAGAACAGGGTGAACCCGGAGTCCCTCTGGGCCCCTCCCTCGGGATAGAGAAACCCCACGAGGGTGCTGATGCTGGGCTTGAGGAGCCCGGTTCCGAGGATGATCAGGAGCAGGCCCGCCAGCAGGAACGGGAGATGGTGTCCCAGCAGGGTGAAGTGTCCTGCCGCGATCAGGCATCCGCCGCAGGTGACGGCCCGTCGATGTCCCAGGAGCCGATCGGCGATCCAGCCGCCCGGCAGGGCGGCGAGGTAGACCCCTGCCGTGTAGAGTCCATAGAGCGCAGTGGCCACGGCCTCGTCGAGGCCCAGTCCGCCATCGTCCACGGAGTCGACCAGAAAGAGCACCAGAAGCGCCCGCATCCCGTAGTAGCTCATCCGCTCCCACATCTCGGTGAAGAACAGAACCGGGAGCCCCTTGGGATGGGAGTGGGACAGGGACGCCATGATCCGGGAGGAGTGCGGTCCGTGGGGTGTGACCCTGGGTGAAGTGCGGTGCCCGTTCAGTCCGGTGGGTTCAGCTGGGCTCCGATGCGCGATGCCTCGGCTTCCGCCTCCGCCAGTGGCTTGCCAGCCCCCATGCCCGGACGCTTGTGGCCGATGGCGGTCAACAGCGGATCCTTCATCACGGTCTGTCGACGGGTCACCTGGTCGAGCACCGCCTTCCCGCGAGGCGACGAGGCGATGAGGCGGTCGGGGGTGTCCGACTCCAGCAGCGTCGGATCCGCCCCCAACTGCCGCAGCACCTCGCGCGCAATGATCCAGTGGCCCTGGTCGTTGGCGTGCACCCCGTCCCCCGCGAGCAGGAACTTCGGATCCGTCTTCCGCTTCTCCGCGAGGAACCGGTTCAACGGACCGTGGATGTCGATCACCTCCCACCCGAAGACCCGCTGGGCCACGAGCCAGTCGGCATAGCGGTCGAGCACCGTGTTGTAGCCCTCGAAGGGGGAGCGGTACTCCTCCTTCCCGGCCGGCAGGGTCTGACCGGCGAGGGGCAGGGGATCGAACACGGGCGGGGTGAGATGGATCACCCGGACACCGGCCTTGCCGGCCTTCTCCCGGAGTTCGCGAATGCCGTCCTGGAACTTCTGGAACCGCTCGTCGCTGAAGGGATGGTAGATGCCGTCGTTCATCCCATAGCACGCCACGATCAGGTCGGGCCTGGCCTGCTGGAGGACGCGATCCAGCCGCTCGAGCAGCGTGGGTCTGGGGAAGGAGCCTCCCGCGTGGCCGGGTTCGGACAGGCCTGAGACCGTCTCTGAGGGGAGTCCGAGATTGATGAATTGGACCTTTGCCTCCGGAAACTGGAGATGGAGCCACGTCTCCACGAGCGGCAGCCAGCCGCCGGCGTACGTGATGCTGTCGCCCAGCACGACGACCCGCCGGGCCGGGATGAAATCACGGGCCCCGGGCGTGGGTGAGGCCGAGGTGGGTGCAGGGGACAGCACAATCCTCTGGATGTCCATGATGGCCCCGGCCTTCTTCGTGCGGGGCTTGATGGCCAGGGTATGGGATCCGGGCTTGTCCAGCGTGACGCGTCCGATCTGGCGAGGGACGAAGTATTGGAAGTGCCCGGTCTCCTCCACGATGAAGGGCAATTGCTGCTGCCCGACCTGAACGACGGCCTCGCTGCCTCCCTGGGTGCGTCCACAACCCTGCCAGACCTGCACGTCAAACGTCCCGGGCTGTTCGACCTCGAAGGTCCAGTCGGCCCAGTCGGACGGGTTCACCCAGTACCCGAGGCAGTTTTTGTTCGTCGCCGGTTCATAGCGCATCATCACGCTGTGGGTCGTGGCCGAGTGGGCTGGCAGTTCAATGCGGCCGGTTCCGGACTGGGCCTCCGGATGCCCTTCCGGGGCCGGGCGAAGGACCAGCCTGGCGACCCGGATCGGGACGCCCGCCGTCGCCTCTGAGCAGGCAAGCCGGATCGAGAAGGGGTCGGACGTCGGCAGATAGAGACGTCCCATCGTCACGCTGCTGTACCGGTCCAGGCCTCCGGTCCCGGCGGGTTTCTGGGTGTAGTCCGTATCGAGGATCCGGATCTGGATCCCGGGCTGCTGCTGGGACACGGCGTAGGTCATCACGAGATCATACCGTCCCCAGCGCGTGGGCTTGTAGGCCCACTCCAGCGTGCCGCCCGAGTTGAGCTCGACGACCTGTTCCCCGGTCTTCGGGATCGGAATGAGCTTGGCGGTGCCGCTGATCTTCGCTGCATCCACCGGAAACACGATCTCCCCGTCGGAACTCTGGAGCGGTGCCGCAGCACGGAGTGCCGATGGGATCGAAGCCAGTGCGAGAACGAGGACGAGGAGCGGGAATCGGACCGGGGTCATGGGACGAGTCTGACGAGGCCTGTCCGCTGGGAAAAGCCCTGCGTTGGCGGAAGAGAGAGAATGGGACGGGGACTTACTCGCGCGTGAGTCCCTCCCGATCCCCAGCTCATTTACCCTCGAGACCGAGCAGGTAGTGCAGGACGAGATCCGGGAGATCCAAGGAGTACCCGCCCTCGAGGATGCTGAACGTGGGGATGCCCGTTGCCCGGAGGCGTTGGCCGATCCAGTGGAAGTCCTCCCGCTCCAGACTGCCGTTGGCCAGGGGGTCGCCGGAGTAGGCATCGAATCCGGCCGAGACCCCGATGATCTGGGGGCGACTCTGCAGCAGGCGCTGCAGGGCCTGCTCGAGGGTCTTGCGCCACTCGACCCGAGGTGTGCCGGGGGTGACTGGGAAGTTGAAGCAGTTGTTTCCCACATCACCCGCCCCCGTCCCGGGATAGCAGGGATGCTGGTGGACCGATGCGAAAGTCACCCCAGCAACTCCGGCCACGACATCTTCGGTCCCGTTGCCGTGGTGGACATCGAAATCGAACAGGGAGATCCGCTCGATCCCGGTCGCCCGGGCCTCGAGCGCTGCGATGGCCAGGGAGCTCAGATAGCAGAAGCCCATGGCCTGGTCCCGCGTGGCGTGGTGTCCCGGCGGACGGAGAAGGCTGAACGCAGGCTCTCCCGTACGGACGAGCGTCAGCGCCTTCAGGACGCCGCCGACCCCGCGTCGCGCATGATCGCCTATTCCGGGGAAGAAGGGTGTGTCGCCATCGAAGTCCTGGGCCAGGGCGAGTCGCTTCAGATGGTGCTCCGAATGACCCCGTAGCAGGGTCGGGTCCTCGACGGGGGATGGCTCGGACCAACGGAGGTCCAATGCCTTCTGTTCCCTCAGCAGTTCGGCGGTCCGCTGAACCCGTGCGGGCTTTTCGGGATGGCCCACGGCCCGGTACTCCGTGCATCGGGGATCGGTGATGATGGTCATGGATCCAGCTTCCGGCATCGGGGCTCCGCGGGCAATCGCCGTCGGAGTGCTGTCACACGAAGTGGGCCTGGAGACGGGGGACTCACCCCGTGTGATTCCAACGCTTCCCAAGCCGTCCCCAGGTGCGCACCGTTTCCCCATGAACCCGTGGCATTGGTGGAGGACCCTGCTTGTGGTGGGATGCTGGATCGGGTTCCTCGGCAGCCTTCTCGAGGCGGCACCCCGAAACCTCGTCCCGGTCGGCACCGCCCGGGTCGACATCTCCCCGACCAACGCAGTCCCCCTGATGGGTTATGCCGCCCGCGCCGGATTGCCGGCACCGACGAATCTGGCCCAGCGCATCCATGCCCGGGCCCTCGCCATCGGGAGCCGATCCCAGGCCGCCGTCCTCATCACCATCGACAACTGCATCCTGCCCGGCTCCATCACCGACGACATCCGCTCGCATCTCGCGCGGCGGGTCGGCCTCGCCCCGGCGCAGGTCGCGCTGACGGTCACCCACACCCACAGCGCCCCCTGCCTCACCGGAGCTGCCCCGAATATCTTCGCCCGAGACCTAACCCCGAACGAGCAGGAGCAGATCGCGGCCTACACCGCCTATTTCACGGCCCGAGTCGAAGAGGCCGCACGACTCGCCTTGGAACGAAGGCGTCCCGCGCGCATGGCTTGGGGCAGGGGTTCCGTCGGGTTCGCCAAGAACCGGCGGACACCCGGGGGGCCTGTGGATCAGGACCTGCCCCTGCTACGGATCTCGGATCCGAACGGGGAGCTCAGGGCGGTGCTCGTGAGTTATGCCTGCCATTGCACGACACTGAGCGGCGAGCTGAACGCGGTACATGGCGACTGGGCTGGGGCCGCCGCCGAGGCCTTCGAGCGGGACCATCCGGGGGCCGTCGCACTCGTTGCGATCGGTGCTGGTGCCGATGCCAATCCCGATCCCCGAGGCACGATCGAACTGGCCACCCGTCATGGGGAGGCTCTCGCCGCCGAGGCGGCACGTCTGGTGAAGCTCCCGCTTCAGGATCTCCCCGCGGCTCCCGTCTGCCGGCTGCAGACCCTCCAGCTGCCCTTCCAGCCCCACTTCACCCGGGGGGAATGGACCCGGCGCTCCACCAACTCCGGCATCGTCGGCTTCCACGCCCGACGCTGGCTCGCCCGGATGGACCGTGGCGAGACGCTGTCCCCGACGCTTCCGTATCCCGTGCAGACCTGGGTGTTCGGGGATCGGATGGCCATGGTGTTCCTGGGCGGGGAGGTCGTGGTCGACTATTCCCTGAGGCTCAAGCGCGAGCTCGATCCCCAGCGGATATGGGTCAATGCCTACGCCAACGATGTGCCCTGCTACATCCCGTCGCGACGCATCCTCGACGAGGGCGGATATGAGGCGGAGACCTCGCTCTGGTACTACGACCGGCCCCAGAGGCTTTCCCCTGTCATCGAAGACCAGATCGTCGAGGCGGTCCGTGACCAGCTGCCAAAGTCGTTCCGGATCGATCCCGCCCGATCGGAGGCTCCGCCGCCGAGGACTCCGGAGGAAGCGCTGCGGGCGTTTCGTGTGTCCCCGGGATTCGGGGTCCAGCTCGTCGCCGCCGAACCTCTGCTCGAATCACCGGTGGCCATCGACTTCGGTCCGGATGGCCGGGTCTGGGTCGCGGAGATGCGCGATTATCCGGCTGGCCTGGATGGGCATGGAAAGCCCGGTGGCCGGGTCCGTGTCCTTGCCGATGCCGATGGCGACGGACGCTGGGAGCGGTCGGAGGTTGTGGTCGACGGTGTCCCGTTCCCAACCGGTCTGATGTGTTGGGGCGATGGCGTGCTGGTCTGTGCGGCGCCCGATGTCTGGTGGTTTCGACCTGGACCCGGGGGGCGGTTGCCGTGGTCGGGAGAGCGTCTCCTCAGCGGTTTCGCGACCCACAACTTCCAGGCGCGGGTGAACGGTTTTCGTTGGGGACTGGATGGCTGGGTGTATGGATCCGGAGGGCTCTTCGGCGGCACGGTCACGGTGGTCCGGACCGGACAGACTGTGGACTGTCGCAACCGGGATTTCCGGTTCCGACCGGACACCGGCGAGTTTGAGGCGCTCGGTGGAGTCAGCCAACAAGGGCGCATCCGGGATGAGTTTGGCAATGAGTTCGGCAACGACAACGGGACCCTGCTCTGGCACTTCCCGATCCCGGATCGCTATCTCCGCAACCGGTCCTGGGTCACCCCCCCGGCGATCCGCTGGGTGCTCCCGGGGGATGGCGATGTCGGTCGTGTCTTCCCCATCAGCCGAACCCTCACCCGCTTCAACGAGCCGGGGCAGGTGAATCGTCTCACCAGTGCCTGCGGGCCCGAGATCTACCGGGACCGGCTTCTGGGGGAGTCCGTGTGGGGTGACGCCTTCGTGTGCGAACCGGTCCACAATCTGGTGCGCCGATCCCGGCTGATTCCGGAGGGGGTGAGTTTCCGGACCCGGCGTGCCGAGGGGGAAGAGTCGGCGGAATTCCTGGCCAGTGCCGACAACTGGTTCCGCCCCGTGGAGGTGCGGACCGGACCGGATGGCGCCTTGTGGGTCGTGGATTTCGCACGGTTCGTTGTGGAGCATCCGCGCTGGATCCCACCCGAACGACTGAAGTCCCTCGACGTCCGGGCGGGTGCCGCCATGGGACGTCTGTGGCGGGTCCACCGGACCGGTGTCCCTCCAAGGCCGGTGCGGGACCTGTCGTCGATGAAGGACGACGTCCTCGCCACGGTTCTGGGATCTTCCAACGGGATCGAGCGGGATTGGGCGCAACGCCTGCTGGTTGCCTCCACGAATCGGGCTCCGTCGGTGCGTCGCAGCGTGGAGGATCTGGCGCTCAAATCGTCCCTGCCGGCGGTCCGAGTCCAGGCGATGGCCACCCTGAGGCTCCGAGGTGAACTGGGAGCCGATTTCCTCGACCGGGCCTTGGCGGATCCGGACCCGCAGGTTCAGCGGGTGGCTCTGACCTGTGTCGAGGGACGTCCGGATGCGGCGGATCGGTTGGCTGCTTGGAACCCTTCGGATGAGGCAGCCGTTCTGTACCAGGCGTGGTTGACCCGATCCACCCTTGGTCCGGGATTCGGCAGGCGGTCCGGATGGATGCAGACGGTGCCCGGGGAGGGACGGGATCCGTGGCTGCGGACGGCCTGGGTCCTGGGGATGGGTTCGGATCCTGGTGCAGCATTGATCGCTCTCGATCATGTCGGCGGATTCTTGGAGACCCGTGGATGGACCGACATGGTCCCGCGGCTTCTCGATCTGACGGTCCGGGAGAATCGGAAGGCGGATCTCGATCGGTTCCTCGTGAGACTGGTGCCCGCCGGCGGCGGACTGCTCCCCGAATCCGAGACGTGGGCTGCGCTCCAGTTGGCAGTGGCGATCCAATCGACACCCCCGGTCCGGGAGACCCTCGACCAGGAGACGGCCGCGGGACGTCCTTCGGCAGCGGCCCAGTCGTGGCGACGCCTCCGCGACGAGGTTGTGCCCCAGGAGATGAAACGGTGTGTGACGAGGCCTCCGGGTGAACGATCCCCGATCCGGTCCGCCGCCCTCATCCAATGGATGGGGTGGTCGGCGGCCTCGGATGCCGGGGCACGTCGGAAACTGGTGGCGCTGCTCGATGCCGAGCTCACTCCGGGCGAGCGGAGGGCGGTCGTGGAGGCATTGGGACGTGTGGGAGCACCCGAGCTGATGGAAGAGCTTCTGGCGGGTTGGGAAACCCGTGCGCCGTCGGATCGTGCCGAGCGTCTCGGGGTGCTGCTGGCCCGTGAGGCCTGGACCGGACGGATCCTCGAGGTTTTGGCCCAGGGAGGAATCCGAGCCACCGAGCTCACGCCGGCACAGCGTCAGAAACTCCTCCAGAGCGCCCGGCCCGAATGGGCTGCCCGCGCCCGTGAGATTCTTCCAAGTCCATCGGCGGATCGGACCGCGGTGGTGGAACGGTTCCGGTCGGTGAGCGAATTGCCGGGTCATCCCGAGGCGGGGCGCGCCGAATTCGAGCAGCGCTGTGCCGCCTGCCACCGCTGGCGTGGTCGGGGTCACGCGGTTGGACCCGATCTCGCCGCGTTCCGCTTCAAGGCAGTCGATGACTTCCTTGTGGCCATCCTGGATCCGGATGCCGCGGTGGAACCGCGTTACGCCGCGTGGACTGTCGATCTCAAGGAAGGGCGATCCCTGACCGGAGTGATCCGGGATGAGACGTCCGCCGGGCTCACCGTTGTCGAACCCGGAGGCGGAGTGACCCATGTGAACCGGGACGGACTCGCTCGGCTGACGGCAGAGCCACATTCGTTGATGCCCGAGGGATTGGAATCGGGTCTCGAACCCCAAGCGTTGGCGGATCTCATCTCTTGGCTCAAGTCAGGTCCGGGTGTCTTTGGGCAGGCGACGGAGGATCAGAGGACACGCGCCCGCCAACGGTTGGCCCGGGTGGGTGTGACACCCGTCGTCCAGTGGTCGGATCCCGAACCGTCCCTGCCGTATCCGAGTTGGCTCGGTGTCCTGCCCCTGCACGTGTGCCGGCTGACGGATGGCGGATCGCGATTGGGATGGACGGCACGGTCGACCGACGGTGTCTTCCGCTGGCCAGCCGCGATGGGGTTCTGGTCCCAACCCGCAGGGCCGTTCTCGCTCTGGATCAACGGGCGCGAGGCTCTGTCCTTTGGTGTATCTCTTGAGGATGCCGTCTGGAGTTGTCCGGAGGGCGGTGTCGAGCTGCGCTACCAGGTCGAGGAGACCAGCGCGGAGGACAGCAATGGCATCCTGGAGCTCCGGCTCTCAACGGAGTGGGCCAAGCCCGGCGAGCCGGTGGCGTTCGAGGTTCGGGGTGGAGCAGCGGGTAGCCAGAGGTGGTTCGGGGTCTACGGGATCACTGCTGGCGATCTACCCTGAGCCATGGACTCCTTCATCCAGTGGGTGCTTGAGGTTATTGCCGAGGTCTGGAAGGCGGACCGGGAGCTCCGAGAGCGAAGCCGCCTTGGGGAATCGGCGATGGAGCGGAGTGCCCGGAGTGGGGTGGCATGGCTGTGTGGTGGAGTCATGATTGTCATCCTCGCTATCGCTGTTTGGTGGTGGTTTCGGAGGAGCTGACGGGCAATCGCTGTCAGGAGGGCGTGTCACGACTCGTTCCCGGGTCGCCCTCCGCGACACGCTGACGTACCCTGGTCCCCAATGACGAACGGACCGAGCCACCTCTCCCTGCAGGATCGGGAGAGTGATTTCGTCGAGCGTCTGACCGCGCTCCGTGACCCGCAGGCCCGCTTCGCCTGGGCCGTGGAGCAGGCCCGGTTGCGAAACCCTCTCCCGAACGCGCTGCGTCAGGAGACATTCCGGGTCCAGGGATGTCTGGTCCGACTCTGGTTCGTCCCGGAAATCCGAGACGGTCGATGCTGGTTCCAGACCGATTCGGATGCTGCCACGCTGCGCGCGTTCAGCGGAATCCTGTGCGATCTTGCCAGCGGACTGCCGCCCGAGGATCTGGTCGACTGGAGGCCTGAATTCCTTGAGCGGCTCGGATTGCTCCGGCAACTCGCCGACAACCGCAGGGCGACAATCGGCCGGGTGGCCGGACTGATCCGTGGATTTGCGGCGGCACATATTCCCGCTGGGGAAGCGTCATGAACCGGGGTCCGTCGTCACTCAAGGATCCGTCGGCTTCCCAAGGGCGGCTGCGGTTCTTCGATGCGCACAATCATCTGCAGGACGAGCGTTTCGAGGGGCGTTGGGACGAGCTGATCGACGCGGCGCGGACCGTAGGAGTGGAGCGGATGGTGGTGAATGGGTCCTGCGAGGAGGACTGGCCCGTGGTGGCGATGCTGGCCGAGCGATTCCCGGAGGTGATCCCGAGCTTCGGCTATCACCCGTGGTATCTGGAGGAGCGGACCACCGCATGGCGGGAAACGCTGATCCGATGGCTGGATCGGACCCCGGGTGCGGTGGTGGGTGAGATCGGGGTGGATCGGTGGATGCTGGAGAATCCCGACCGGTGGCGACGGTATCGTCAGGGCGCCATACCCTTTGCTGGGAAGCCGCCCGAGTGGGCGCTTCAGGAATCAATGGTGATCTCTCAGCTGGAGATCGCCGCGGCACGCGGGCTGCCGGTCACGATCCACTGTCTCCGGGCATTCGGTCGGCTGCTCGAGATTCTTGAGAACGGTCCGTGCCCCGGGCCGGGCTTCCTGCTCCACAGCTACGGTGGACCGGTGGAGCTGGTCGACCGATTCGCGGAACTGGGCGGGTACTTTGGATTCCCGGGCAGCGCCCTCGATCCCCGGAGACAGCGTCAGCAGGAGGTGTTCCATCGGATCCCGATCGAGCGTCTGTTGGTGGAGACCGATGCACCCGACCAGATGCCGCCGGAACTGCATCGTCCGTCGGTGCTGACGGGACCTTCGGGGAGTCTCCTGAATGTCCCGGCCAACCTTCCGGCGATCCATGCCGGACTGGCTGAGCTGACCGGCCGGTCCCTGGAATCCCTCACCGGCCAGCTCGCCGAGAATTTTCATCGCCTCTTTGGTTCCTTACGGGTTCCTCCACGTCTCCAGGTCGGCCCGTGAATCCCTGGCCTTCGTGGTCGCAGCGTGCCCAGCCCGGGATGCCTCGCAAGGCGTGACACGGGGTTGCGTGGTCGCGTCGGGTCGGGTTTCTTTGCCGCCCGCTGTGAACAAGCCCGCTGTCGTCCGAAAGATCGTCGCCACGCTTCAACGAGAGCTCGCGACCTATATCCGTGCCGCCCGTGCCGCGCACGACGAGGCCACGCACGAACAGAACAAGCCCGAGAACAAGTACGACACCCGCGGACTCGAGGCGTCGTACCTCGCCCGCGGACAATCCCGCCAGGTGGCCGAGCTCGAACTCGCGATCACCCAGATCGAGGCCCTCTCGACCAGCCCCTGGTCCGAGGGCACGGCGATCGGTCCCGGGGCGTTGGTGGAGGTCGTCGAGGGCCGGGAACACGCCTGGTACTACGTCGCACCCCGAGCCGGGGGCACCGAGGTCACCCACCAGCAGCACGAGATCCTCGTGCTCACCCCGCAATCGCCGCTGGGCCAGCAGCTGGTCGGACGCCGGCGAGGCGACGAAATCGTCGTCGACCTGGGACGTGGGGCCACCCGACGTCTGAGGGTGGCGACGGTGGGTTGATCACGGGGCCTCGTCGGCGATTCACCACCGGACGTCCTGGTCCTCCATCACGCCTGGCACATCGGTGAGGGTCAGGACCCGGCCATCTGCGGTTCTGAGCGTTCCGTTGAAGAGTCCGGCGACCTGGATGAAGCGGCTGTTCACGAGACCCAGGTTCCGGTTCTCGCTGTGGGATCCCTTGGGTGTGAACCGCAGCTGGACCCGGCCGTCCGCGGTGGTGACTCCCCAGGGATCCATGTAGTTCTGTCGATTGGACGTGAAGGTGGGTTTCGCCAGCGTCGACAGCTCGTTCCCGGCCCAGAGTACATTGTCACCGGTCAGACCGTCGGGGACGATCCCTCCCGTGAGGTTCAATCCGATGGGGGTGCCGTCATCCGCGGTGCCGTTCAGGAACGTCCAGTTCCACACCGTGTGGCTGGGAAGGATGCCCTGGGTGTAGTCGAAGCCCCCCCGGAACCCCTCCGCGAGATCCCATTCGCGGGAACCGAGCTTCATGGATCCCGTCACGGGCAGGAGGTTCCACTTCACGGTCGCATTGATGTCTCCGGGAGGCGTGGGCACCAGGGAGGAGACCGGGAGTGGGGCGGCGGCGGGATCAAGGGTGGCGTCGATGTGCAGGGAATCGTCCTTGGAGACGATCTCGACGCGGAAGGGGGTCGATTCCGTTCCCCGGGTGATCGACAGGGACAGGCTTCCGCCGAGGCCATTGGCGAAGGTGGCACGGGCTCCGGCTCCCGGGTTTCCATTGACCTCTGTCGACACCAGCGGAAGGCCGATCTCGCCCCGGCTGACGAGGGTCGATCCGGTCTCAAGATCGACCACATAGACGAATGCCGTTGTGCCATAGCCGGCATCCACCACGGCAAAGCCGGCGAGGAGGCTCGTTGAGGAAATCGTGCCGAAGAACCATTTCTTCAAACGGTTGTATTGCCACGGCCAGAGACGAGGCTTGAGGTCCACGGTGCCGAAGGAGCCGGCGTAGGTTCCCAGCAGGGGTTCACCCCTCGGGGAGAAGACGGTCGGAGGGGCGGGAGGGAGGACGCCGGGAACCGGTGGTGTGATCGGTAGAACGGTTTGCCGATTTCCCTTGGATCCGCCAATCACCCAGACTGCCGGGGAAGGTCCGAGCAATCCGGCCTGATGCTTGCCTGGGCCCGTGATCAGTGCTGGCGCGACTCCAAACAAACCCGTCCACCCGGCAGCCAATGCGGTCCACTGCAGCGGTTTGTGTGCGCTCTAGATGTCCGGTGCGCCGAAGACAGGCCGGAGTCGGAGAAACAGTCGATCCTGCCCAAGGGAGCGGTCGACGCTGAACACCTGCCGTTGGCAGCCTTCCGGAACCCCTGACTGGCTCGCTGCGGGAGTCCGAACCACCCCGTCGAGACTCCAGCGGTCCAGGCTATCCCCCACTTCTCCTTCGACCCTGAGCTCGGTGTCATTGGTTCTGACAATCGCGGTCAGCGACAGGGTTGTGGCTGTGATGGACCAGGTCGGTTTTTCGGAGGGGGCCTCTACGGTGGCGGCCCCGCCGATGGCGTATTTGGCGAGGCTCTCGGCGTCTTGCTCACGGCCCCTCAGCCAGGTGGACCAGCCGCTCGCGTCGGCGGTGAGGCTTGCTGCGAAAACCCATGCTGTTGCTCCCAGCGCTCCGAGGAAGCGATGAATCCCGGATCCATGCGCTGCTGTCACTCACGGATCAAGGTGCAAAAGACAAACCCCGGAGGCGTGTGCCTCCGGGGTCCTTGGGAATCGGTCCTGTGGATCAGCGGCCCTTCGGGAGGGCGGATCGCAGGCTCTCGCCTGCATTCAGGTCCTGCGGCTTCTCAGGACGTCGAACTTCGCGCTTGGAATGGTCCGAGGATTCCCTGTGATCCCCAAGGTGGCACGGCTTCGGCGGGAACATGGCGAGCATGGGGAGTGGGACCTGCTCCGCTCGGACAGTGGACCGAACCCCTGATCTTATGCAGGGGTATCGACATGACAGGGAT
>SYEM01000201.1 GCA_005801385.1 Verrucomicrobiales bacterium | reverse complement strand
GGTGCGCTGTCATCCTCACCCGTGCTCTCATTGTACCCGTTGTCATACGTGTCGAACGTGATGGACAGACCATTGGTGATGCCATCCTCGCCGACCGCACTCTGGATCAATTCCGGTCCGAAATTAAAACTCATGCCATCGCCCTGAACATTCCCCCAGGGTAGAAGGATCCTGACCTGAAACCGCGCCTCCAGGCGGGTGACGACCTTGTCGCGGGCGATGCCGTCCACGATCCAAGTGCCTCTCTGGCTTCCTTTGAACTCGGTGAGGGAGAGGATCACATTGGTCCCATCCGAAACCATCTTGGCATCCCCAAGCAGGCTGGTGTTGTTCGGAACCTGATTCAGCTGAAATGGTTTGAAGGAGAGGTTGAACGTCTCCCCGATCACGTGGGTTTTGGAGAGACCCATCACCATCAGGCTGACGAACAGAACCCAAGCGAATCGGCGAAAGTTGAGGCTCATGGGAAAAGGCGCTGGAAATTTGCGTTACTGCAGGTCGACCACTTCCGAGATCCTCTGCATCCGGACCCGCCCTCGGTAGACGACGTCCTTGGTGGCGAGACCCGAAAGGGTTTCCTCGAAATCCCCGAGCAATTCCCCCTGGAACGGGGTGTCGTCGAGGCGGATCACGAGACTGCGCCGGATGGGATATCCGGCCTGATGCTGGTCATGGAAAGCGTGTCGGAACGGATTGCTGCGATGGAACCCGTCGAGCATCAGCGGGGCGTCGACCGGGGTCCTGGCCCCACCGCCCGGGGCCCAGGTTCCCTCCAGAGGCCATCGGTCGCAGTAAGCCTCCCTGAGGGTCGAGGGTCTCAGCGCCTTGAGGGTCGAGAGATAGTCGAACAAATCCCCCGCCCGGATCTCCGTCTGGGCTGGGTCGGCACCGTGCGACTTCATGTAGGCCAGGACGGACGTGGTCAGTTCCGTCCCCTGGGCCGTCGGACGCCAGTCCCGAGGCAGGTCGAAGAACGGGCTTTCGAAGCGAACGCCGACCTTCTTGCCCCGCCGTTCCTCGATCCCCTCGAAGAACGGGATCTGCCGCTCGGAGAGGAGGATCACCTGCCTGGCAGGCACGGTCCCGGCCGCCGTTCGCGTCTGCATGAGCATCGCCCTGGACAGGAGCACCGGCACACCGTTGGTGCCCACGTGGATCAGCAGGCTGATCGAGGGCTTCGACGAGGTGGGGAGGACCGGTTGACCGTTGGTTTCGACGAGGCTGGTCACGCGATCGATGGCGATCATTCCCATCCAAAGCCCGGGCAGCGAGACGCCAGCACCGGGCGCCGTGCCCACGCGGAATCCCTCGGGAGAGGAGGCATGGACTGGAAGATCGAACCGGATTGCCCCGGAACCCACCGGGACACGGATCTGGTAGAGGTGCTCACGCTCACCGCCACCCGACCAATTCCTGTTGAGCCCCAGAATCACCCCTCGGGACGTCCCGGGAGCCACGGTTCCCAGATCCCAAACCGAGGCTCCGTTCGTCGTCGCCGCACGCCATTGGAGTTCGTCGGGCACACGCTCCAGCCGGAACAGCCGCATCTCGGAGGCTTTCGGGTCGGAGGCCACCGGCAACACCCGCGCGAGCGACACGGCGCCACCCCCGAAGCTGGCGCCGCCCTTGCGCACTGTCAGGGTCAGCTCCAACTGGCTGACTTGGATCGTCTTCGGGTCGGCTGCCGGATTGTCGATTTCGGACGTGTAATCGGTGCCGCCAAAGTTCAGACGCCCCAGCAGTGCGCCCCGGAAGTCCACGGAGACAGGCCCCGCATACCGAGTGTCGCCCAGCTGGAAGGGGAGCGAGATCCAATAGGCCCGGCCGGGCTCAACAGGGTCTGAACCCTGTACCGCCACCCAGTTTCCCGTGGCGGGATCCAACCGGTACGCCGTCTTCCCCCCAGTTGTCCATCCCGAGGCCGACAACACCTCGAAAAAGCTCACCCGCCCCTCCACCCCAAATCCGGCCAGATTGTAGCGGTCACGATCCCACAGCGGGACATGGAACGACGCCTCACCGGTGATCGTGATGGATCCGGCCGGGGCACCGTCGAAGACGGCTCCATGTTTCCGGGACACATGGAGGAGATATGCCTGGTGCCCCGCGACACGAATGATTCCGGTCTCTCCCGGCCCAGGATCGCGGGTCCAGACCCGCCATCCCCGCTGAGCCTCGGCAAGAACCTTTCGGGTCTCATAGAACTCGGGGTACTCGGAAAGCATCGGGGTCGCGATGCGATCGACGACGAATTCGGGTGAGGTGAAGACTTCCTCGGCCCTCGGGGCGTCCCCATTTCCGTCCCGGGGTGCCACCTCCAGCCAGACCGCATTCCAACCGTAGGCCAAGGGAAGGGTCTGGGAACGATCCACCGCATGCGCGGGAGGCCCCCACAGCAATAGCGCAGATCCCAAGGCAGCCAACAACAGCGTCCTCGACGTCTTTCTCATGAAAAGCAGGGTCTTGGTCCAGGCCCCCCAAGAGGAAGTCCGACTTTCCCCTGACGGTCGATCCGGTCCCGATCGATTAAATTGAAACATTATGCACGGCCAATTCGAGTGCCAAATAGGATCTGAAAAAATGTTCCGGGGGTTGCGGACCGAGCGGGACACGTCCGCCATAACCCGCCGGACCCTTGCGGTCCACCTGGGCTTTGGGGTTCACCGAGGACACACGCCCACCAAGTTTTGCCTTGCGACGACAGGGGTCGCGGAACTATCTCCTTCACCGCACGCTCGATCGTGCCGCAATCATTTCTGTCTTCATGGTCAACTCCAAACCGGTGAGGGTCGCTTGAGCCGCCCTTTCCCTCCTCGTGGCGGGCCTCCGCAGCCCCAATATCGCATCAACGGTAAGATCCGGGCCCGAGACGTCCGCGTGATCAATGCCGATGGCTCCCAGGCCGGGATCATGGATCTCGGCGCCGCCATCACCCTCGCCCGGAACCAGGGCCTCGACCTCGTCGAGATCGCCGCCACCGCCGTCCCGCCCGTCTGCCGCATCGTGGATTTCGGCAAGTTCAAGTACGAGCAGGCCAAACGGGAGCGCGACTCCAAGAAGAGCCAGAGCGCCCACTCGGTGAAGGAGGTCCAGCTGTCGCCCCGGATCGATCCCCATGATCTCGGCATCAAGCTGGACCACGCCGTTGGCTTCCTCTGCGAGGACCACAAGGTCAAGGTGTCGCTCCGCTTCCGGACCCGTGAGATGGCCCGCCCCCAGATCGGCGTGGCGGTCATGGACAAGTTCCTCAAGGACCTTGCCCCGTGGGGTCAGGCGGACTTCGCCCCGAAGCTCATCGGGCGCTCCATCAACGTGATGATCAGCCCGCTGGCGAAGAACAAGCGGGCGAAGAACCCCAAGGAGACGGGCGAGACCGCATCAAAGCTCCACGAGAACGACACCCCCGCCCAGATGGCCGCCGCCGTCGCGGCGTCCCGCCCCAGGGAGGTCCGGGTGCCGATCAACGCAGCAGAGCAGCCGTCCGGGTTCGGCAGCAATCCATTCGGGAACCTATCCGTTCCCCCCGCCGCCTGACGGCGACGGTGTCCCCGGGTTCGTTCCCCCCGCCAGCATCCCCCGCTGGCGCAGCATTTCTTCCATCACCCGGTCCATGGCATGGTCGGCCAGGGGCTTGGTGACCTCATCAAGCCGCGCGTTGGCGGCCTTCAGCCACGCCGGGTCGCCGGTCCTGGTCTTCGGATTCTCCTGGGCGAGGACCGATTCCACCTCCTCCATCGCCCGCAGCAGCTGCTGACGATACTCGTCGTCCAGCTCCGCATCGTACTCCGCCATCGCCTTGCGCGTGGCCGCCAGGATCTCGCCCGCCTTCAGCTTGGCCTCGATCCATTGCCGGGCCTTCAGATCGTCGAACGCGTTCTCTACCGACTCCTCGATCATCCGGTTGACCTCGGCATCGCTGACATCCACCGCCGACTTCATCTCGACCACCTTCTGATGGCCAGTCTTGAGATCCCGGGCGAGGACGTGGAGCACGCCGTTGGCATCGATCTCGAACTGTACACCCACCCGCGGGACCGCCTTGGGGGCAGACTCGAACTCGATCTCGAATCGGCCCAGGGACCAATTGTCCTTCGACCGCTCGCGTTCCCCCTGCAGCACGTGGATGAGCATCGACCGCTGGTGATCGACTGCCGTGGTGAAGACCTCGCCGGCCTTCACCGGGATGGTGGTGTTGCGCGGGATGATGACGTTCATCAATCCACCGAAGGTCTCGATGCCGAGCGACAATGGTGTGACGTCCAGGAGCAGCAGGTTGCGGAACCCGCCTGAAAGGATCTCGGCCTGGATGGCGGCTCCAAGCGCGACGGCCTCGTCCGGATTGACGCTTGTGTTCAGCTCCGGGCCCGGCTTCTGGTGGAATTCCTCTCCCAGACGCAGATCACCCCGGGTCTCGGCGAACTCCGCGCAGCCGAACCACTCAGACACCTTACGTCGGACCAATGGCATCCGGGTCTGTCCGCCCACCAGGATCACCTGGTTGAGATCCTTCGCCTCGAGCTTCGCGTCGGACAGGGCTCGGAGACAGTGAGCGCGCGTCCGGTCGACGAGGTCCTTGGTGAGCCGCTCCAGGGTTTCCCGGCTCACGCGACAGCTGAAGCTGAAGTCGGGACGCAGGAACGGCAGAGCGATCTCGACCTCGGTCTCGGTGCTCAGCCGGATCTTCGCCCGTTCCGCCTCCTCCCGGGCCCGCGACACCATCGACAGGTCACCGCCGTCCTCTGGACCTCCCGCCTTCCGGATCTCCCCGAGGAGGTATTCCGTCAGACGCCGATCGAAGTCGTCCCCGCCCAGCCGGGTGTCTCCATGCGTGCTCAGCACCTGGAACGTGCCATGGTTCAGCTCGAGGATCGAAAGGTCGAAGGTGCCGCCGCCGAGG
>SYEM01000200.1 GCA_005801385.1 Verrucomicrobiales bacterium | reverse complement strand
TCACCGAACAGCGGGAGCGCATCGTGTCCTGGCTGCAGACTTGGTGGTCGGACCCACGCCGCGTCCGTTCCCTCATTCCGGACTGGCTCCTGGTTCAAGCAAACGCTTCCTCCGTAACCATTATACCGGCCATTTAGGGTATTTGGTATGACACGTTAGCGAATCCCATCCCTCTTCACGGGTACGCAACGCACCGCGGGTTGAGATGGGGCCGTGGCGGAGCACAGCCCTACCGGCATCGCCTCTGTCTTTAGCTCTCCCGTCTTTCCGCCGAGTCTCCGCGTGAGTCTCCTCTCCGCGTGTCCCTGTTGAACGCGATGCAGTCGGCGTAGCAGACACCGGTCCCGCCGAAAAGGTCGAGGGCGCTGCCGATCGTCAGGTGGATGCGTCCGTTGCCCAGTTGCTCCACGCGCTGGAGATCCTCGAGCGACTTCGCCCCGCCCGCGTAGGTCGTGGGAATCGGGCTGTGCTGTGCCAGTCGCACCACCAGTTCTTCGTCGATGCCGCGACACAGCCCCTCGACATCCACCGCGTGGATCAGGAATTCGGCGCAGTGTTTCGCGAGTTGATCCAGGGTTGCGGCATCCACCCGGAGATCGGTGAATTTCTGCCAGCGGTCCGTCACCACGAAGTAGTCGTCACCACGTCGGCGGCAGCTCAGGTCGAGAACCAGTCGGCTGGGCCCGATGCCGCGGATCAGCGTGGCCAGGCGGTCTTCGTCGAGCCGCCCCTCCCGGAAGACCCAGGAGGTAACAATCACATGGGAGGCCCCGGCATCGAGCCACCCATGGGCGTTGTCACCACTGACGCCGCCGCCGTACTGCAGTCCGCCGGGCCAGGCCCCGAGCGCCTCGCGGGCCGCCTCGTCATTGCCCGGTCCGAGGGCGATGACATGTCCGCCCCGGAGATTGTCCGCCCGATACAATTCGGCGAACCAGCGTGGCGGGCGTTCCGAGATGAAGTGGGTTCGGACGCCCTCCCCGGAGTCGCTCAGGGAGCCACCCACGATCTGGACGACCTTTCCGTTGCGGAGATCGATGCAGGGACGAAACACGCGGGGACATTACCTGGAAAAGGCAACGGCGCCCAGCCTGCCGCTGTTGCGGGGGCGGGGCGCCGTTGGGGTATGGAGCCGGAGCCGGGTTCCGTCCATATGGAACGGCCCATGCCGGCCCTTGGTTCGCGAACTGCGGAGGGCCGCTCCGGGTGGACCCTACCGCGCTGCGCCGGAGGTCTTCTCCACGAAGGCCTTCGCCTTCGAGACGAAGTCGTCGGGATTCCGGGCGAACTGATCGCTGTCGGTTTCGATGGCCATGGTTCCCTTCCAGCCGGCCTTGTTCAACTCACCGATGAGCGCCGCCAGGTTCGCTTGGCCCTCACCGATCTGCGTGTCGAAGGCGACGTCGTCACCCTGGGTCTTCTCGACGCGCTTGTCCTTGAGGTGGATGTCGAACACGCGGCCGTTGTAGTCCTTGTAGACCTTGACTGGGTCCATGCCGGTCGACGCGATCCATCCGGCGTCCATGCACACACCGACATGCGGGTCGAGATGCTGTAGAAGGGTGCGGACGACCAGTGGGTTGCCGTAGAGGGAGCGGATGCCATGGTTGTGGATGGCGACCTTGACGTCGTACTCCTTCGCGAGTTCAGCCAGGTTGTCGAGGATCTTGAAATCGGAGGGCTCGACGATGATGAGCTGGATCCCCATGTCCTTGGCAAAGGTGAAGAGCTTCCGGTTCTTCTCCTTGTCGAGGGAGGTCCCGGCGACGCCGAACGTGTAGGCACGGAGCCCGTTCTGATCGAGCACCGCCTTCTTCTTCATGTATTCCTCGCGGGGGGAGTTCGGGTCGATGTGCTTCCCGATGACCTGGAGGTTCTTAATTCCGTGCTTCTTGGCGAAGGCGACGACCTGGTCGAACTCCATGTTGCGAAGTGTCCAGGTCTGGATGCCGAGATCGGCCGCAGTGGAGGTGGCGAGGATGAGTGCCGAGGCGACGGCACCGAGTAGGAGAGACTTGAGGTTCATCGCGGTCTCCGAGGTTATGGTCGGACTGTGGGGGCGAGGCAAGCGGGCACACGGGTCCGCGACACCCATTCGGTCAGGGATCCGGGCTCAACCAGGCCTTCAGGTCGGCGAGTTCCTCAGGTTTCAGCCTTCGATCGGGCGGCATGTGACCGAAGTCCACCAGCACGCGGATCGGATGGGCATGGACCTGGAACAGCCGGTTCCGATCCCCCTCGCCGTCATGGCATCGGGCGCAGGCCTTCAGCGTCAGCGGCTTTCCAGGGGGTGGGGACGGGCTGTCCTTCGGGAAGTGGAACCGGGACAGGGGCTGGTTGGCGATGTGCTCATTCAGGGCGGCTGCGAGGCCGGCATCAAGGACCAGGTCCTCCCGGTTGGGATGGATTGCGAGAGGGCCTGAGGAATGGCACTTGTAGCAGCTCGTTCCTTCGAACTTGGGCCCGGTGCGGGTAAGCTCGGCGAAGTGGTCGATCACCGGTCGCTGGGTGAGGTCCTGGACGATCGAGTAGTAGGACCAGGATCGGTCGGTCGCGGTCCGCTGGACCAGCAGGTAGACCCGGGCGACCGAGTTCGAGAACGCAGCGATGTGATTCAGCATCGGCTGCCGGATCACGTCCTCCTGGGTGCTGATGAGCCCGATGTCCGACACGGGCACGGACTCTCCGTCATCAAACAGGCGTCGGGCCTCCAGCATATAGTCCCGCACCTCCGTCTGGGTCAGCGCCTGTCCCTTCCGTGACTTGGGCTCTGGGAGCGGCAACACGGGCTGGGTCCAGGGCCGTCCGATGCGATGTCGGCCGATCGTGCCGGCCATCTCGAGGAACTGGGCTCGTGTGACATTGGTCAGCATCAGCGGGGGTTCCAAC
The DNA here is from genome assembly GCA_005801385.1 of Verrucomicrobiales bacterium. GTDB lineage: Bacteria > Verrucomicrobiota > Verrucomicrobiia > Limisphaerales > UBA9464 > UBA9464. The sequence continues at coordinate 6,452 of SYEM01000200.1, read as the reverse complement.
AGCAGGCCCGTACCGGTGGATCGCACCGCACGCGCTGATGCGGGTGGTGTCGTTGTGGGGCTCTTGGGGGGTTCCTGGCCTCGACTCGACTCCCCTGCGGTGACCCACACGAGGAGGCTCAGGACGGCCGGGTAGATCCATCGGTGGGTGTGCTGGTGCATCGGGCCTGTGGTTAATCCCAGTGGCGGTCCTCCGGCAACGGCCGATTCCGATCCGCCTCCAGAGACGCCGGTTGCGGATTTGGATCCAGATCCCAGATTGCACCAGTGAAACGAATTCTCCTCATCATGTTTGCCTCCCTCTTCTCGTTCCTTGGCAATGCGGCCGACAAGCTCGCCGTCGGAGCCGCTGTCCCGGCCGTACAGTGTCCCGACCAGGACGGCCAGGTGGTGGATCTGGCCAAGGTTGGGGATAAGGGATACCTGCTGGTGTACTTCTATCCCAAGGCCAGCACGCCAGGCTGCACCAAGCAGGGCTGCTCCCTCCGGGACAGCTGGGCTGACCTCCAGAAGGCTGGTGTCCAGGTTTTCGGTGTGAGCACCGACAGCGAGGCCAGCCAGAAGAGGTTCCGGGATGACCAGAAATTCCCGTTCCCGCTCCTCGCCGACAAGGCGACGGTCGTGACGGAGGCCTTCGGCGTGAAGGGTGTCATCGGCATGGCCAGCCGATCCGCCTTCCTGTTCAAGGACGGCAAGTGCGTCTGGGTTGATCCGAAGGGTTCCACCTCCGACCAGGCCGAGCAGGTGCTGGCGTTCCTCAAGACCCAGAAGCCCTGAAAACCCGCCCCGTCCCGTCCCATGCGGGTGCTTTGGAAAGCTGGTCAACGCGGTCATGCCGACCATGGCTGGCTGAAGGCTTGACATACGTTCTCGTTCGCCGACTACAACGACCCGGAGTGGATGGGGTTCCGGAGCCTGCGGGTCTTGAATGACGACGCGGTCGCCCCGGGTGCGGGATTCGGGCGGCATCCGCATCGGGACATGGAGATCCTGACCTACATCCTGAGCGGCTCGCTGGAGCATCAGGATTCCATGGGCAACCGGCGGATCATCCAGACAGGAGAGGTCCAGTACATGGCGGCGGGAACTGGGGTTTTCCACAGCGAGTTCAATCCGTCGGCCTTGGAACCCGTCCACCTCCTGCAGATCTGGATCCTGCCCCAACAGAGGGGCGTCACTCCCGCCTATGCCGATCGGTCCTTGGTCGGTGCGGAGCCTGGGCGCTGGCATTGCGTCGCCTCGGCCACGGGTCGGGAGAGGTCCATCCGGATCCATCAGGATGCCGATCTGTTGCTGGCCCGGCTTCGTCCGGGAGATCGGGTGCGGCATTCGCTGGTGATGGGGCGCCACGCCTGGGTCCACGTGGCCGAGGGTCGGGTGGACATCGACGGCCAGGTTCTCGAGTCCGGCGATGGGCTGGCGGTGTGGTCCGAGTCGGAACTGACCGTGGAGGCGGTGTCGGCCTCCCAGGTCCTGCTGTTCGATCTGGGTTGATCCGGGGTTGAGGTACGGTCGATGTCGGGACTTGCGCTCGATCGCGGGTGTCGGATTCTCGTCCCGCCATGTCGTCCGCTGCCGACCGTAAATCCCAATCCACGCTCTCCGATCCGTTGCTGATCTTGATCGCGTTGCTGTTGCTGCTTGCCGCGGCCGCGACTGTGTTCTTCGCCCTCAAGGGGCCCTCCAAGGAATTCGTCCACGAGCCCGGTGCGAAGCCGCGGCCGATTATCACCAACCAGATCATCGTGGTGAACGTCCAGGAAGTCGTCGCCGGTGGATCCTCCCACGGACACGCTGCTCCTGCCGCGGAAAAGGCACCGGCCGCCGAGACGCCTGCCGTCGAGGCCAAACCTGTCGAGAAGCCAGCCCCAGCGGTCGCTGCCGCCGTGACGGTCAATCCTCCCAAGGTTACCCCGACCACCGATGGCAAGATCCGGGGTCGAGTCGTCCTCAAAGGTACCCCTCCGGCCGAGACGGTCATCGGCGCGGTCAAGTCGGACGCGAATTGCGGCAAGGTGGCGGTGGGCACGGCCCGGACCCGTGGCTATGTCGTCGGGGACGACGGCGGCCTGCGCTACGCGCTGGTCCGGATCGTCCAAGCCCCTGCCGGCGCCGGCAGCAAGCGCGCGGAGCCCATCCTGATCGACCAGGCGGGATGCATGTACGAGCCCTATGTCTCGGCCGTGACGGTCGGGGAGACCTTCAAAGTGAAGAACTCGGATCCGTTCATGCACAACGTGAACGCCACCCCCAAGAGCAACAAGGGTTTCAATTTCGCCCAGGCCTCCAAGGACCAGATCAACGAGAAGTCCTTCGACAAGCCGGAGCTGGGCGTGAAGTTCGCCTGCAACGTCCATCCTTGGATGGTCGCCTACGTACACGTCCTCGAGAATCCGTTCTTCACCGTGACGGACGACAAGGGTGGGTTTGAACTCCCAGCCGGACTGCCCCCGGGCAAGTACGACCTCGAGGTGAACCATCTCAAGGCCGGTATCGTGAAGCAGTCGCTCGAGATCGCGGCCGGCCAGGGTGCCGACGTTGTCGTCGAAATGGCCCCGGCCGGCGGGAAGTAGTCGAGGCAGGGACCTCAAGGTAGGGACCTGGTCCCTCAGGTCCCCATCTTGATCCGCTCGGCGTTGCGTACCCGTGAAGGCGGACGGGATCCCCGGAAGGATCCGGGAACTCCATAGAGGCTGCCGTTCGGTCCTCCGGAGCTGACGTAGAGTTCAGGAACGGCTCAGTTCAATAGGCGGCTACGCCTGGGGTCGGTTGGTCTCTTCGAGCCCAAGTGCCGCAGAGCACTGCAGCACCCACCAGGAGAGTCCGGACCATGACGTAAATAGTACTCAGCCCGTGCACCCCGTCATGGAGTGTCCGGTTCCAGCCGCATCTCTGGCTCGCACTTCCAAACGTTGCCGACCCTGACAAACCGCCGGATCTCGACCACGTTGTGATCGTTCTCTTTACGTTCGATCTCGAAGGCCACCTCCTCCGGTGAGGTCTCACGTCGCGCCCTGATCCGGAATCCTTCAAGGCGTGCGAATCCGAATCCCAGATCGATCCTCCGGTGAAATCCTCGAGGCGCGGGTCGGTCTGGGATGTGCCACAGCAGGTCGAGTCCACCCTCCGTGGGTGGTTTCATTCGACCGGGTTCTGCGAAGTGCCACAGAAAAGATTCCAGGGCGTCATCTGGTGTCGAAAAGCCGCAGTTCTGGAGCGAGTCGGCAGTCCTATAGTTGGAGTGGGTTGAGGGATCGCTGGGATCACTACCCATGGCGTTGACTCCTGAGTTCCCGGCGGAGGTTCGTACGGGATTCTCGAGCCGTTCACGCCGGAGTTGGGACACCTCGCCACGGGCTCGCAGGAGTTCGTCCGACGTTCGGCTGAGCCGTGGGTGTTGGCAGGGCGGACGAGGTCGGAGTCGCCGCCTGGGCCTGGGTTTCTCGGAGTCCAGTGAGTTCCCGACGCTGCCTCTCGAAGCGGAAGGCGATCGAGGTCATCCAGACGGCGATTCCCAGTCCGAGGGCTATCCAGAGCGGTTTGCGAGGGTTCATGGGGCTTGCGGGTTGGGTCTAATCATGGCCCCTCGGAGGGCGATGCGGAGGAGTCGGTCTTGCCATCGGTGAGCACCCAGCCGTTCTCCGATCGGATCAATCGCAGACTGTCGACACCCAGTTTCTTCGACGAGTGGATATCGCTGAATCGAATCCGCACGATTGCGTTGTTTGGGTCGCGATACACGACATGCTTCACTTCGGTGATTTTCCCATCCAGCAAGTGGCTCTCCTTGATCTGGGTAAACCATGCCTGGACGGCTAGGCTGTCCTTGGACGCCGGCGCGCTGGGTCCTTGACCACCGCAGAGGAAGGGGGCCAGCTCGAGCAGACGATCCAGGTCCTCATGGATGGTTGCCGCAAAAAAGGACTGCAACGCGTGTTGAGGGGATTCTGCCCCGGCTTCGGCGAGCTGTTCGATGGGAACCGGGGCATCCATGCCGAGGAGCAGGGGTTGTTGATGGGGCTCCGTCAGAGCGGGTGGGGTCGGGTTGCCGGACCCGCTGGTGGGTCGGTTGAGGCGAAGGGTTTCCGCCTGCTGTCGGACCTGGAGCAGTTCCTCGTCGGGATCCGCGAGCGCGGCGGCGGACAGTGCGGTCTCTGACGCGACTCCGGTGGAGAGGGGCTGCAGCTGCTGCCTTAGAGTGGCGATCTCCCGGGATTGCGAGGCCAGCAGGAGCTCCAATGCCGTCGACACGACGACGGCACCGAGCCCGGCGCCGGTGGCGAGCGTCCATCCCATCGTCGGCAGGCTGGCCGAGGCGACACCGGCGATGGTGGCTGCCAGTGCGGGTGTAGCGACATCGCTCGCTGCGATTCCCAGCGCGAGGGCGAGGGTGGTGTTGCTGACGGTGTGTCCCCGGTGTTCCAGGAGCTGGCGGAGGCGCTCCAGTGCCCGTTCCACCCGTTTGCGGGCGGCGTCCTCGCCAACACCGAGGGCCTCCCCGACCGAGCGCAGGCTTTGGCCGCTCAGGAACCGGAGGATCAGGGCCTCGCGGTCGGAATCCGAAAGCCGGGCCAGTCCTTCGTCCAGAAGGGGCAGCAGGGCGTCGATCTCGGGATCGGTGTCGGCACGGAGGACGTGGCGTCTCATGGCTTCGGATTCGCGTTGGCAACGGCGTTGGTCGCTGCGGCGAGCCTTGGCGGCCGCGAAGGTTGTGGCCCGATAGAGCCATGCCGGCAGCACGGTGGACGGATCCCAGTGGGGAGCCTTGCGTGCGAGGTCCGTGAACACGGTCTGGGCGACATCGCGTGCCGTTTCCGAGTCCCCGACCACGCGATGAGCGGTGCCATGCACGAGGTTGAGGTGACGCCGGGTCAGCTCGCTGAAAGCGCTCTCGGATCGTTCCCGGACAAAGCGGAGGATCAGTTCGTGGTCGGTGGGTTCCATGCGCTCGGTTATAGAGATACACCCGCCCCTTGCGGAAACGGACACGGATTACCGAACCCGTTCCAATGGGTCTGGAATTCCCGGCAGGCCGCAGGCCAGCAGGGGTGGGTGTCGCAGTGCCCTGCGACACTTGGGCGCGTTTCGCGCCCATGGCACGGCTAGGGCCTCGACACGCTGTGCTCGTGACCCAGAAGCCCTTTCTGCCCTCGGGTGGCGGGGTGCGCAGGAATTCCTGGATCTCAGAGCTGACTGCGCCTGGGGTGGGTCGGGCTCTCCGAGCCCGAGTGCCACAGAGCACTGCGGCACCCACCAGGGATGCGGATGACGTTCCGAGGTCGTCCCGGTCTCTGTCTTCCGCCCATGCGGATTGACGGGGGAGCGCCGGCCTTTCCACACTCTGCACTTCAATCGTTCCCGTCGTCGCATGAGCAAACCCTCCTCTCCCGCCCAGAAGTTCCAGTCGCTCCTCAAGGAAAACCGGGTCTTCAAGCCCGCGAAGGAGTTCGCGCGTCGTGCCGTTGTCCAGAGCATGGCCCAGTACAAGAAGCTCTGGACCGAGTCCGTGAAGAATCCGGAGCGCTTCTGGTCCAAGCATGCCAAAACCGAACTGGTCTGGATGAAGCCCTTCAACAAGGTGCTCCAGTGGAAGGAACCTTTCGCCAAGTGGTTCCTGGGCGGACGGCTCAATGTGTCGGCCAACTGTCTCGACCGCTGGCTCGATACGGATGTCGCCAATCGCGCGGCGCTGATCTGGGAAGGCGAGCCCGCCACGGATGGGAAGCCGGGTGAGGAGCGGGTCCTGACCTATCGCCAGCTGCACCGGGAAGTGTCGCGGTTCGCCAACGTCCTGAAGCGGAACGGCATCGGGAAGGGCGACCGGGTCATCATCTATCTCCCGATGGTGCCCGAGGCCGCCATCTCCATGCTGGCCTGCACCCGGATTGGTGCGGTGCACAGCGTCATCTTCGGCGGATTCAGCGCCGCCTCTGTCGCCGATCGCATCCAGGATTCCGGGGCCAAGATGGTGATCACGGCCGACGGCGGGTATCGCCGCGGCGCCGTGGTGCCGCTGAAGAAGAATGTCGATGAGGCGTTGACGCTCACCGATCCAGAGGGGAAGCCCCTGGCCAAGACGATCGAGAAGGTCATCGTGCTGCGTCGTGCCGGGAACGAGGTCCACATCGAGGAGGGGCGGGATGTCTGGTGGCATCGCGAACTCGAATATGTCACCAGCGAGTGTCCTGCCGCGGCCATGGATTCCGAGGCGCCGCTGTTCATCCTCTACACCAGCGGTTCCACTGGGAAACCCAAGGGCATCCTCCACAGCACCGCAGGCTACCTGCTTGGGGCCAAGATGACCTCGAAGTACGTCTTCGATTGATAAACAATGCGTGCCGAGTTGACGGTCAGCAAAATGATGCCGGCCAAGGTTAGCCAGTTTGCGGGCGTTCGATAAAAGCGCGATTGTAGCTTTACACCTTCCTGCACAAGTTGGGGACTGAACCAGTG
>SYEM01000199.1 GCA_005801385.1 Verrucomicrobiales bacterium | reverse complement strand
TAATACTCCCGTTCCGGTACCCTCGAGCTTCTGCAGCGCTAGACGGATTTCTTGTTGGTGAACCTCCTCTAGCAAGCTGAGGCTCCCCGTTTCGGTGGCCCGCCTCCGATTCCATTCTTCCAAAAAACCTCGCGCTTGCTGTTCTTGGCTAGGGCTGAAGATTTTGACCCTATAGGTGCCTTTTGGGGTTTTGCCGTACCGAACAACAAATGAGGTTGTGCCGGACCGGTTTTTCTTTCGATAGAGTGAGGCTGTTATAGGTTGGGTGTGCATCCTTGGTTTCAGATTAGGAGCTTCGAAGTCTTCGACTAACCTTGCTACTCGAGCTGCTACTCGGCATCCCTTTTTTTGGATCACTCCGTACAATAAAAGCCAATGAAAAGGCTTTTCCTGGCGGTAAGTACGAGACGGGAGTCGTCTCTTCCGAAGTCAGAAGCTCTATCCAATTGAGCTACCGGTGCGTGGACTGCGGGGGCAGACCGGGCGGAGGTTGTGACAGAGCAACACGGCTTGTGCAAGCCGAGCCCCGACGGTTTTCGGGGCGCACGGCGATCCTGGGCATCAGACCAGCCTTGACGGCCCGACCCCCTTTGGGCCGGGTTTCGCCATGAACACTGAAGAACGTCTCCGTCACCTCGGATGGATCCTGCCGCCGGCTCCTGCCGCCGTGGCTGCCTACCAGCCCTGGGTCCGCACGGGCTCACTGGTCTTCACCTCCGGACAGCTCCCGTGGCGCGACGGTGTCATGGCGTTCGTCGGACGGCTCGGCGAGGAACTGACTGTCGAACAGGGTTATGAAGCGGCACGGCTCTGTGCCCTGAATGCCCTCGCCCAGCTCAAGGCGGCCACCGGCGATCTGGAACGCATCCGTCGACTCGTCCGGGTCGAGGGTTTCGTCCACTGCGCGCCGGGATTCCGGGGACATCCGCAGGTCCTCAATGGGGCATCGGATCTCTTCAACGCCGTCCTGCTCGATCGCGGTGCCCATGCCCGACTCGCCGTCGGTATCAGCGACATGCCCCTCGATGCGGCAGTACAGATCTTGGTGACCGCCGAGGTGGAGTGCTGAGGGTGGCCTGGGTTGGGGCGGGGTTCCGCGCCGCACCTTGGATCTCGTGGCGGCCTGGAGGCGGTGAGACTCCGGTGGAGCCCACCTAAGCGAGGGTCTCCCGTGGCTAAGATTCCGGGCGCTTTTGGAGGCGGCCGAATGAGGTGGGGCCGGAGGGGCCAGCAGCCGCATTGGGTGTGGGAAAGGTGTGGCATGGGGCCGCTGCATCGCGTTTGCTGGCGTGACGTTCATGCGACGGCTCTGGCGTGACTGGCTCATCGGGGTGCTTCTCTTCCTGGGAAGCCTAGCCGATCTGCGTGCCCAGATTCCGCAGTACGGCATGGAATTGGTCGCGACACCTGATCCGGCACGGGTGGGATCCGATGTCGCCTTCAGGTTGGTCATTACCAATCTGACCTCGTTTGCCCAGGGGACGTTCCAGGTCACCGCCTTCGTCGAGGGCGCCGGGACGTTCCTGTCGGCTACCAATGCGCTTGGCTACGCCACCAACCAGGTCAGCGGCAATGCACTCACCAACACTGTCTTCTTCGAGATCCCCGTCCTGACCAACAACCAGGTGGCGGATCTCCGGTATGCCTTCCGTCCCTCGACCCATGGATCCATCCAGCAGAACATCTGGATCCAGTCCGCCGGCACGGTGTTCTACGTCACCAACTACACCACCCGGATCTTGGCTGGTATTGCGGACCTCCGGGTTGGATTCCGGTCCGTCCCGACGGGCAGCCTTCCCGGGGATCTCCTGGCCTGCACGCTGACGGTCACCAATCGGGGCCCGGATCGGGCTGGCGATGTGCGTCTCACCAATTCATGGCCTCCGGGATTCGTCCTGCAGGGAGTCGATTCCTCCGGCATGGTTCTCGATCGTCGCGATCCCGAGTGGGTGATTCTCCTGGGTGCCCTTGACGTAGGCGAGGGTCGGTCCGTTCAGGTTCGCTTCCAGCCGCAGTCCTCTGGGACGTTCCCGTGGACCGCCCGGGCGGGAGTCCCCGATTTCGGGACCTCGCCAGGGTGGATTCCTGCGGCGACCACTCGCGTGTCCGTGGCGGAACCCGGTCCCGGCAGTTTCCGGGTTGTGACGCTGGCGCCCAGTGCCTTCAACCGTCAGACCGGTCTGATGCAGCAGCGGATCCGCGTGGACAATGTCGGATCCAATCCCGTCGAGGCGGTGCGGATCCTGGTGCGTGGCAGCCCCACGGGACTTTACAATGCGCAGGGCACGAATGGTCTGGTGCCTTTTGTAACGCTCACCGAACCGCTGTTGCCGGGGGAGGGAAGGGATCTGTGGCTTCAGACATTCAATCCCTTGCGGACACCTGGACCCGATCCCGAGTTGTCGGGGGTTGAGGTCCCGCTCCCCGGTGGATTCCAGCCCGAGACGGTTCCAGTCCTGATCGACCGCGTCGTCCGGAATCCAGACGGCACCGTGGGCCTCGAGTTTCCGACCCAGCCCGGACGCCGCTACCTCGTGCGCTTTGGCCCTGGATTGCGGGCGAAGGGCGAACTGGCCCTGCCTGTGCAGACGGCCACCGCGAACCGGGTCCAGTGGCTCGACTGGGGTCCACCGCTGACTTCAATTCCCACGACCGACGTGGCCTCGCGATTCTACGAGGTCCTTGAGGTGACCTGGCCCTGAACCATGCGACGGCTCCATCCCATCGTTCGGACCCCGTCGTGGATCGCCCCTCCGGTGCTGGCGTCACTACTTGCGAGCGCCCCGACACTGGCCCAGTCGTTCTGGGTCCAGGACGACTGGACCCGGAATTTCCGACTGGGTGTCCAGGTCACCCTGAACGTGCAGGCCCAGCTGTCGATCGATGATGTGGTGCCGCGACGGTCGACGGATCCAGGCCCGGTTGGGGTGCCGGGCCGGAACCATCAGTACGATGATGGATACGTCCGCGTTGACGCCACCGGCAACGCTGGTGGTGTCACGTCGTCCTGGGGCTATCAGGATGCGTCGCAATACGATCTCGCGACCGATCAGCTGGTCTATCGCAGCACCCGGGGATTCGCGGCCCGGGACCAAGTCACGGTCGATTCCGGCCCGATGCCGGGTGTGGAGATGGTCTATGGCGGGCGGATCCACGACTGGCGTTGGGTCCGGCTTGGATGGGAGTTCGGCTATGCGTGGGTGCCCATGGAACTGCGCGATACGTCGACCCTCCCCGCCCAGTTCCTCCGGGAGGTCCAGGCCTTCGATGTGGGAGGGATCTCGCTGCCGACCGCACCGTATCAGGGCGGGAGTTCCGGCATGGGACCGGTCATCCCCGACATCGCGAAGGCCCGGCCTGACGAAGTGTTGAGCGGGTTCCTGTCTGGATCGCGGGGGTTGGATGTCGACCTCCACTCCTTCCGGCTTGGGCCCAACCTCTTCTGGCGCTTCGGAACGCAGTGGGCTCTGAGCGGTAGCATCGGACCCGCCCTGGGCCTGCTGTCCGGCGGCTATTCCTACAACGAGACGTTCCAGTTCGCGGACGGCACCACGGCGGCGAACGTGGGCGGGCAGGACAAACTGGTCTGCGTCTTCGGCGGCTATGCGGCGGCGACCGTGCTCTACCGCGTCGTGTACAACGCCGACCTCTATGTCTCGTCCCAGTTCCTGTCGCTGGGCGGAGCTCAGTATGGTGGCGGGGGGCGTCGGGCGACCCTGGATCTGGGCCAGACGGTGATGACCTCGATCGGCATCAACTGGCCGTTCTGAATCCCGTCTCGACCTCTCCTTGCCACTCCCGGGTCGGGGACCGTAGCGTCGCGGTTCGTTTTATGAACGTGCTTGTCTGTGATCCGATCTCGCCCCGGGGCATCGCCTATTTCCAGGCCCGTCCGGAGTTCACGGTGACCGTCCTGCCGAAGCGCTTGACCGAGGCCGAGCTGCTGCCGGTGTTGGCCGAGGCCGATGCCCTGGTCGTGCGCTCCGAGACCAAGGTATCGAAGAAGGTCCTCGAGGCCGCGACGCGCCTCAAGGTCGTGGGTCGTGCCGGTGTCGGCATCGACAACGTCGATGTCGAGGCCGCGACCCAGCGTGGGGTCGTGGTGATGAACACCCCGGCGGGCAACACCATCACCACGGCCGAGCTCACCTTCTTCATGCTGGGCGCCCTCGCCCGCAAGATTCCTGGCGCCCATGCCACGATGGCTGCGGGCAAGTGGGATCGTAAGGCTTTCCAGGGCACCGAGATCTCCGGGAAGACCCTGGGCATCCTCGGCGCCGGTCGCATCGGTACCGAGGTTGCCCGCCGCGCCCTGGCGTTTGGGATGCGCGTGGTCGCCTATGATCCGTTCCTGACGGAGGTCCGGGCGCGTCAGCTGGGACTCGAGCTCGCCATGGACCCGGATGGCGTCTATCGCGAGGCTGATTTCATCACGGTCCACATGCCGGTCACCCCGGAGACTCGGGGCATGATCAATAGCGAGTCGATCTCCCGCATGAAGCCCGGAGTCCGCATCGTCAACTGCGCCCGGGGTGAGATCGTCAACGAGCCTGATCTTGTTGCCGCCCTGCAGTCCGGCCGGGTCGCCGGTGCCGCGCTCGATGTCTTCTCGGTGGAGCCGCTCCCTGCCGACCATCCCTTCCGGACGCTCCCGAACGTCATCCTCACCCCGCATCTCGGGGCCAGCACCGAGGAGGCCCAGGAGAAGTGCGGGCTCGAGGTCGCCGAGATCATCTCGGCCTTCCTGCTCACGGGCGAGGTCCGCAACGCGGTCAACCTCCCTGGGGTCGACGCCAAGACGTACGAGCTGGTGAAGCCGTATATCGCGCTGGGCGAGAAGCTGGGCCGGCTGCTGGGCCAGCTGAACCCGGGTTCGGCCGACCGACTCCACATCACCTTCGGCGGCAAGGCACAGGAACTGCCCCAGACCGATCCCGTCACGCGCGCCATCCTGCGCGGGTTCCTCTGCCAGAGCACGGTGAAGGACATCAACAACATCAACGTCCGCAGCGCGGCCGCCTCCCTCGGCATCTCCGTGGAGGAGAAGCGCTCCGACGAGCCGGTGACCTTCAACGAGTGGCTACACGTCCAGGTCTACAATGGGCCGACCAAGGTCGTCTCCGCCGGTGGCACCTTCTTTGGATCCCCGAACAACCCGAGGATCGTCCGACTGTTCAGCCAGCCGGTGGAGATCCCGATCAGCGGGACTGTCCTTCTGGTCCGCAACCAGGATCGACCCGGGATCGTGGGTCACCTCGGAACCGTCCTCGGTTCCCATGGCGTCAACATCGCCAACATGTCCCTGGCCCGTGACGCCGCGGGAGGTCAGGCCCTGACCGTACTGCACCTTGACAGCGCCCCGCCCCAGGCCGCGCTGGACGAATTGGCCAAGGACCCGTCGATCACCAGCGCCCGGGTCGTGGTGCTGTGAGGAGCAGGGGCCTCCCGCGCTACTTCACCACGACGGTCAGCTGAAAGGTCTTCGCCGGGGCGGCGTTGGTCTCCCAAGGCCGGCTGTAGGCGATCTTGACCGGGGAGGTGCCCGCCCCGATCGCCTCGTACTCCAGCGTCAGCTTTCCGCCTGAGCCGACCATCCGCTGGCGGTCGGCGCCGACCACCCAGTCCGGTGTGAACTCCGGACGCTTCGTGCGGGCCAGCACCCATGAGTTCAGCTCCATCGTTTGCCAGGAGTAGCCGGTGGAAGGATTGCTCGGGAGTTCAACCCGGAGGCGGTCGCCAGTGCCGATGTTCACGGTCGACCCGTTCTCCGACTCGGTCACAGTCACGATTCGTTCCCGGGTCGCGCAACCGGTGGCCAGGATGAATGTGGTCAGGGACACGGAGAGGGCGAGGCGCATGGGAGAGGCATTCATGGGAGTGAGGGAGCAGGGCTCCAGGCAGGCAAGGTCGAGTCTTCGGGAAAGGGTTTCAAGAAAAGGTCTACGGACATGGAGCCGTCGATTCCCTGACTGACAGGCCTGCCTGCAGGACCGCCAGAGCGGCGGTGGTTGCCGTCTCCACCCGCAACACAAGGGGGCCAAGGCTGAATGAGACCGCACCCAGCTCCCTGAAGCGGCCATACTCCTCTGGTGTGAAATCCCCCTCTGGCCCCACTGCCAGGGCCACGCTGGAAGGCAGCCGGCCGTGGCAGCTGCGGCTTCCCGACAGGTGGTCCAGCAGTGGACGTGGCGTGTCGAGGAGGGACGCGATCACGATGAGGTCGAACGACTGCCGTCGGGTCCACCAGGAGGCCAGTGTCACGGGTTCCTCGACGGCCATCAGCCACGGATTTCCCGACTGCTTGAGGGCCTCCCGGGCGATCGTCTGCCACCGTGCCTGCTTGTCGCCGGCGGCGTCGGGACGGCTCACAGAGCGATCGGTCACCAACGGCACCATCCTGTGGGCACCGAGTTCGACGGCCCGATGGATCAGTCCCTCCATGGCGGGTCCCTTGGCCACGGCCTGGAGCAGTGTGATCCGGGTTGTCGGGGCTGGATGCCGGATGAGACCGGTGGTCTGGATGTCGACGCCCTGTCGACCGCAGGTCCCGACGGTCCCGGCCGCCTCGCCTCCGGCACCGTCGAGGAGGGTCACCGGATCCCCGGTCCGGAGCCGCAACACGCGGGAGGCATGGAGGGTCTCGGATTCGGGCAGCGGCAGCACCGCTGGATGTCGGACCTCGGGGACGAGGAAGCGGTGCATGAAGCCATTCCTAGCTGAAGAATTCCTTGGCCCGTTCGAAGAAGCTCTTCTTCTGCGGATGGACGTCCTCGTCACACATCTGGGCGAATGACTCGAGGGCCGCCTTCTGTCCCGCATTGAGCTTGGTGGGGATCTCGATGGCCACCCGCACCAGGAGGTCTCCCACGCCATAGCCCTGGACGTTTTTTACGCCCTTGCCCTTGATGCGGAACAGGGTGCCGTGCTGGGTGCCTTGCGGGATCCGGATGGACGCCTTGCCGCCGAGTGTCGGCACCTCGACCTCGGCTCCGAGGGCGGCCTGGGTGAAGGCGATCGGCACCTCGCAGAGCAGGTCGTCGCCGTCCCGCTTGAACACCGGGTGCTCGGCCACGTGGAGCACCACGTAGAGGTCTCCGGCATCGCCTCCCCGCTGTCCGGCCTCCCCGTTTCCTGTGGATCGGAGACGGGTGCCGTGGTCGACCCCGGGGGGGATGCGCAGGCTGATGGTGGAGGTCTGGTTCGTACGGCCGTCGCCCCGACAAGCCTTGCAGGGCTTGTCGACCACCTCGCCGGACCCTTCGCAGCGGGGGCAGGTCTGCTGGATGCTGAAGATGCCGCGGGACATGACCACCCGTCCCCGACCGGCGCACTGGATGCAGCGGATGCGCTTGGATCCCTTCTCGGCGCCGTTGCCCTTGCAGTCCGGACAAGTGCCTGGCTTGGTCACCGTGATCTGTTTGTCGACCCCGTTTACGGCCTCCTCGAGGGTGATCTCGAGGTTGTAGCGGAGATCGGAGCCGCGGCCCGGCCCCGAAGGATCCTCCTCGCGTCCGCCCATGCCGAACATCTGCTCGAAGATGCTCCCGAGGTCGCCGCTGCCGAAGGCCTGGCGGAAGACGTCGTTGGGATCTCCCTGGAACCCGCCCGCCCCACCTCCGGCGCGTCGGTCGAATGCCGCGTGGCCATGTTGGTCGTAGAGGGCGCGCTTCTGCTGGTCGCTCAGGATCTCATAGGCTTCGCCCAGCTCCTTGAACTTTTCCTCGGCCTCCTTGTTTCCCTGGTTCTTGTCGGGGTGGTACTTGATCGCGAGCTTGCGGTAGGACTTCTTGATCTCCTCGGATGTGGCGGTCCGTTGGACCTCGAGGATCGTGTAGTAGCATTCGCGGACGCGCTGACGTGACATGGGAGAGATCGGAAAGCGGAGAAGATCAGGATGCTGAGGATTCGGAGCCGCTCGGCTGGCCCGAGACGATCACGCTGGCGGGACGGAGCAGTCGGTCACCCAGCTGGTAGCCCTTGCGGGTCTGCTGGATCACATGTCCCTCGGGGATTTCGGTGGAGGCCTGGACCGAGACGGCATCGTGGAGGCCGGGATCGAAGGGTTGCCCAACGGGTGTGAGTTCCTTGACGCCGATCTCGGAGAGGAAGTTCCGGAACTGGCTGTGGATCATGTTGACGCCCACCCGCAGGGTCTCGAGGGAGGTGTTGGGCTGGGTGGCGGCGACCATGGCCATGTCGAAGTTGTCGAGCACGGGCTGCAGCTTGCCGAGGACGGACTCGGAACCGAGGCGCCGGGCGTCGTCACGGTCCCGGGCAGCGCGTTTCTTGAAGTTGTCGAAGTCGGCCGCCAGTCGGAGGTAGCGGTCCTGGGCAGCGGCCAACTGGGTCTGGAGTTCCGCGGAAGAATCCGCCGTCGGGGCGGTCTCTGGTGCGGTGTTTGGATTGGAAGGTGTCTCGTTCTCGCTCATTTCAGACGGAGTCGGCTCCATGCCGTTCGGCGAACGTATCGCCGCGACTGCTTCCCGGCAATGCCCAGAGGAGTCCGGAGGAATCCTGGGGCAGTGGACACCCTATATACGGAAGGAGCCTCACGCGGCGATGCGAAGGAAGATCTGAGAGGGTAGGTGGGTGGTGCCGCCATGGAGGGGTGATGCATTGCCCTGCATCATGGGGTGCACAAGCGCCCACGGGACCACGAGGTGGGGACCTTGCCGAGGGGTGGTGGGGTTAGATGCGGTTCGGAGACTCAGGGTCTGGGGACGACACGATCACGATGGGAAAACCCATTCCTTACGATTCAAGGTGATGGAGGGTTTCGTCGCTTGTGATGGAATCGTTTCCAAAGGGGGAAATGGGACGGGCTAACAGCCCTCGACTGGTAGTTGGGCCCCGCAACCTTGGACGGTCGCACCGGAATTCGTCCTCCCTGGGCTGTCACATCATGGGCCTTCAGCCTTCGGTGAGGAGCAGAGGTTCAGGCCAAGGCCGCTGGAAAGACGTGGACGCCAAAGTCATCCCGGGTTTACGCCCCGTCGGCGAGCGAGTAACGTCGGTCCCGTGCGAAAGGGGACCTATCTCGATCCGGTAGTGGAGATCTACAAGCGGGATGTGGATCGCTCGCTCCTGCGCGAGAACCTGAAGCTCACCCCGGCCCAGCGGCTCGAGAAACTCCTCCGGTTCAGTGCCTTCGCTGCCGAGATGCGTGCTGCAGGGGAACGCGCGCGCGGTTCCCGAAAGTCATGAACCTCCGATTTGACGAACTGCTGCCGCTGCTCGTCCGTGGGGGGGTGAAATTCATCCTCATCGGCGGTGTCGCGGGCAACCTTCATGGGGCGGCTCGGCTGACCTACGATGTGGACCTCGTCTACAGCCGGGGACGGGCGAATCTCGAGCGGTTGGTTCGCGTTCTGGCGCCGATGAATCCCTACCTCCGGGGTGCGCCGGCAGGACTGCCTTTCCAGTTGGATCTCCCAACCCTAAGGAGTGGTCTGAACTTTACCTTGGCCACCCGGATGGGGGATCTGGATCTGCTGGGGGAGGTCTTGGGAGGTGGCACCTACCTGGAGCTTCTTCCCCACTCCATGGAGGTCGAGGCGTTCGGGGTCACCTTCCGCTGTGTGGACCTGCCGACCCTGATCCGACTGAAGCGTGCGGCGGGGCGACCCAAGGATTTGGAATCCCTCGCCGAGCTCGAAGCCCTCCTCGAGGAACGCGACCGGGTCTGAGGGGCGGTTTCTGAAACCCGCCGCTCTGATTTGGACATACCGCTTGCGCTGACTCCTCCGCCGTCCATTCTCGCGGCCCCTTATGCTCAAAGCTGGCATCGTCGGGCTTCCCAACGTGGGGAAGTCGACCCTCTTCAACGCTGTCACCCGCACCCGAAAGGCGCAGGCGGAGATC
>SYEM01000198.1 GCA_005801385.1 Verrucomicrobiales bacterium | reverse complement strand
GAACGTGGTGTAGTTCTGGAAGGCGGCCGCACGGCCGATCGCGCGAACCTCGTTCACACCCTTGGGATTGCCCACATTGACCAGGAACGACGGGCTCAGAGCGTTGAGTGCCCATCGGGCCTGCAGACCGCCGGAAGCCCAGGCGTCGACCGGATCCGTCACCGGACCGCTGGTCACGCTGGTCACCTTGGTGCTGATGTCGAAGTCGCCCGTGATCTCCTCATAGGCGAACTCCTGCACATCACCCGGTTGGTCGGCATTGGCCGCGGCCGCCCAGGCCACGAGGCCAGGACCGGCGACGGTCATCGACCCCGGGGCGCCAAAGGTCACCGAACCGCTGGGCAGGGTCACCGGAAGGGTTTCGGTCGGCTTGACCAAGGCGGACTTCAGCGGGGCCTCGGGTTCCCGGGGGATGGCCACCGGATTGTAAGCACCGGATGGGCTCATGATGCCGGAGTTGCCGATCGCGGTCCAATCGACGACCCAGTTGCCACCGCTCGTGAAGGCACCGTAGTACTTGGCATCGGTATAGAATCCATTGGCCGGAGCGATGCGCTGGCTCACGTTGGCCGGGCTGCCGGCAGCCGGACGCGGGTCGAGACCCCAGTTGACGGTCCTGGAGATGCCCCGGATCTCGGGATTCACATTCGTCAGGTTGCCCTGACCCGCCGCGAATGCCGCGGCCGGACCGAAGGTCGGCACCGTGAATCCCCACCAGAGGTTGTCCTGCAGCGTCGGCTTGGCTCCCGTGGTGAAGTTGCTGCCGGTGACCGGCAGACCGTTGAAGTCGGTGAAGATGCCATTGTAGATCCCCACCTGCGTGTTCGCTCGGAGCGTGAACGCGTTGTTGCCCGAGCCCGAACCCGTCCGGGCCCCGGCGCCGATCGTCGTCGCGTTGTACACCTCCCAGTTCGACACCGGCACGCCCGAACCGGTGATCCGATCCTGCGGCTCGCCGTTGATCTCCATCCCCTTCTCCACGCTGCCCGCAGGCTGGATGCCGAACCAGAACTGGTTCCTGCCGTTGTAGCCCTGGTCCGCGTCGAACTGCTCGTCCTGGTTGAACGCGCTTACGAGGAACCGGGTGTTCACGGAGCCACCGAAGAACTCGAACCCGTCGTCGGAGTTCGCGAACACCTCGACGAACTCGACCTGGGTGCCGCGACCCACACCACACAGCGACAGACCGTTCACCTCCTTGTTCGACTCCAGCAGCTTGCCGCCATGCCGGATGGAGACGTACCGGATCACGCCGGAAGAGTCGTCGTCATTCCCGCCGCCGAACCGGTTCACGAACTGTCCGTTCGAGGCCTGGACGTCGGGGAGTCCCTCGTAGATGTCATATTTGGGCGAGGCTGCATCACCGGCAGCGTTGACCGCCGCGTTGATGCGGGCATTGCCGAACACGATCAGACCGCCCCAGAGCTGGGTGTCGTCCGGACCCAGGTCGGTGGGATCGGTCACATCATCCTCCTCCGCGGTGAAGATGATCGGGTTCTGCGGGGTGCCCTCCGCGAAGATCTTGGCACCCCGGCACACGAACAGGTTGCCGAAGTTCGCGCTGGTTGTGCCAGGGACCCCCTTGATGACCGTTCCGGGTTCGATTCGCAGCATAGCGCCCTCGAACAGATACACGAAGCCCTGGAGGACATAGACGTTGGTGCTCGACCAGACGTGCTCCCCAGTCAGGTATCCGGCGGGAACGTCGACGATATTGGTCTGTGCCGGCAGGAATCCGCCCTTGTCGAGCATCGTCCAGTGACGCAGCCAGAGATTCTGATGGTCGAACGCACCGACGAAGGACGTCTTGGTGTAGAAGCCGTTGTCCGGAGGGGTCACGGCCCCACGGAGGGCCAGGCTGCCGGCGGCGGGACGCGGATCAAGACCGCCATCCGCAACCCGGGAGATGCCCCGGAGGTTCGGATTGACGTTCGTCACGTTTCCCTGGGAGCCATCGAACGCGGCGGCCGGACCGAAGGTCGGCACCGTGAAATTCCACCAGAGGTTGTTCTGCACCGTCGGCTTGGCGCCCGTGGTGAAGTTGCTGCCGGTGACCGGCAGACCGTTGAAGTCGGTGAAGATGCCGTTGTAGATCCCCACCTGCGTGTTTGCTCGGAGCGTGAACGCGTTGTTGCCCGAGCCCGAACCCGTCCGGGCCCCGGCGCCGATCGTCGTCGCGTTGTACACCTCCCAGTTCGATACCGGCACGCCCGAACCGGTGATCCGGTCCTGGGGCTCGCCATTGATCTCCATCCCCTTCTCCACGCTGCCTGCAGGCTGGATCCCGAACCAGAACTGGTTCTTGCCGTTGTAGCCCTGGTCGGCGTCGAACTGCTCGTCCTGGTTGAACGCACTCACCAGGTACCGCGTGTTCACCGAGCCGCCGAAGAACTCGAACCCGTCATCCGAGTTCGCGAACACCTCGACGTACTCCACCTTCGTCCCACGGCCCACGCCGCACAGCGACAGGCCGTTCACCTCCTTGTTCGACTCCAGCAGCTTGCCGCCGTGCCGGATCGAGACGTACCGGATCACGCCGGAGGAGTCGTCATCATCCCCGCCGCCGAAGCGGTTCACGAACTGGCCGTTCGCGGCCTGGTTGTCGGGGAGTCCCTCGTAGATGTCGTACTTCGGAGAGGATGCGTCGCCGGCGGCGTTGACCGCAGCATTGATCCGGGCCTTCCCGAACACGATCAAACCGCCCCAGAGCTGGGTATCGTCCGGACCCAGGTCAGTCGGATCGGTTACATCATCCTCCTCCGCGGTGAAGATGATCGGGTTCTGCGGGGTGCCCTCGGCGAAGATCCTGGCGCCCCGACAGATGAACAGATTGCCGAAGTTGGCACTCGTGGTGCCGGGCACGCCCTTGACGACGGTGCCGGGCTCGATCCGAAGCACAGCGCCCTCCACAGCGTAGACGAAGCCTTGGAGGACGTAGGTGTTGGTACTGACCCAGAGGTGCTCTCCTTGGAGGTTTCCTGCAGGCACGTTGACGATCTCGGCACGGGTGTCCGGCACGGCGGCGATGGCAGCCGCAATGCCGACGACCCCGGTGGCGAGCCGTTTCCATCGATTAATTGTGTCCATGATGCGATTAGAGGCCAGGGACCATCCCCGGCACACGTACCCTGGGCCTCAGGCAACGACGTTCCGGTGGCCTTCATGTTACAAATCAGGAAAGCCATCCCCCGCACTTCCACGGCGCACCGCGCACCGGTTCGGCGCACAGAGGGCGGTTCCACCCGAGTTCAGATCTCCCACGGAAGACGCCGGCGGAGCACCTGGACCAAGCCTGGACCGTCCTCGGACAGCCTCAGCTCCAGCCATCCACCGTCCTTGAGGAGCTGGATCCCGCTGGGAGAGGGACACAGCACCGTGCGGAACTCCTTCCAGATGCGGGCGCGTCGGAGAGCGGTCGAGTATCTGCGCACCGTGTTGCCCAGGAACGGGATGACCGGCATCCCGGCGAGGTGGGATCCCAGCCGGAACACGGCCGGGGTGTGCAGGTGCCCCACCACGGTGCACCCGATCTGGTCCATCCGGGCCCGCACCTCCGGCAATTCCGCCAGGAATGGCAGTGCCGAGGGATCATGGACGAAGAGGACCACCCTCTGTCCGGGCTCCAGACCGCCGAAGGTCTCCCGGACCTGCCCCCGAAGTTCCTCGGCGATCCGACGCCACGCCTCGGTTTCCGAGGGAAGCATCTCCGGCAGGAACACCGGGAGCGCGATGGGGGTCGAGGCCACTCCGACCAGCACGAATCGGCCCAGCTGCTCGCACCAGAACCCAGGAATCCCCAGACCTCCGACAGCCCGTTCCCAACTCGCAAGGCGGACCCCACCCGCGCCACCAAACAGGCTTTTCTTGCCCAGCTCGTGATCCCCGAGGGTGGTCCTCAAGCGGGATCCGTACGCCACACGAAGCTGGCCGAGGGCAAGGCGGGCACTCTCATAGGCCTCCGGGTCGCTCACCCCGATGAATCCACTGTCGAGTGAGAAGTCCCCGTTGGCCACGACCCAATCCGGGAGGGGGTTTGCCTCGATCAACCGATTCAGCCGGTGGTTGTGCCCATGGGGTTCGCGCAGCCAGATCCAATACCGCATCAGCTGGCTCGCCCTCCTGAGCACCGGATTTCCGATCACCCGTGCCTCATGCCCACACCGCGCCGCCTCCCCATCCGAGGCATAATGGATATCCGAGATGACGAGGATTTGTCGCATTACCGACACACGTTCGTAACAAATGAGCCTCGTTGTGAAGAAGTTGAACAACTTTTGTCGAGCGGCGCGAAACCCACATCCATAGCCTGACTTACATGTTCTCGTTGCAACGTTTCTTCGGTCGTAGCGAATTGTTCTTCGACCTACTCGAGCAATCCGCGCTGGAGGCCCGCGAGAGTGTCGACCTCATCAAGTCGACCCTCATCAATCCATCCAAGGGGCAATCGCCCCTCGATGAGTTCGCCCTTCTTCGGAAGAAGGACAAGCGGATCACCGAGGAGATCCGTGAGGCGCTGACCCAGACTTTTGTGACGCCACTCGAGCGGGAGGACATCGAAGCACTCGCGATCGCCCTCTACAAGATCCCGAAGACGCTCGAGAAGTTCTGCGAGCGGCTCCTCCTGAGCCCGGATCGATTCCACGCCGAGGATTTCTCCCGCCAGATGCAGCTGCTGGAACAGGCAACCGAGACGGTGCTCAAGATGACCCGTGCTCTCCGCAGCTCCCCCGGGATCGAGGCGATGAAGGAGCAGAACGAGAAACTCCAATACCTCGAAGGGGAGGCCGACAAGCTGATGCTTGATCTGCTCCGTTCGCTGTACTCCGGCAAGCAGGATCCCGTCACCGTCATCGCACTGAAGGATCTCTATGACCTGCTGGAGAAGGTGATCGACCGGTGCCGAGACGTCGGGAATGTGATCTTCCACGTGGTCCTGAAGAACTCCTGAACCATGACGCTGCTTCTGACGGTCATCGTCGTGGCGCTGGTGTTCGAATACATCAACGGGTTCCACGATACGGCCAACTCCATTGCCACCGTCGTCTCCACGAAGGTCCTCACCCCGCGCCAGGCCATCGTCCTGGCGGCCAGCACCAATCTGGTCGGCGCGCTCGTGGGCCACGCCGTGGCCAAGACGGTCTCCTCAGGTCTGGTCGATTCCCAGTTCGTGACCAACCAGACCATCGTGTGCGCCCTGCTGGGCGGCATCGTCTGGAACCTGTTGACCTGGTGGCTGGGCCTGCCCAGCAGTTCCACCCACGCGCTCGTTGGAGGGCTGTGCGGGGCGACCCGCGCGTCGAGGAGCAGCCGCCAGCCGGCCGGCAGCCG
>SYEM01000197.1 GCA_005801385.1 Verrucomicrobiales bacterium | reverse complement strand
GAAGGAGTTCAAGGGTCTCCGGGCCAAGATTGGCAAGGCTGCCCTCCGCATCGCCGAGACCGCCGGCTACACCAACGCCGGCACCGTGGAGTTCATCGCCGACGACACCGGCAACTTCTATTTCCTTGAGGTCAACAAACGGGTCCAGGTCGAGCACCCCATCACCGAGGAGGTGACTGGAATCGACATCGTGAAGGAGCAGATCGCCATCGCCCTCGGCGAAAAACTCCGCTTCTCACAGAGCGACGTTCAGTTCAAGGGACATGCCATGGAATGCCGCATCAACGCGGAGGATCCGTTCGGCGACTTCCGGCCGTGTCCAGGTCGCATCGAGATGTACTATGCCCCGGGCGGGGCGGGGGTCCGGATCGATTCCCATGCCTACGCTGGCTACACGATCCCACCCTACTACGACTCGATGATCGGGAAGCTGATCACTGTGGGACGCGACCGTGCCGAGGCCATGAACCGGATGAGCCGGGCGCTCTCCGAGTACATGATCACCGGGGTCAAGACCACGATCCCGTTCGAGCAGGCGATCCTCCAGGACCCCGACTTCCGTCGGGGCAACTACACGACGAACTTCGTCGAGCGGATCCTGAGCGGTGCGAAGTTCGAGATGATCCAGGAGAAGGCCTGAGAGGGCCTGAGGCGGACGGGGGGACTCACGCGGCGACGCAGAGACGCGGAGGAAACCCGAGGGGTGGCGTTCGGATTCGACATGCATCCCATCGGACCTGTGCGAGTAGATTTGCGGTGCATCCCGGGTGGACGTCGATGGGACTTCGCGAGTCGGACCCTGTCGGCCGATCTGTCTGTCCTAGCCGCGGGATAGGGACTCCGGCGACCGCCTCCGGCTGAGCGTGGTTCGGGTTTAGGATTGCTGTGGGCGAAGGTACCCCGGATCGATCCCCAATCTCCCCGAAGACGGGCTCTGATCGCTTCAGTCCTTCTATCCTCCTCTCCCTCCGTGTCTCTGCGTGAGTCCCCTCCGTGTTCTCCTCCTCCGCGTGACCGGGGCCAGGTTCCCGAAATTCCGGTTGGCAACCCGGCGGTTCGGGTCGAAACAAGGGACGTCCAATGCTGACGACCCTCCGAATCCGCAACCTCGCCCTCGTGGCGGACCTGACCCTGGAGCTGGCTCCGGGCCTCAATGTGCTGACAGGGGAGACCGGGGCCGGCAAATCCGTGATCCTCGGTGCCCTCGGTCTGGTCCTGGGGCAGCGGGCCGACCGGACCCTGATCCGGTCGGGGTCCGACGCCTGCACCGTCGAGGCCGTATTCCAGGTCGGCCACCGGGAGAGGCCCCTGCCGGACCCGGAGCTTCTGGCTCGACACGGCCTCGAACCCTGCGAGGGCGGACAGCTGATCCTCAAGCGGACCTTCACGTCGACCGGGACCAACCGACAGTTCGTCAACGGCTCCCCGACCAGTCTCGGTACCCTCGCCGAGGTGGCCGGCGATCTGGTCGACCTCCACGGTCCCCACGACCACCAGTCCCTCCTCAAACCGTCCCGCCAGCTTGCGGTCCTCGATGCCTTCGGCGGTCTGGGGTCCGTGCGATCCATCTTTGAGAAGACCTTCCGGCAACGGGAGGAACTCCTTGCGGCCCGACGTGCCCTCGTGGTGGACGAGCAGGCCTATGCCCGCCAGCTCGACCTGCTCCGGTTCCAGGTCCGCGAGATCGAGGCGGCCCGGCTCACGGACGACGACGAGGCGCTCGAGGCAGAGCACCACCGTGCCGCCAATGCAGCCCGGCTGATCGAATTGTCTCGAGGCGCCTTGGAGCTCCTGTCGGAGCAGGACGACGCCGTTCTGACACGGTTCGGCTCGCTGGGCCGGGTGCTGCAGGATCTCCAGCGACTGGATCCAGGTGTCGACTCCCTCACATCGCTCCACGCCCAGTCATTGGTGCTGCTCCAGGAACTCCAGGTGGCACTGTCCCGGTACGGCGACTCGGTCGATGTCGACGCCGAGCGGCTCGCCTTTCTGGAGGAGCGGCTGAATCTGCTCCAATCCTTGAAGCGCAAGTATGGCCAGACCCTTGCCGATGTGACCGCCTTCGGCGTCGAGGCGCGACTCCGTCTCGCGCAGCTCGAAGGACGGGATGCCGAGCTGATCCGCCTGGATGCGGAGCTCCAGCGGGCCGAAGCGGCACTGGCGAAGGCGGGGGACGACCTGACCGCCGCCCGACGGAAGCTGGTTGGCAAGCTGTCGAAAGCAGCGGGCAAGGAGTTGGCCGTTCTGGGCTTCCGGCAGAGCCAGCTTGAGGTCGGGCTCTCGAGGGCGGAGACGCCTTCGTTCACGGGCTTCGACCAGTGCGAGTTCCTGTTCGCCCCGAACCCGGGCGAGCCGGCCCGGCCCCTGCGTGCCATCGCCTCGAGCGGCGAGCTGGCGCGGGTCATGCTGGCGTTGAAGACCGTGCTGGCGCGAGAGGACGAGGTCCCGGTGCTGGTGTTCGACGAGGTCGATGCCAACGTGGGGGGTGAGACGGCCTCGGCCGTGGGTGCGAAGCTCCGTCAGATCGCCGAACAACACCAGGTTCTGTGCATCACCCACCTTGCCCCCGTGGCCGCAGCGGGGCATGTCCACTATCGTGTTACCAAGGAGGTTCACGAGGGCCGAACCGAGTCCTCCGTAACCCGACTGGGACGTGCCGATCGGATCGAGGAGGTGGCCCGTATGCTGGGTGGAACCACCACCGCCGCACGCCGACATGCCGAGGAGCTGCTCGGATCCTGAACCCTCTCGCCCCACCGGGCCCTCAGTGGGTTGGTTCATTCAGGACGCCGCCCTTGCTGTGTGGATGCTGCCCCCGGTGGTGCTAATCCGGTGGGTGCCGCAGTGCCCTGCGGCACTGGGCGCGGGAGCGCCCATGGCACACCTGGAGCGGTGTCTTTGGTGTGGGATGGAGCTACTTCCGTCCCGCTTCCCACCGGAGCGCCTCGGCCTCGAGGGCAGGTCCGACCCTCTCCAGCAGCTCCGAACGCCGTGCCTCCATGGCCTCGGGCGAGAGGGCCCCATCCGGCGCCCCGTGTATGCGGCGTCTCTTCTCAAGGAGGCTCATGAATCGGGGCTGTGACTCGAGTGATCGATACAGCGTTGTCGGGGAGAGGACATCCACCGGTATCCGTTCCCCGTCTTCCCCTCTCCGGAGGTGACGACCCTGTGGCAGGAACAGAAAGGCCCCCACCCTCGGCGACTCCCGCCGGACTGCGATCCATCCCGGGGTATCGGGGTCTCCCCGGGATCCCTCCTGGGTTCGGAGCGCCACGAAGTCAGCAAATGCCTCGAGGTCCACTAGGGATTCCAGCTCCGCATAGCGTCTCGGATCCGACATCCCCAGACCGCACAGTTCGCCGATCTGGAGCCAGGCCTTGTCCTCCCCGGAAACCACCCCGCTGGGGCCACGCATCGAGTAGTTCGAGGGCTTGCCGCCCAACCGATCCGCGAGGAGCCGGGTGTCGATCCGTTCCTGGAGGTCGTACACCCCCCAATAGCTCCCGTTCAGCACGACATGGACGAATCGCCCATCAGGTGCCGGGTGTCCCATGGCGCGGAAGGTCTCCCGGGTGAAGGCATCCCGGAGGAGGGCGGGTCCAGCCTGTCGGGTGTCGATGGATTCCCCCGCCGGGGATCCCGAGTCCAGCAGGAGGGTCTTGAAGTGTTTGGCTCCCGTGGGGCCAAAGAGACGCCCCGACCACTCCGGAGTTCCATGGAGGTCGCGGAACACGACTCGGAAGGAGTGCTTGGCGTCGGGGCCGGAATTCCCCTCCGAGGTGTCATGGACCCGGAGGCCGCAGGGGGCCGCTCGGTCTCCGATACGACTCCCGGTGAACCCCGATTCGATCCATTCCATCGACGCGGCCTTCTCCCAGGCATCCCCGGTCTGCAGCGGGTTCACCTGCAGTCCACGGGTCGCATCCCAGAGATCCGTGGGATCCAGCACCAGCGATACGATGGGGAGCGACGACAGGGCGGTCCGCGGCGGGAGTGGATGGGTCCGGTTCCGTGCTCCCTCCGACAGCGACGAGGTCTCCGGAACAGGCCGGGGTCCTGCGGGGAACAGGAACGTCAGCGTGTCGACATTCGAGGGCCGGAATCCGTCCCGGAATGCGGCGGCTCTCAGGATAGTGGTGTTCGTGATCGCGATCGGCCCGGAGTAGACGATGCCGCGGTCCGGTCGGGGCAGGGATCCGTCCAGGGTGTACCGGATCTCGCTCGCCAGGGTGCGACATCCGATCGTCAGTGTGAACGGCTGGTCGTGGAGTCCCCGGGGATGGCTGAACTGCGTGTCCGCCACCTGGCCCAGCATCTCACCCCGGTTCGTCTCCCCGGGTGTGGGTGTTATGAACAGTCCGTGCCGACGCAGTGGGAATGGACTGTCTCCACTGCTTGGGAGCATGCCGAAAGAAACGTCGCCCGGGAGAGCCGGATACTTCGGCTGAAATTCGTCCTCGAACACACTGCCCCCGGGGCGTGCGAGCCCCAGGAACCGCCCCTTCGGATCGAGTCTGAAGTTCGCATGGAGATCCTCCACCCGGTTGGTCCGGTCCTTGCCCGAGGCGAAGACCACGAGGAACGCGCCCGGGTCGAGCGTCACGGTT
The DNA here is from genome assembly GCA_005801385.1 of Verrucomicrobiales bacterium. Lineage (GTDB taxonomy): Bacteria > Verrucomicrobiota > Verrucomicrobiia > Limisphaerales > UBA9464 > UBA9464. The sequence continues at coordinate 22,167 of SYEM01000197.1, read as the reverse complement.
GGGAAGGTCCACCGCGTCGGCTTGCGGAAATCATCGGTCAGATGCCATCCGGCGAGGTCGATCGGTCGACCACTCCGGTTCTGGAGCTCGATCCACCCCGGGAAGTCGCCGTCGGCGTCGTCGAGCGCCGAGTGATTGACGGCGAGGATCTCCGACAGGACCACCTCAGGTTCCCGATTGGCCTGGAGCAGATCGTGGTGGAATGCCGTCACGAGCAGGGCGAGCACGGCCGTCAGCCCCCAGCCCAACTGGGCCGGCGAGATCCGTGCCATCGGATCCGGCGCCGGCGCCCTGCTGGACGGGTTCATCCCTCCACCGCCTCCACACCGGTGACGTATTTCGACATCCGGGTCACCCGGAACGGGAAGAAGTTGGTGATCCGCTCATCGAGCTCGGCCACCTCCCCGGAATACTTCAGCTCCATCACGGTGCTGTCCGGGAGCCGGTTCCGGCAGGTGAACCGCGTGTCATGCCGGTCGACCCGGTAGAACTCGAGTCCCCAGTCGAGCGTCACGCGGTAGGTGCCATCGGCCGAAAGGAAATATTTCCGATGGTACCGATTGATCATCGCCGGCTCCACATCCTCGAGAGCGGCCTGGACATCCGGGGGCAGGACGGAGTCCCGGATGGCCTTCTCGTGGTCCGCGATGCCGAATCCGGGCTCGAGCCGGAAGGGGGCCAGAGGATGGGAGTCCTTGGTGCCGACCATCCCGCGCTTGATCTTGAACTCGAGCACCGGCTTCGCGATGGGGCCGAGCAGCGCCCCGTACCAGCGGATCCGGAGCTTGGTGCGCTCGGCCAGCCCCCCCACGTTCTCGAAGTAGGAGTCCAGCCGCGGGGTGTCGAGGTAGATGTTGTTGATGGTCCGGGTCGAGTAGATCTCTCGGAACCCCGCCGGGCTCTGGCGGACCCAGTGCTCCACCTCGCCGAACGGCACGTCGGTGATGTGATACTTCCGCTCGAAGCGGAATCCATTCTCCGAGGCGTCCGCCATGGGGCCGTCAGGTGCCGATGCCGCGGTCGTCCATCAGCCGCACCCGGGTGTCGACCTGGGTGGTCCTGAACTCCTCCAGGCAGGTCTCCACCGTCCTGAGATTCGGGAAGGCGGCCTGGTATGAGGCCTCCTGGTGGGAGTCGGTCTCATCGAATCGCCGCAGCCTCAGGTCCCTCGCATGACGCTGCAGCGCGGCGGTCCAGGCTGCCAGCCCCGGACTCCGGTCCCGTGGGGCAGATAGGGTCAGGTACAGGCTCGGCCCAGGTTCGCGTCCCCGGACCATCCGGCTCAGGGCGATGAGGGCCGACAGGATCGCGAACGCCACGATCGTGATCACGGTCTGCTGCGCGCCCAGCCCGAGTCCGATCGCGATGCAGATGAAGAGGTAGCCCAGTTCCTCGGGTTCCTTCACGGCGGTCCGGAACCGGATGATCGACAGAGCCCCCACGAGTCCCAGCGACAGCGCCAGCGACGACTTCACGATCGTGATGATCAGCATCGTCGTCATGCTCAGGACCATGAAGTTCCGACCGAACAGCTCACGGTTCGACAGCGAATGGCCGAACCGGGCATAGAGGCGTCCCAGCAGATGGGCCAGGACGGCGGCGAGGACGAAGTTGATGAGGAACAGTCCGTAGGGGATCTCGGCGCTCTGGGCGGAGAAGAACTGCAGCAGGGATTCGTTCTTGTTCATGACCGATGGAAGGCTGCGCGGCGGGAAGGGCGCATCCGGGCGGGACAGGACCAAGGACACCAGAGGTGACGAATGGGTTACAGGCCAAAGAGCGTGGCGCACCCGTGTCCTGCAAGGGGACGGGAGGGAATCCACGAGGCGACTCGGAGGAGGCACAGAGGAGAAACGGGGAGAAGGGAGGGAGTGATGGGGTTGGTGGCCCGGATGAGCGGAATCGGGAGGCTTCGAGGGGTGGGTGATGCAGTGCCCTGAATCACGGGGTGCGGAAGCGTCCACGGGTCGGAGGTCTGCCGTGACGCCATTGGGTTGCTCCGGGTTCCTGGTGATCCAGGGCTGCCGGAGCGGTCGATTGACACCCGGCTCCTGGCATCGCCGATGGTGATTCCCGACGTGGAACCGGCCACATTGACTCTCCCTGTGGCACTCCCGCAGGAATCTCTGTTGAACGATGGCGGCCTGTGTGGAGGTTGTGGAGAGTCGGCAGGTCCAGAATCCCGCATGAATCCTTCGTCATCCCGTCTTCGTCAGGTATTCAGGTGCTGGCCTTTCCACCTCCTGATGCTGCCGCTGTTCGTCCTGCCTCGGGCGGTGGAGGCCCTCGAGATCATCCGGCCCCCGGTTTCCCAGACCATTTTCATCGGCGATTCGGTCACATTCTCGGTGGAGGCCGTCGGCCTATCGCCGATCCGGTACCAGTGGCTTCGTGAAGGCAAGCCGGTGGACGGCGCGACCGGACCCGAATGGACCTTCCGAACCACCCTCGCGGACCAGAATGCCTCCATCACAGTCGAAATAGTGGATGCCGAGGTTCGGCTGGCGAGCCCGGTGGCCCGGCTGACTCTGGACCTTGGAGTCCCCGGGGGGTATCGGACCAACCGGCTGGTTGATGTCACCCACGTCTGGGACTTCCGGGTGGATGGCGCCCCCCCGGACAGCCTCTGGCCGATCGTGATCGGGGGAGGGACCGGGTGGATGACCGGGGGTGGACTCCTCTACGTCGAGGATGCCGAGCTTCCCGGTCCGAAGACGACGCCGCTTCCGGCCACGCCAGGGAAGCTTCCTCTCACCGCCTACTTTCGGACCACGTTTCTGACCGACATCACGAACGCCTACTCGATCGAACTGTCGGCTAGTGTGGCGGTGGACGACGGGATGATCTCATTCCTGAACGGCACCGAGGTGCAGCGTTTGGGGATTGAAGATGGACCTGTGCTCCCCAGCACCCTGGCCAGCCGCGGCGTTGGCGACGCGGTCTGGGAGGGCCCTTTCACCTGGAACTCCGCCGCGCTCCGGGCCGGTGGCAACGAGCTCGCTGTTGAGGTCCACCAGGTCAACGCCACCAGTTCGGATCTCGTCTGGGGTCTGACCCTCGACGCCATCTGGCAGGAACGCCTGAGGGACACTCTCGCACCCCGGGTCGTCTCCGTCAGCCCGCCCATCGGCAGCATGGTGGGCGCCGGCAGCCGACTGGAGCTTCAGTTCACGGAAACAGTCCGATGGGTTTCGGCTGCCGCTCTGCGACTGAATGGTATTCCGGCGACGTCTGTCATCGAGCTGGCTCCCGACCGCTATGCCTTCGAGTTCTCGTCCGCGCCGGCAGGGACAATCGCGCTGGCCTGGATCGAGAACCCCGGGATCACGGACCGTTCTGCCAATGCCAATCCGCTCGATACCCGGTTCTTCCCGAATCCTGTCGATCCCACCACGCCCGCGGCCCGACTGCTCCTCGTCACGACGGGCCAGTCGAGCGATGCCGGCCCAGATACCGGGGCGGGAATGGCAGTCGACAACCGGGATGTGACCCAGAGCCGAACGGCGGATGCCGTCGGGAGCCATTGGTGGGGTTCGCTGGGCCGGGTCTATCCGCTCCGGCGCATCGAGGGGGTGAACGTGCCTGCCCCAGACGATTCCCTGATCGAGGGTCTGGTGCTTCGCCTGCTCCGGATGGACGACCAGGTGGTGTTCGAGCAGCGCCTCACCAATCCCGGTCCGTCTGCCACCTGGACCGTCGAGCTCCCGCCCGGGTTGTCGGCTCGGACAGTTTGGATCGGCCTTCCCGGGGACCAGGTAAACGGGAAGGGCACGCGTCAGGTCGCCCTCCCGGAAGTCCGCGTCTTCGGCGTGGCGGACATCCCGTTCGGCCCACCGCCGCCGGTGGCGGGCACCCCTGTGGACAAGCTCGTCGTGTCCAACAACCTCGCCTCGTTCAAGCGCAGCACGATGCTCCGATTGCTGGATTCCGTGCCGCCTGCAGCGAGGGCCAATGACGACAAGGCTTCGACGGAGACCAAGACCACCGAGCGCACGGTCGATGGCTACTGGGAAGTGGACCTTGGCGATACCTTTGCGCTGTATGGCGTCCGGACCCTCGCCGCGATCGGCATCGGGGGCCGACTCACCAACGCCACGGTGAGGCTCTTCGACGGTAACCATGAGTCGGTGTTCTCGCGCCGTATCAGCGGCCGGCCCGATACATTCGACACCGACTTCGGAGGGCCCGTCTTCGTGCGCTACGTCCGCATCGGGCTTGAGGACAAGCGTCGGACGGATCCGGCTGGGGGGATCGAATGGTACATCGGATTCCGCGAGGTCGCCGTCTTCGGACGGCCGACTAATGAGGTGGGAATCCTCCGGTTTGAGGTCGCCCCGCCCTCCCTGGATCCCGAGCGTCTGGTGTCGTGGCAGGTCGAGGATGTCCAGCGCTTGGAACTCCGTCCCGGGGTCGGCTCGGTTGGGGATCGGACCGGGCCCGATGGCCGCGGTCAGATTCTTCTGCGTCCAGCAGCCTCGACCGAATATCTGCTGGTGGCGTCGAATTCCGCGGGCCTGTTCCTGAACGCGGTGGCGATCGAGGTGCCCGGGTCGCCTCTGCCGGTGCGGATCGAGGAATTGGTGGCCGACAACCGGTTCTCGCACGCCACCCGGTCCGGGGATGCATCCGACTGGATCGAGCTGCGCAATCCGGGAAACGATCCGGTGAATCTCGTTGGATGGAGCCTGACCGACGATCCAGCCCAGCCGCGAAAGTGGACCTTCCCCGACTGGATTCTTGAACCGCATCGGTCCCGCGTTTGCTTCGCCTCGGGCAGCAATCGAGGGCTCGACCCGTCCGGGGATCTCCATGTGGGGTTCCGTCTCAGCAAGGCGGGTGGTGTCGTGCTCCTCGTGCCACCCGGCAGCACCGCCGAGATCCTGCAACGGGTGGAGTATCCAGCCCTCGGGAACGACCTCGCCTACGGACGGGATCCGGAGGGACGATGGACGCTGCTGGATCCAACTCCAGGCGCGCCCAACCTGGCGGCCAACCGATACGAGGGCTGGAACCGGCCGCTCGACTGGAGCCATTCGCGCGGATTCCACGACAAGGCCTTCCGGCTGGTGCTCACCTCGCCGGATCCTGGAGCGACGATCCTCTACTCGACCAATGGGGTGGAACCCCACCTCGTGTATGGCGATGGGATCGAGGTCGACCGGACGATGTCGGTCCGGGCCCGGGCGGTCCGACCGGGCACCCGTCCGTCGGCGATCCAGACCCGCACCTTCGTGTTTGTGGACGACGTTATCGCCTCGCCGGTGATGAACAAGGCGATCACCAGCAACCCGGAGTTCGCCGCCCGGATCCGCACCGGCTTGCGGGCGCTGCCGACCATTTCGCTGTCGCTGCCGGGTCAACCCGAGTACGAGGAGAAGGCAGGATCGTTCGAGCTGATCTGGCCCGATGGGCGCGACTCCGTGCAGGTAAACTGCGGACTGTCACGGTTCGGGAACGCCTGGACCCAGTTCCCCAAGCGCAGCTTCCGGGTCAAGTGCCGCAACCGGTATGGCGATGATGCGATCCGGGCACCCCTGTTCGACGGCTTCGACCACGGGGTGACCCCGGTCCGATCCTTCGACGAGCTCGACCTTCGGTCGGGATCCCACGACATGTCAGAGCGGGGCTTCTATATGGCAGGCCGGTTCGTCGAGGACAGCATGCTCGACATGGGTAGCCTCAATCCGCACGGCCGGTTCGTGCATGTCTACATCAACGGTGTGTACTGGGGGCAGTACGACTGTCGCGAGCTGCTGTCGGATCGGATGCTGTCCGACTACCTCGGGGGCAGCCGTTCGGACTACGGCGTGGTGATGGGCAACGACAACGTGACGGACGATTTTGTGATCGGGGCCCCGGAACCGCCGAACCTCGATCCTTGGGAGCAGGCCCGGGTGGATCGCAATCGATACGAGAAGGTCCGCGACCGGGTCGACGTGTCCCATCTCATCGACTTCATGCTGCTGTGGACCTACGGCGACTGCGAATCCGAGTTCCGGAGCTGTGGACCCCTGGCACCTGGAAGTGGGTTCAAATTCTGGATCGCCGATGCCGACGGATTCCTGCGCACCAGTGCTCTGAACCTCAACCGGACGGATCGACAGGGACCAGGAGGATTTTTTGGCGCGCTGGTGCAGGAGGGACATCCCGACTTCAAGATCCTGTTGGCGGACCGCATCCAGCGCCACCTGTTCAACGATGGAGCCCTGACACCCTCCGCGATGGAGAACCGTCTCAGTCTTCGGATGAAGGAAATCGCCGACAGCCTGGTTGCGGAGTCCGCCCGTTGGAAACAACGCAGTCCGACCTCCTGGGAGGGGGCCGCCAACACGATCCGGACCCAGTTGTTCCCAAGGCGGACCGCCGGCCTTTTCAGCCAGCTCCGGGCCCGCGGACTCTACCCGAGCTTCGACCCCCCGAAGTTCGACGTCCGGGGGGGCACGGTCGCGTTTGGGTTCCGTCCGCAGCTCTCCGCGTCCACGGGAACCATCTTCTATACACTCGATGGGACGGATCCCAGGCTGCCCGGGGGTGGCGTGGCGCCTGGGGCCCGGGAGTGGACGCCCGACGTCGTGGTGGTGGATCGGGACCTGACCCTGACCGCCCGGGTCCGGAATGGCTCCGGAGTCTGGTCGGCGCTCGACCACGCGCGGTTCCAGCTGAACGCACCGCGTCGTCCTGGTCCCCGGGACCTGCTTCCGGCGGAGATCCACTACAACCCTCCGGATGAGGGTGATTACGAATTCATCGAGCTTCGCAACACCACTCCAGATCTGCTGGACGTCTCGCGGTGCGTGCTCACGGGTGGGGTGGGATTGGTCTTCCCTGCCGGGACGGTCCTGGCACCAGGCGAGGCGATTGTGGCGGTTCGGGACATCCTGCGGTTCGCGGATCGGTATCAGACTCCCGGGTCGCCATGGTTCCGGGCTGACATTCGTGTAGTGGGCCCCTGGGTCGGCGCTCTCGACAATGCCGGCGAACGCATCGTGCTGATGGGAGCCGACGGTGTCGAGCTGTGGTCGATGAGGTACAGTCCCGATGTCCCCTGGCCCAGGCAGGCCGATGGAAGAGGGCGTTCCCTGGTCCTCAGCGGGTTGCCGGATGCGGTCGTGGACCGCGATGCGGTGAACGCGTTCCTGGGCGACGGACGTCACTGGCACCCAAGTCTCCAGGAACACGGAACACCGGGATGGGAGGAGTCCTTCCGAGTTGGGTTCCGATCCACCCCTGACGGCACGCGCCTTGAATGGCCCACCGTTGCGGGTGAGACCTACCGGGTCGAGTCGATCGATCTCCTGGTGGGGGGGGACTGGATGCCGATCGAGCAGGGTATCGCCTCGCGGGACGAACTCCGCGGTCTGCTGATCCCGACGGGAGGTCCACCCATGGCCCGCTTCTTTCGTGTGGTCTGGATCCGCTGAGCCGGCGAGGGGTGAGAGTCGGCTCCTCCCCCTCGACCGCAGTTCCAGTCTATCTTCGATGGGTCTGCCGCATTCCGCTCTTTTCGCGTGCCTCGCTGAAGACAGCCGGGTTTCATCGCGTCCGTCCATGACACGTCCTCAACCCGTGAACACCGCCTCCGCTTCCACGCGGCGCTCGTTTATCAAGACCGGCGCCACAGGCCTCCTCGCCGCCCCGTTCATCACCCGGGATCTGCTCGCGAACCCGCCGTCCGGACAGGTCCTCCATGCCAGCTTCGGTGCCTCGGGCATGGCGTGGGCCGATCTCAACGCCATCGCCTCGCATCCCAAGGTCCGCATGGTCGCCGTCGCCGAGGCCGATGCCGGTCGCACCGCCGAGTTCCGCAAGCGCTTCCCCGACGCCCGGGTCTATGAGGACTACCGCGTGCTGCTCGACCGCGAGAAGCTCGACTCGGTCAGCGTGTCGACCCCCGACCACATGCACGCGCCGATGGGGCTGTCGGCCCTCGACCGACGCATCGCCGTCTACGGTCAGAAACCCCTGACGCACGACGTCTACGAGAGCCGTCAGATGGCGCTGATGGCCGCGGCGCGGAAGGCGCCGACGCAGATGGGAATCCAGGTCCACTCGGCCAAGGAATACCGCACCGCGGTGGCCCAGGTGCAGGCCGGGGCGATCGGCAAGGTCAAGGAGGTCCACACCTGGAGCAGCAAGGACTGGGGGGATCTGTCGCCGAAGCCCAACCGCATCGACCCGGTGCCGGCGGGCTTCAACTGGGATCTCTGGCTCGGCGTCTGCCGCTACCGTCCGTTCATCGGCAATGGCTGGTACCACCCGGCCAACTGGCGCCGGCGTCTCGACTTCGGCACCGGCACCTTCGGCGACATGGGCTGCCACATCTTCGACCCCGTCTTCGCCGCCCTCGCCCTCACGGCACCCGTCTCGGTGCGCAGCGAGGGGCCGTCGCCCAATGCCGATTCCTGGGCCAACAACGCCCTGATCCGCTACGTCTTCCCGGCCACGCGATACACGATCCCCAGCCGGATCCCAATCACCTGGTACGACGGCAACCAGCGTCCGCCCGCCGAGATCCGGGCCCTGCTGGCTGGAAAGGATCTCCCCGACCAGGGATCGATCCTCATCGGCACCGACGGGGTCATGGTCATCCCGCACGTCTCCATGCCCATCGTTCTGAAGGCCGGCAAAGTGGTGACCGACGGGCTCCCGGTCGTGGAGGGCGTCGACCACTGGCACCAGTTCATCGATGCGGTCCGTGGCGAGGCCAAGACCTCGACGCCGTTCTCCTATTCCGGACCCCTCACCGAATCCATCCTGCTGGGTGGCGTCGCGACGCGGTTCCCGAACGCCACGCTGGACTGGGATGCCAAGCGGCTCCAGTTCACGAATATGCCGGACGCAAACCAGTGGGTGCGCCGCTCCTATCGCGAGGGCTGGAACGTGCCCGCGATCTGAGCGAGGTGTCGTCATGACCTCGGACTTCCGGGACTGGAATCCCGCCACCCGATGGAAGTCCCTCGGGACGGTCCTTGGATTCGCCCTCGGCCTCGGGTCGGCCGAGGCCGCCGAGACGGTGCGGTTCTCCCGCGACGTCCTGCCGATCCTCGCAGACCACTGCTTCGCCTGCCATGGACCGGATGCGGCGGCCCGAAAGGGCGGCCTGCGGCTGGATGTCCGCGAGGGGGCGCTGGGTCCGGGCAAGAGCGGCAAAGTGGCGATCGTCCCGGGCGACCCGAAGGCCAGCGAGGTGATCCGACGGGTCCTCACCGCGGACGCGGACGATGTCATGCCGCCGCCGGAGGCGCACCGTCCGGTGTCGCAGGACCAGATTGCGACCTTGAGCCGGTGGATCGCCGAGGGGGCTCCGTGGGGACGGCACTGGGCGTATGAGCCGCCGCAGCGGCCCGCCCCGCCGTCCGTTCCGGGCGTCTCAAACCCGATCGACGCCTTCGTGCGGAGTCGGTTGGCGCGGGAGGGTCTGGAGCCCGCCCCGGAGGCGTCGCGGGAGACACTGTTGCGTCGGCTCTCCTTCGATCTGACCGGGCTGCCCCCAACGCCCGACGAGATCCGGGTATTTGTCGAGGACACCCAACCCGGGGCGTATGAGCGCCAGGTCGACCGCTTGCTGGCGTCGCCACGCCATGGCGAACGGCTGGCGTGGGACTGGCTCGAGGCGGCTCGGTATGCCGACTCCAACGGTTATCAGGGGGATGGCGAGCGGACGATGTGGCCGTGGCGCGACTGGGTGGTCCGGGAGTTCAACGCCAACCGGCCCTTTGACGACTTCACCACGTGGCAGCTGGCGGGGGATCTCCTCCCGTCGCCGGCTCCCGAGCAGCGCCTCGCCACCGGATTCGTCCGCAACCACATGATCAACGGGGAAGGGGGACGCATCCCGGAGGAGAACCGGATCGACTACCTGTTCGACCAGACCGAGACCGTCGCCACGGTCTGGCTCGGGGCCACCTTCAACTGCACGCGCTGTCACGACCACAAATACGATCCGTTCACCCAGAAGGACTATTTCAGTCTGCTCGCCTTCTTCGATCGCACCGCGGTCGACGGCGGCGGTGGGGATCCGCAGGCGCGGCCGAACCTGGAGTGGCCCTCCGAGACCCAGAAGGAGCGACGCCAGTGGCTCGAGACCGAGCTGAAGGCGTCCGCCAGAACGGTGCGGACTCTCGAGTCGGTCAAGTTTCCCCGGCCGGCCGGCAAGCCCGTGCTGGAGGCGTCGGGCGTTCGTGACCTGCCCAAGGAGATCCAGGACGCGCTCGCGCAGGATCCCGAGCAGAGGGATGGAGCGCGTCTCAACCCGCTGGCCGCCCACTGGAGGACGAACGATGCGCCCTACGCCGGAGCGCTGGAGCGTCAGAAGCATCTCCGGGACGAGCGGGACGGGCTGAACCGGTCCATCCCCCGGGTCATGGTGATGGAGGACCAGGAGAGGTTCCGGGACACCTTCGTACTGGCTCGAGGGAACTACGAGCAGCCTGGAGCCCGGGTTGTCGCGGCTGTGCCGAAGGGGCTCTCGACCTCCCCGGCCGGGTCTCCGACCAACCGGCTGGGCCTCGCCCAATGGATCCTGTCCCCCGGGCATCCCCTCACCGCACGGGTGGCGGTCAACCGGTCCTGGCAGCTCTTCTTTGGCCTTGGACTCGTGAAAACTTCCGAGGATTTCGGTCTCCAGGGGGAACGCCCCAGTCATCCGGAGCTCCTCGACTGGCTCGCGGTCGAGTTCCGCGACTCCGGCTGGGATCTCAAGCACCTCCATCGGCTCATCGTCACCAGCGCCACCTACCGTCAGGCGTCGCGCACGCCTCCTGAGATCCGGGAACGGGATCCGGAGAACCGGCTCCTGGCCCGGGGGGCACGGCTTCGGATGCCGTCCTGGATGATCCGCGACGCCGCCCTGTTCCATGCCGGACTGCTGGTGGAGGACATCGGCGGTCCGCCGGTGAAGCCCTATCAGCCGCCTGGGATCTGGGAGGAGGCCACATTCGGGACCAAGCGCTATGAGCAGGACCATGGCGCGTCGCTCTACCGTCGGAGCCTGTACGTGTTCTGGCGCCGGATTGTCGGACCGACGCTGTTCTTCGATGTCGCAAGCCGTCAGACCTGTACGGTCCGCACCCCGCGCACGAACGTCCCCCTGCACGCGCTGCTGACGCTCAACGACATCACCTACGTCGAGGCCGCCCGCGCCTTGGCCGCGCGGGTGGCCGGGGCTGCCGACACCGACCCCGAGCGTCTTCGCTGGCTCTACCGGGAGGTGGTCGGACGTCTTCCTGACGCCGAGGAAGAGGGGCGCTTGCTGGGATCCCTCCACGGGTACCGACAGCGCTTCGCGACCGAGCCGGGACGCGCCCGGGAGCTGGTCGAGGTCGGGGAGATCCGGATTCCCACGGATCTGGATCCGGCCGCGTTGGCGGCATGGACGGTTGTGTGCAGCACAGTGCTGAATCTCGATGAGGCCCTGAATGTCGAATGACCCGCTGAACCCCTTGGACGAGAGCCATCTGCTGCTGAACCGGAGGACCTTCCTCGGGCGTGGGGCCACGGCCCTCGGCACCGGGGCGCTGGCATCGCTGCTGGGACGGGGCGGGGCCACCGCCGCAGCGTCGGGCGGCGGGCTCCAGGGTCTACCGGGGTATCCACCGAAGCCGCCCCGGGCCAAGTACGTCATCTATCTCTTCCAGAACGGGGCCCCGACGCATGTCGACCTCTTCGACTACAAGCCAAAGCTCCGTGAGCTGCACGGGAAGTCGGTTCCCGACGGCTACGTCGCGGGCAAGCGGTTCAGCACGATGACCGGCAAGGCGGACGGCAAGCTGCTGCTGGCCCCGGTCGAACCCTTCCACCAGCGCGGACAGAGCGGCGCCTGGGTGAGCGAGTTCCTGCCGTATACCGCCCAGGTGGCCGATCGATTGTGCTTCGTGAAGGGCATGCACACCGACGCCGTGAACCACGCGCCGGCGATCTCGCTCATGCTGAGCGGGGCCCAGATCCCGGGACGTCCCACGCTCGGGGCGTGGCTCACCTACGGGTTGGGATGCGAAACCGAGAACCTTCCGGCGTTCGTGGTCATGACCTCGGTCAGCAAGGGCACCACCTGTGGACAGATCTTCTACGATTTCTACTGGGGCTCCGGATTCCTGCCCTCGCGCTACCAGGGCGTGAAGTTCCGCGGCAACGGAGATCCGGTCCTCTACCTGAGCAATCCCTCGGGACTCGATCCGTCTCTACGCCGTGCGATGCTCGACGACCTGGCGGTGCTCAACGAGCGGAAGCTTCGGGAGCACGGCGATCCCGAGATCGCCACCCGCATCTCCCAGTACGAGATGGCGTTCCGGATGCAGACGAGCGTGCCGGAGCTGACGGATCTGTCGAAGGAACCCGAAAGCGTGCTCTCGCTCTATGGGCCGAGCGTCCGGGAGCAGGGGACCTTCGCGTACAACTGTCTCATGGCCCGACGCCTCATCGAACGAGGCGTCCGATGTGTCCAGGTGATGCACGCCGGATGGGATCAGCATCGGAGTCTCACGACCGAGCTGTATACCCAGTGCCGCGACACTGACCAGCCGTCGGCCGGACTCGTGCTCGATCTGCAGCAGCGCGGCCTGCTGGACGATACGCTGGTGATCTGGGGCGGGGAATTCGGTCGGACCCCGTTCATCCAGGGCGCCCTCGACGACCGCAAGAACTGGGGTCGGGACCATCATCCCTACGCCTACACGAGCTGGATGGCGGGGGGCGGGGTGAAGGCGGGGTTGAGCCATGGGGAGACCGACGATCTGGGCATGAATGTCGTGAGCGATGGCGTCCATGTGCACGACCTGCAGGCGACGATCCTGCATCTCATGGGCATCGACCACGAACGGCTGACCTATCGGTTCCAGGGTCGCGACTTCCGTCTGACCGACGTCCACGGCCGTGTCGTCTCCGAGATCCTGTCGTGATCAGGGGAAGGGGGACTCACACGGCGACGCCGGGACGCTCAAGGCGAGCTGAGAGTTGAGAGCTGAGAGTTCAGACCCGTGGCATTGGGACAAATACCGATGGCATCGATGGGTGGGTGATACCGTGCCCTGCATCACTGGGCGCGGGAGCGCCCATGCCGGGTAGGGACGGCCTCCGTGGCGTCCCCATCTAGATCCTTGAGGAGTGATGAGACCGATCACCCCAGCCGGGTTCCTCTGACGCGTGGGCGGATCCCGTCTCCCCTCACGGGTGCACAACGTACCTCGGATCGAGATGGGGCCGTGGCGGAGCACAGCCCTACCGGCGTTGCCTCCGTCGTTCCTCCGCGTCTCGGCGTCGCCGTGTGAGTCCCTCTTCACCGTCGGCGCAGGGCCTCGAGGACGGCGCTGTTGTCCTGGTCACCGAGTCCTATCCGCTCTGCGTGTTCCATCAGGCGTCGGTGGGCGTCGGCGAGCGGCAGCGTGAGTCCCGCCCCGCTGGCGGCGTCGAGGATGAGTCGGAGGTCCTTCAGATGCTGGGACAGTCGGGCCTGGGGTGTGTAGTCCCGGGACACCATCTTTTCGCCCTTTACCTCCATTGCGCGGGACTGGGCATTGCTGTTCTTCAGAGCCTCGAGGGCCGCTGCGGGATCCACCCCGAGCGCCTCCGCGAACGCCAGGCCCTCCGCCAACGCCGCGCGGTTCAGCCCCAGCACAAGGTTCGTGATCAGCTTCATCCGGGCCGCGCTCCCACAGGGCCCCACATGCAGCACCCGACGGCCCAGGATCGACCACAGGTCGGCGCACGACTCGAAGGTTGCCCGGTCTCCACCCACGAAGAGCGTCACGTCCCCCCGTCGGGTCTGCTCGCTCGATCCGGAAATCGGGGCGTCGAGGTACTGGAGGCTGCGATCGGCGCATCTCGATCCAAGGGCGGCCGTCGACTCCGGGTCGCCGGTGGTCGTGTCGAGGATCAATCGGCCGGCGGGTGCCTCCGGAAGCAGGGGATCCAGAACTGCCTCCACCGCGGCACTGTCATAGAGGCTCACGAGGACCCGTCGACAGTCGATGAGCGGGTCGTCGGTCCAGCGGGCCCCGAGGGCGATGAGCGGATCGGCCTTCGATCGGGTCCGGTTCCAGACCATTACCGGATAGCCCTGTTCCAGCAGCCGCTCCGCCAAGGCGGTTCCCATCAGTCCGAGGCCGATCAGTCCGATGGGTTCGTGGGGCATGGCTGCGGTCTCCGCGGATCGGCTAGACCAATCCCTTCTTGATCGCCTTCAGCCGCTCGGCCTCCGGCTTTACCCGGTAGTGGTCGTCGAGCGGGTAGCAGCCCGAGATCAGACCGTTGCGTGGCGCGGTAGTGCAGTCGCTGAAGGTCCGACACAGCAGCCGCGGCGTCAGGACCCCCTGGCGGGTGGCGTCGGACAGTATACCGGGGTAGCTGAGCGTCATGCGTCCGAGGCCGACGACATCGGTCCAGCCCTGTCGGATCACGGCCTGCGCCACGTGGGGCAGGTACTCCTGGAGGTAGCTGTACGCGGTGCCGACCACTGCGGTGCCGCGTCCAGCGAGGTGGGCCTTCACCCGGCGTACGACATCCAGCTGGCGGGCCACGTCGATCAGCGGGTCGTGCGCCGGCTGGTAGCCGTCGGACGGCGGATACGCGGCGGGACGCTGGATGTGTGGATTGTAGTAGGGCGATCCGGCGGTGAGGTTGAGCAGACGGATCCCGAGGTCCACGCAGAGGTCGGCGAACCGGAAGGTCTCGGTCAGGTCGTGGGTCACCGGGTTGTGGGGATCGATCCCGAAGCCGAATCGATACGGAAGATGCGCCGAGTAATCTTCCGGGATTCCGGGGCCCGGCTTGCCGGGCTGCGATTGAGCGGGATCCGGACGGAACGGGACGAAGTCGAAGGCGCTCAGGCGGACGGCGATGTCGATCGGGTTCCCGTCGGCCCGGATGCCCTCGACGATCTCGCGGAGGATCCGGGTGCGGTTCTTGAAGCTCCCGCCGTAGGGACCCGGGCGGGTGTGGGCGCCGAGGAACTCGTGGAGCAGATAGCCGTGGCAATGCTTGAGGTCGACGAAGTCGGCCCCGACCTCCTGTGCGAGGCGCGCCGCCTGGACGTAGCAGCGGATCAGTTCCCGGACCTCGTCGTCCGTCAGTACCTGGGCGTCGGAGTCCACCCGGAACCGGCCATCCAGCAGGGGATGACGGAACGCCACGCGCGGCTCGAAGCGCTTCTTATCGTTCGGACGGCAGAAGCGTCCCGAGTGGGTCAGCTGGAACCCGACCACGAGGTCGTCCGTGGTGCCGTGGTGCTCCCGGTGGGCATCCCGAAGGATGCCGAGGAGTTCGCGGAGTCCGTCGCGGTTGGACTCCTGGAGGATGAGCTGGTTCGGGTTGGCCCGACCGTCAGGCCGGACCGCCATGGCCTCGCAGCCGAAGATCAGCTTCGCCCCGCTTTCTCCGAACCGACGCCAGCGCCGCCGCATGTCATCGGTGACCCCGCCGTCCGTGGTGCCGTCCCAGCCTTCCATCGGATGGATCGCCCACCGGTTGCCGATCGTCTTCCCACGAATTGTCACTCCGGACAGCGGCTGGAGCAGCGGGGAGCCCGTGGTGGCGATCGTGTCCTCGGTCGGAATGTCGAGGCCGAGCGACGCGAGATGGGCGCGGAACTCGTCGACGGTCTTGAGAGAGGCGATTCGGGTCAGCTTGAAGGGTTCAGACATGGACCGGGGTGAGGATGGCGCTGGACGGCTCAGGGAGTGGAGCGGTTTCTGAAGTGCAGGTAGGCCGTCGCCGGATCGAAAGGCGGCTCGACCGGACCGGAATGCAGCACCGCACCGAACCGGAGTCGCAGCGGACTGCCGGGCTTCACGACCACGGCGCTCTTCGCCCCCTGCTTCATCGCCTCGCGACCGAACGGGTTCGCCACGAAGACGCCGTAGTCCCGGTTGTGCCACCAGCTCGGTCGGAAGTTGGACGGATCCGCCATCAGGGTGATCCCGGTCGACCGCCCCTCCACCACCCGGGCGTAGTCGCACCAGTCGGCCGGCTGTCCCCAGGTCTGCTGGGCCGACACCCGCCCCGTGCTGCTGAGGATCCGCCCCCCGTTCTTCTCGGTCAGCGACGTGGCCACCCGCGCCGCGAAGCCCATCTCCTCCTGGTCGCCCAACACGAGATCCTTCCCAGTCGGCACCAGGACGGCCTCCCAGGTCAGCATCCACGCGCCGTCGCCGGGGACGATCGTGAACCGGTTCGTCATCGCTCCCGGCGTGGCGCCGTCAGGTCCGCGGAGCCGGGATTCCGTGGCGAAGCGGAGCGCGCCGTCGCGGACGGTCGGGGAGTCCACGAAGCCGACATGGTCGATGCGTCCGCGGTTGCGCCAGAAGTCGATGCCGCTGATGTCGCCGAACCCCAGCCACAGACCCGGATGCATGGTGTCGTGGTCCGTTGCGTCCTGCCCCGGCACGGGTGGGTGGTTGCGCGTGACCCGGGCACCGTCGAGCGCATGGAGGTTGGCGAAGTGGGGACGCAGGATCCGGTCGTCCCGGTAGACGAACTCCGCGAGCGGCTGGCCGTTCCGGCGGATCCGGATCCGTCCTTCCGCGTCCTCCAGCTCAAACCCCGGCGTCGACGACGGCAGTAACGTCTTCCCGGGGGTCGATCCGGCGGGTTCAGGTTGACTCCGGAGATAGGCGACGAGATCTGCGATCTCCGTGGGGCCGAGGACGGTGTCGAACGCCGGCATGGCGGAGGTCTTCTCCGTGGTCCGGTCGACGATCTTCGATTTCGGAATCACCACTCGTTCTCCGGTCGCAAGGCCGAGGGTCAACGACAGGCCGCTCTCCTCCAGAAGGATGCCAGCGTGCTCGGCATCCCGGGTCTGAACGGTGAGGAGCTGGAATCCCTCGGTGATCACGGCGTTGGGTTCAAGGAGGGATTGGACCAGGTGACGGACCGGGGCCCGGTCGGCGATGGCCGAGAGGTCGGGTCCGAACGCATTTCCCTGCCCATTGAAACGGTGGCACTGGGCGCACCCGGCACCGCCCGGGGCATGGAACCATCGGGCCCCGCGTTCGGCATTGCCGGAGTCCAGGGCCGCCAGGGCTTGGTCGACGGTGGTCGAGGTCGAGCGTGCCGGCAGCAGGACGGGTTCGTTGGCCTTGCCCCCCGACAGCACGGCCTCCAGCGGACGCCCCCGGACCTCGACGGTTCCGCCGCCGGCGCCCGACTTCTGCAGCCAGAGCGTGGCGATCTCCCGGACCGAGGGGTCAGGGTCCGACGCCAACGGCCGGACCTGTCCCTCCTTGAGGGCCTGGTCCTCGAGCAGCGCGAGCAGGGCGCCGCGCCGGATACCCGGACGCGGGTCGGCGAGCAGGGACTCCAGAGCGTCCCTTGGCACGAGGCGTCTCAGGGCCTGCCAGGCGGCGTAGGTCGTGACGCGATCCGTTTCTGCGGCCAGCGCACTCAGCAGCGCATCGCGTGCGGAGGTCTGGCGGCACCGGTCGATGGCCTGGATCGCCTCGAAGCGCAGTCGTGCCTCCGGATCCTTCAGCAGCGAGACCACCGCGTCGGGCAAAGCCGTGTCGGCGCTGCGGCGACGGGTCCGATCGGCGAGGAGACGGATGCACTGGATGCGTCGGTTCAGACCGGTTTCGGGGTTCTTGACCCATTCCAGCAGGATCCCGTCCCGCGACCGATCGGCAGGCTGGCCACGCCCAAGGGTCCAGAGCAGCCAGGTCTCTCGCGCCTCGGAAGGCAGCTGCGCCTTCAGGGCCGCGAGGAGGGCGGGTCGGACCGCGTCGCCGCGTCGGACCAGCTCGTCCTGGGCATCGATCCGCCACACGGGCAGAAGCCCGTCGAGATCCTCGATCAGATCTGCCGGGGTCCAGGCCGACAACGGCTTGGCTCGCTTGGAGGCCAGGGGCGTCGTCGGCTTCTGGCCGGCCGCCGTCACACGGAACACGCGTCCCTCGCTGGTCATCTGACCGTCCCGGTACTCCGCGCCATAGCCGGCGCTCCACCCGAGGATCCACAGGGCGCCGTCGGGTCCGATCTCGAGGTCGGTCGGTCGGAACAGCGAGCTGCCGCCCTCCACGAAGGGTTCCCAGTCGCCGCCCAAGGGCTTCAGCAGCGCGCCGTCCCAGACGGGGCGCCAGACGAAGGTCGCCTTCCGTAGCCAGTCGTTCACGAAGAACACCTGTCGATGCGATGCCGGAAACGCCGGTGAATCCCCGAACACGATGCCGGTGTAGGAGCCCTCGTGGAGGGGGCCGCTCACCGGGGCCGTCGGGGGATGCGGTGGCGTGCCCCAGTGGGCGCTCCAGGGATGGTTCCACCCGAAGTGGGCCCCCTGGAACGACCGGAACACCCGGTCGCCGGAGTTCTGGTCGTTGTCGGTCACGAGGGCGTTGAAGCCGCTGTCGAAGGTCATGTCCCACGGGTTCCGCATCCCGCGCGACACGATCTCGAGCCCGGTCCCGCCGTCCTCGCACCGCAGCACACCGCCCTCGAGACCCCAATCGTCGGCCGGATCATGGTAGGCCTTCCGGTACTCGCCCTTGCGGAACGTCTGCGGCGGGGGCAGGTCGGGCGTGCCCACCGGGGCCCGCACGCCCCAGAGATCCCGGAACGGCTTCGGCGCAACCCGCCCGGGCTGGGTGAGACCCTTGGAGTTCCCCTTGCTCATGTAGAACCGCCCGTCCGGTCCCCAGTTCAATCCATGCAGCCCGTGCTCGAGGTTGCCGAGGTCGGTGTAGATCCGGACGTACTCGTCCGCCTCGTCATCCCCATCGAGGTCCCGCACCACGGTCAGGTCCGGCGCGTTGGCAACCCAGAGGTCGCGTCCATGCCAGGCCAGGCCCTGGATCGCGTTGAATCCTGTCGCGAAGACCCGGGAGCGATCCGCCCGGCCATCGCCGTCGTCGTCCAGCACGAGCACGACGCTGTCGCCCGGGGTGTCGGGCCTCGGATTCCGGTATTGGGGTCCCATGCCGACGCACAGCCGGCCCCGGGCGTCGAACGCCATGGAGCAGGGTTGTCGGACGAGCGGTTCGCGGGCGAAGAAGGAGATCTCGAACCCGGCCGGGACTTTCGGCAGGGCGTCACGGTTGGCGTTGGGGTCATGGAAGTCCGCGGCGGGCAGCCAGACGGGGATCGTCAGCGGGAGGAGACGCAGCAGGGCCTTCATGGTCGGGAGGGTTTCGGGGATGGGGTCGCAGCCAGGGTGTGATCCGTGGTGTCGGGAGCCCAAAGGATGGCGATGACGCCCAGGAGATAGAGGAGTCCGCAGAGGGAGCCCACCTGCGGATAGGAACCCCCGAGAAGGGTGAAGAGGGATCCGGCGAGCAGGACTCCACCGGCGGTGGCGAAGCGGCCGACGTTGTAGGCGATGCCGCTGCCGGCGGCCCGGACATGGGTGGGGAACAGTTCAGGGAGATACAGTGGCAGCCAGCCGAAGAAGAGGGTGCCAACGAAGCCTTGGGCGAAGACCAGCGGCAGGAACTCCGGTCGGAGTGGTGCGGTACCTCGGAAGAGACCCACCGTCAGCGCCGCCGCTCCGAGGCTGATCGCGGCGTAGGCGCGTCGACGTCCCAGCAGCACGGCAACTTGGGCACCCACGAAGCTTCCCAGCACCGCACCCAGAGCCCAAGCCCCCTGGGTCGAGGCCTTGTAGCCGGGGGTGGTGGCACCCGCGACGGCGTCGGCCCACGGGATCATCCACTTGCTTGCCGCCCAGGCGCCGATCATGGGGATGGATCCCAGAAGGATGCCGACGAGGGTGGTCCGGAGCAGGGGAGGACGCAGGAGATCACGAACCGGGTTCGCTACTGGGGTCCTGGTGGGACCTGGGTTTGCAGAGGATGCCTGGCCTCGCTGTGCAAGCCAGAGCGGGGATTCGGGGACGATCCAGAGGGCGAGGATGCCCAGGGCCGCGGGCACAGCGGCGAGGTGGAAGAGCCAGCGCCAGGACTCCGGGGTCACCGGCCAGTGGCGGGCGACCTGCGACAGTCCGAGGATACCGGAGTTGAGGGCGGCCCCCATCAGGCCGGCGACGAGGGGACGGGATTTGTCCGGCCAGCACTCGGCCGCGAGGGCCACCGCGTTGGGCCAGACCCCGCCGACGCCGAGTCCGACGAGGAACCGCAGCACCAGCATCTCCTCCTGGCTTCGGACCCATGCCCCGAGGCCGGCGAACACCGAATAGACGAGCACGCTCACGCCGAGGGCTCGCGTGCGGCCAATCCGGTCCCCGAGGTGGCCCAGGACGATCCCGCCGACGGCCGCGCCGAGCATGAGCGCTGCCGTGAATCGGGCGAACCAGTCCCCACCCAGCGTCGGCGTGTAGCCCGCCCCGAGCAGGCTCTTCGAGACCGACAGGGAGGCGATCGGCATCAGGCCCAGTTCAACGCCATCAAACACCAGCGCCAATGCCGCGGTGGCCAGCACCCCCAGGCGACGCCCCCCCGTCATGATGCCGACTCCTCCCGGGTTCCATGGACCCGATCCACCGGCCGTGCCGTGGGGTTCAGGGTTCCGGTGGGCATGGTGGCGAGGGGTTGCTCGGAGGTCTCAGGGGTTCACCGCGGCAGCCGTGCCGCGATGTCGGCGAGGATCTCCCGATCCGACTCCGGTCGACGCGGCGAGCGGGGATGGGTGTCGTCGCACCCGATCCAGCCCCGGAGCTTCAGGAACTGGGCCGCGCTGTGCTTGTATGCGGGCACGGGCGGACGGAACGCGAGGAACCCCAGGTACTGCAGCAGGTCGTTGAGCTCGTGGAAGGCGGGGTCGGCCGCGGCCCAGGCAGCGTCGCGCCGGGCGAAGACGTCGGGAGCAAAGGTCGACAGCCCCAGGAGGTAGTCGCTGCCGTACATGACCATGTCGATCGCCAGATCGTTCCCGGTATAGACCCGGAAGTCGGGTCGGATCGAATCGCGCAGCACCAGCCGCTGCCATTCGAGGTCACGACGAAGCGACGAGTGCTTGGCCCCGATGCAGGAGTTCACCCCCATCAGCCCGCTGAAGACGTCGAGCGAGTAAATCTTCCCGAACGGGGCGAACATGGTGCCCAGTTCGAAGCCCACGAACCGATCGCAAAGAGTCCCCAGCGAGGCGTAGGCGCCGACGATGGCGTCGTCGGACTGACCTGTCAGCCCATGGCTCTGGAAGATGACGGGGATGCCGGAGAACTCCTGGATCATCTCCATCTGGCGGGCATAGGCATCGCGGGCAAACGCGGCCCCGGGCTGGTCACCCACGAAGGCACCCGCGACGAAGAACCTTCCGTCACATTCATGCCGGGTGATCTCCAGCGCCCGACGTTTGGTGGACTCGTCGATGAGGTTGCCAAAGCCGGTGTCCATGTTGACCGCGGGGCCTAGTCCGGCCTCGACGGTCCGCCGCACATGTCCGCGGAATCCGTCCCAATCCACGGAGCCATCGGCAAGGAACGGTAGGAGGATGGCGGAGAAGCCCTCGATCCGACGACGGGGTCGGAGAAGCGCCACGGGATCCGGCACACTGGGAATCATGCGGAGAGCGTATCGGTGTGGGTGGGAAGGGGGAAGAAGACTCACGTGGAGACGCGGTGGCGCGGAGGAAAGACGAGAGAGGGAGGGAGGAAGAAACGAGCGGCCTAGGGGTGGTTTCTGACCGGACGCCGACGGCGTCCACGGGTGGGTGATGCAGTGCCCTGCATCACGGGGCGCGGGAGCGCCCTCCGGTAGGGACGCTCTCCGTGGCGTCCCCATCTAGACCGCGAGGGTGAAGTGATCGAACAAGCCCAGCCGGGATCCTGGTACGCTGTGGCCAGCCCCGTCCCCGTTCACGGGTGCGCCACGGGCATCGGATCGAGATGGGGCCGTGGCGGAGCACAGCCCTACCGGCATCGCCTCTGTGTGAGTCTCCTTTGCATCCCTAAATCTGGCGATGGTGGACCGGTCTGGGCCCCTGCCAGAGTGGGTGGATGCCGCCACCAGGACCGGACTACGATGCGATCTGGAAGGAGACCCTCATGGGCCTCTTCCACGAGTGCATGGAGCGGTTTGATCCTGCCTTTGCCCGGAAGATCGACCGGTCGAGGAAGGTCCGGTTCCTGGACAAGGAACTGCGGGCGTTGCTGGGTCGCTCACCCCGACCCCGACAGCATGTCGACCTCTTGGCCGAGGTTCCCCTGACGGGTGTGGGACCCGAGACGATGCTCACGCATGTGGAGGTCCAGCGCGACAAGGTCGCCCGGTTTGCACAGCGAATGCTCTT